>JBOFNI010000109.1:0-64255 GCA_051658845.1 Brevinema sp. | reverse complement strand
AAGCTCGTTTAGCAGGGATGGTACAGTCTCGAATCAAGACACTAGAGAAAAAAGACAATAAAAATAAACTGGAATCCATTAGTGATTTAGACTTTGAATTTTCTTTTAAAGCTTTTGATACGAGAGTCATGATGAGTATTGATGATCTTAGTTTTGGGTATCAAGAAGACCATTTATTGATTAACAATTTAAGCTTTGAAATCTCTAAAGGAGATAAGGTTGCGATTGTTGGGAAAAATGGACGTGGTAAATCGACATTATTGAGATTATTGGCTCAGCAATTAGAACTATTAGTAGGAACGATAAAAAAGCACCCTCAATTATTAGTAGGTTATTATGGACAGGTGGCAGAGCAGGAGTTGAATTCTCAGTTTACGGTTGAGGAAGAAATAGCTACGGTACTCCCTAATAATAATAGAGAAAAAGCGCGAAGTATTGCAGGAGCAATGATGTTTGAAGGACCAATGGCTCTTAAAAAATGTGAGGTGCTGTCCGGAGGGGAGAAGGCTCGTGTTTTATTAGGGAAATTAATCGCTAGCCCTACTCATTGTCTACTCTTGGATGAGCCTTCTAATCATTTGGATATGCAGAGTATTGACTCTCTAGTAGAAGCATTAAGTGTCTATGAAGGGGCGGTTGTATTAGTGACTCATAACGAAATGATTCTTCATAATATAGCGAATAAATTAATTATTTTTGATGGGGATTTTCCTTATGTATTTCTCGGTACCTACCAAGAATTTTTGGAAGACAAAGGATTTTCCGAAGAAGAACCTATCAAAAAAAAATCATCTAAAAAGTCATCTCAAGAAAAGAAAAACCCACCTCTGAAACAGGAATATAATGTTCGGATTAAGCAGTGTAATAACGAAATTAGTGGTTTGGAAGAAGAAATTCATCAAGCAGAACTTCGGATCAAAGATATTCAAGAAGAATTATTTCAAAAGCAAGGAAATGAAATAGTAATCCTAAGGAAAGCACTGGCTTTGGAATACACAAAAATTGATGAACTTTTTCCTTTGTTAGACGAACAGTATCGTCTTTTAGAGGACTTAAAAAATTCAAGAAATGCACTATCGTAAGTTGATTTGATAGACTTTAATCGTCTTAATACTATAGTTCTAAGCCAAAAATCTCCATTTTATGTCTTAAGGTATTTCGATTAATACCTAAGAATTTTGCCGTTTTTAATCGGTTATATTTGAGTTTGTTAAGAGCAGCAACAATGATTTCTTTTTCGATACTTCCGACAGCAAGATCGTACACTTGTCCTGCCGGAGCTTCCATTTTACGCTCTGCCCATTGGGATAATGTTTCGTCATGGTGGAATTTGGAATCTTTAGTAGCAAGAAACTCGAGGATTTTATCGGCAAAATCAATATCAATTTGTACATTTTCCGAAAAGTAATAAATTTTATCAGCAATAAAAGTCATATCCTTCCGAATGCGAGGGATAATAATTCTTGTATAGGGAATGTGTTGATTATTTTCTGTTTTGAGAAGAGTACAGTTGGATTGTTCAAAAATTTTAGGAGTAAGAGAAATGTCTTCAACGAGAGTCCCTTCCTGAAATAGTATTTTACCCTGCTCATTAATAATACAGGCACTTTCTGCTTTTAATTCTTTCGTTAGAATTTTAAAAATATCTTCTGCTGATACTATGGAAGTAATATGAATCATATTTTCTAGGAGACGAGATGTTTTTTCAGCAGTTAGAGCTTTTATATGATAAGAAATAATAAATCCCGTATAGCTACAGACCATTTGAACTAATTCTAAATGTTTGTCGGTAAAAGCACCAACATTTGTTTGGTCAAGAACGATAACACCTAAGACAGTATTTTCTACAATAATAGGGACGGCCATTTCAGAACGAACATTAGAATTTATCGTGATATACTTTGGATCCAGCATAATATCGTTAATAATTTTTGGAATCCCTTCGGCAATAACCGTACCGGCAATTCCGTCTCCAACACTCATATTTGTTTTATCAAGACTTTGTTGATCTAGTCCTTCCGTAACATAAAAAAACAGGCGGTCAGACTGTTTATGTCGAAACATAATAGAACCACCTGTGGCTTGAGTGATAGAAATACACTCTTTAAGCATCACACTAAGGAGTTGTTTTAAGTCTGTATATTTTTGCATTGCAGAAGTAAGATAGTAAACTTGTTTTAAATCTTTGATATAGCTTTCAAGTTGGTATGGCATGAGGGTCTCCTGATTCTATGATGATAGAATAAATAGAATAGATATTAATTTAAAATTATTTAATCATTGTATAAAATTATACAATATTTTTAATTAAATGCAAGTTTTTCACTCATTTTTTTATTTTATTAAGCATCTGTATAAACAATGGTCATTACAAAGGATGATTGCTGATATTTTGTGATAGAGAAATGAAAAATCCAATATTACATAAATTATTATGAAATAAAATTGATTTTTTTTGGATAATTATACGATAATAATATTATTAATTTGTTTTTAACAAGTAAGGATTAAAAATTGGAATCTAATTATCAAATAAAATCTGTTTCTATTAAACGGACATTAAGATACAAAATACTCTTTGTTGTGTTTCCCTTATTTTTGATTTCTTTTATTTTTTTTGGTATTACGGCTTATTTTTCGATTAATAAGAGTATTACTAATATTGCTAAAGAATTTATCGGCTATCGTTTAAAAGAAGTTGTAGATTATACCCAAAATCAAGCTTTACCCACAGAACTCAACGAAGATACTCAAAATATCTTTAATAATATTATCTTGTCCTATGCCCAAAAGTTTAATCAAGAAACTTTTTTAATACTTCCTTATGATTATCAAACAAACAGTCGCTTGATTTATACCTTTGATTCTAATATTGTTTCGAGTGATTTGGAGTCATTATACCAAATGATGTCTGAACAAGAGAGGAATAGGAGACAGAACCCAGATGCTTATAATAGCTGGATTAACATTGATACGGTGCTTAAGGGATCGTTAGTTGGTATTTTTATTCCAAATACAGAAATCCAGAGTTGGTTTGTTTTATTGAGCGATGAAAAACAGTTCTACGCCCCTGTGAAAGAAATTATGACCTATTTGATTGTAATTGTGGTAATTAGTTTGATTATTTTAACGGTTTTGGTTTTGTCCTTTGTGAATTTTATTACTAAACCGCTTACAAATTGTGTCGAAACGATCAAATTGATTACGGATAGTATGGATTTTAGTAAAAGAGTTCGGATTTTATACCCTGATGAAATTGGTATTTTAGGTCAATATTTTAACAATATGATCCAAGAATTGGAAAAGTCTTATAATCAAATTAAAAACTATGCTTACCAAACGGTATTGGCCAAGCAAAAAGAAGAAAGGATTCGCTTTATTTTCCAAAAATATGTACCAAGTGATGTGATCGATTATGTGTTGAATCGTTCTACGGATACGATGCTGATCGGTGTAAAACAAAATGTTACGATGTTATTTTCTGATATTCGTGATTTTACAACCATATCGGAAAAGATATCTCCTGAAGAGTTGGTGTTATCTTTGAATGCTTATTTTACGGGGATGGTAGAGCAAGTAATCAATAACAGAGGTATTATTGATAAATTTATTGGTGATGCGATTATGGGTGTTTTTGGGGCACCTGCTGTTTCTCCAACGGCAGCGGATGATGCTCTAAGATCTTCATTATTGATGTTACAGGAGTTACAAAATTTTAATCAAAAACAAAAATCTTTAGGTAAAATTACTTTTGAGATTGGTATTGGTATTAATACAGGTGATGCTATTGTTGGGAATATTGGATCTGAACAAAAACTGGATTATACGGTTATTGGAGATGCGGTAAATTTAGGAGCTCGTTTAGAAGGATTAACAAAGTTTTATCAGATGCCAATTCTAATCAGTGAATTTACAAAAACGGCGTTAATAGATTTTTCTCCGTATATTTTTATTAATGTTGATACAGTAAGGGTTAAAGGGAAAAAGAATCCTGTAGTAATTTATGCACCAAAATTGAAATTATCAATGACCCAAAAAGAAGAAGCATTCTATACCCAATATCACGAGGCTCAGTATTATTATTATCAAGGGGATTTTGAGCAAGCCTTGGTATTGTTTAAAGCATTACCACCCATGCATTATTTAGCGCAGCTTTATAGAGAACGTTGTGAATATCTTATGATAAATCCTCCGGAGCATTGGGAAGGGGTAGAAACATGGGAAAAAAAATAATATATAAAAGGTAGTATATGGATAAGAGAGTTAGCATTACTTGGACAAAAAAGCTTTTATACGACTATCGGATCATAGCGGATGAGCAGGCATTAAAATTATTAGTACAGAAATATATTGATAAAAATATTGAAACATCTTGGGAAATAGAACACTCTTATCCTATTATTAAGATTTTTGGGGGAGTGTCCATAGAAATAGGTGAAATGGTTATTAAAGAGACGACAGTGGAGTATATTTTAAGTCTGTTTACATCATTTATTACCATTTCCGATAAAGCGAATCTCACCATTCTCCAAAATATTGAACAGGTAGAGACTTGGGCAGAAAAATTTTATGCGGAAATTCCTCATAAAGAATCTTGTGAAGGATATATATTCAATAATGAATTAGTTAATTTTTATCAAGATGAAAAGATTATGATCTTACAATTTAAATATAAAGATCATCCAAAAAATTCTTTTGTGTTGTATAAATTATCTTTTTTTCACGCGGATAATCGCTATTTTATTTCTCAAGGTAAGTATTTCTAGAAAAAAAATATAAAAAAATGAAAATTTAATAAAAAAACACTTGATTTTTTTATTAAACTAGGTTAATATAATAAAATAAATAGAATTCATGAAAAAAACACCATATATCGGAGGATAGAATGAGTAAAGTTACTTATGTTGCAATTGGAGAAGCTGTTGCAGCAAAATTAGGCTTACCAAAAAGCAAAGGAGCGGAATTAGGGCGTACTTTTGTTTCGGAAGTTGTTACATCACTTCAAAAAGGAGTTGCTGTAGAATTAACAGGATTAGCCACATTATCTGTGGAAATGTCTAAGGCGCGTACAGGACACAATCCTAAAACTCGGGAAGTTATTCAAATCCCAGCTAAAAAACGAGTTAAAGCAGCCGTTTCCAGTAAACTTAAAAAAAGTTTATAATTATAAATAAAGGATCTTTTCATATTATCGAAAAGATCCTTTATTTATAATTATTTCTCATCAAAAACTATTGATATTTTTTGTGAAATCATACTATAATATAAGTATAATATTTTATAGATATAGGTATAGAATGTCAAACTATCAGGTGACCGCTAGAAAATGGCGACCTCAAGACTTTTCTCAGCTTGTTGGACAGGAGCATGTTACAACAGCATTAACCAATGCTATTAATAGTGGTAAAGTTCCTCATGCCTACTTGTTTTCCGGTCCTAGGGGAGTCGGAAAAACAAGTACAGCTCGTATTTTATCAAAATTATTGACTTGTAAAGAAAGCCCTAATATTTGTGGTGTATGTTCGGCTTGCTCGGAAATCACAGCAGGTCAAGCCTTAGATGTTCGTGAGATTGACGGTGCCTCTAATCGTGGTATCGAGCAAATTCGAGAGATTCGTGATAATGTAATTTATACGCCTCTATCTTTAAAATATAAGATCTTTATTATTGATGAAGTTCATATGCTTACTAAGGAAGCATCTAATGCCCTTTTAAAAGTTTTGGAAGAACCACCGGAACATGTTATTTTTATGCTTGCAACGACGGAAGCAAATAAGATCTTACCAACTATTCGCTCTCGATGTCAGCATTATTTACTTAAAAGGATTCCCTTAGAAATATTGATTGATCGACTAGCATTAATTTTAGATAATGAAAGTTATGATTATGAACGGGAAGCCTTAGAAGAGATTGCCCAAGCCGGAGACGGATCGATGAGGGATTCTCAGACGATTTTAGATCAAGTGATTTTATATTCAAATGGAACGTTGACTCTTCAAGCAGCTCGAGAAGTTTTGGGGATTCCAGAGAGTTCTTATTTTGAAATAATTATAACCGCTCTTGCTAAGCAGGATATTATTGTTATGTTGGAACAGTTAGATAAATATCTTATGGAAGCGGGAGATGGAGTATCTTTTGCCGATAATTTTACTAAATTTCTTCGTAAAATGCTCTTAGTTAAAAAACTTCCCGCTAATCATTCTCTTTTAGAAATGGGGCAAGAGAAATATGAGTCACTTCAGGCTTTGGTTGCTGATTTTGAAGAACGAGATATAATAACCGTATTAAATTTATCCCTAGAATTATGTGATCTATTGAGGCAAGAAAGATCGGAGCGATTTTGGATTGAAAGTACCTTATTTAAGATCTTAGATTATAAAAATCGTCTCTCTTTATCAGAGTTACGACAGGAGATTTTCAAGGCACTGGGCAGAAACACCAATGTACAAAAAGATGAATCTTCTAGTGTGATAGAACCAAAGAAAAATTTTGCTTCTAAATTGGAAGAACACCAAAACACTTTAAAAACCCAAGCTATTTCTAAGAGTCTACCATCTCAGTTATCTTCTCCAATAGAAGAACCAAAAAAAGAAAATCATTCCGTAGATACGGTAGAAGAGGTAATTAAAAATTTATTTGAAATTTCCTAATCATTTTAAATTTAAGAAAATAGAGAATTATATAAAGGAGTTTATCAATGGGACCTTTTGATAATATGAAAAATATGATGAAAATGCGTGAGGAAATGAATTCCTATAAAAAACAACTAGAAGAAACACGTTTCAAAGCAGTTTCTAAAAAGGATTACGTGAAAATCACTTTAGATGGTGAAAAAACACTCAAACATATAGAGTTTTCTGATGAAGCGATGAAACTTCCTAAGGAAGAGTTAGCAAAACATATTAAAGAAACACTTAAAAAGTGTGGTAAAGAGCTAGAATCATGGCAGAAAAAGAATTTTAAAAATTCTCCAATGGCCAATATGCTTCAAGGAAAATAATACGTGTTGCCTCCAACAATAACAAAACTTTCCAAATTATTAACAAAAATCCCTAGTATTGGTCCAAAAAGTGCGGAGAAATTAGCCTTATGGTTTTCCAGTAATGGCTTATCTTATGCCGAAGAACTTGGAAGCATTTTATTGGATTTGCCAAAACAAATAGGTGTTTGTCCAAAATGTGGTTATTTTACAGAAGAATCGCTTTGTAGTTTTTGTTCGGATAGTTATCGTAATCAAGAAATCCTTTGTTTAGTAGAGCAGAATATTGATGTGATAGATATTGAGGAATCAAAAGTATTTAAAGGATGTTATTTTGTATTGGGGGGGCTTATCTCTCCTTTAGAAGGGGTAACAATTTCAAATCTTCCTTTTGAGCGTTTGAAAGAAAAGATCATTCAAGAACAGATTAAAGAAATTATTATTGCTTTTGGAGCGACTACCGAAGCGGATGTTACGATTATGTATCTGAAAGAATTGTTCCAAGAATGTAATGTCAAGGTCAGTGTTTTAGGTAGGGGACTGGCGGTTGGTACTCCGATTCATTATGCCGGTAAGAAGAGCCTAATAGAGGCATTTCGTATTCGTGAACAGTTAAATTAATATTATCACTAAAAACGATTATTTAAATTTGCTATTTTTTTTTTCTGCATTATAATATAAACTAGAGTATAGATATTACCTTTGTTATGAAAAGGATTTTCTTTACGTTTGATTCAAGGATAACAACGTAGATATTATTCTTTAAATAGGAAGTGATTGTTTAATTCTTATACCAATAAAATTTTATTAATAGGAGTCTTTTATGGCGTCTAAAATTATGACAATGGATGGAAATAAAGCCACAGCCCATGTTGCTTATGCTTTTAGTGAAGTTGCGGCTATTTATCCTATTACCCCTTCAACCCCAATGGCGGATCAGTGTGATGTTTGGTCTGTGCAGGGTAAAAAAAATATTTTTGGTGATACCGTAGTTGTTTCCGAACTTCAATCCGAAGCTGGTGCCGCCGCCGCAGTTCATGGATCATTACAAGCAGGAGCGTTGACTTCTACTTTTACCGCTTCTCAAGGTCTTTTATTAATGATTCCAAATATGTATAAAATGGCTGGAGAATTACTTCCTGCTGTATTTCATGTATCTGCTAGAACAATCGGTACTCATGCGCTTTCTATTTATGGAGATCATAGTGATGTAATGGCTACTCGTCAAACAGGCTGGGCAATGCTCGCTTCTAATTCAGTTCAAGAAACACATGACTATGCATTAGTTTCCCACTTAGTTGCCATTAAAACAAGAGTTCCTTTTTTACATTTTTTTGATGGATTCCGTACTTCTCATGAAATTCAGAAAGTTGAAGTGTTGGACAATGAGGATTATGTAAAACTTGTAGATATGAAAAAAATTCAAGAATTTAGAGACCGTGCTCTTAGTTGTAACAAACCAGTAACTCGTGGGTCGGCACAAACTCCGGATATCTATTTCCAAGCTTTTGAAGCTCGCAATCCTTACTATGACAATCTAGCTGATACTGTTCAAGAAACAATGGATCAGGTTTCTAAAGTAACTGGTAGAAAACTGTCTACCGTAGAATATTATGGAGCTTCTGATGCTGATCGTGTGATTGTTGCCATGGGCTCGGGAGTTAAAGTAGCACAAGTTACTGTTGATGCTTTAATAAAAAGAGGGGAGAAGGTGGGTGTGATTGCTATTCATTTATACCGTCCATTTCCAAGCAAACACTTTTTAAAAGTAATACCTTCCACAGTAAAAGCGATAGCTGTTTTAGATCGTTGTAAAGAATTAGGTTCTGCTGGTGAACCGCTTTATTTGGATATTTGTGAAACTTATGCTAATCTGTCTAATACACCGATTATTGTAGGAGGACGTTTTGGTCTTTCTTCTAAGAATACGACTCCATCTCATATGGTTGCTGTCTATAACAATCTTGCTCAAAGCGAACCAAAAAATGATTTCACAATCGGTATTATCGATGACGTTACCTTCAAATCACTACCAGTTACTGAAGAATTAGATGCCGTTGCCAAAGGAATTATTGAATGTAAATTCTATGGACTTGGTGCTGACGGTACAGTTGGAGCTAATAAAAATTCCATTAGTATTATTGGCGACAATACCGATCTTAATATTCAAGCTTATTTTGATTATGATTCTAAAAAAAGTGGTGGATTTACGATTTCCAATCTCCGTTTTGGAAAAGCATCTGTTGATCTTCCGTATTTGATTGAGACTCCAAATTTTGTGAGTTGTTCTCTCCCAACCTATGTTTACAAATATAATATGGTCAAAGGACTACGAAAAGGAGGTACTTTCCTTCTCAATACTTCGTGGACTCCTGAAGAAACACAAGAAAAACTTCCTAATTTTATGAAACGCTATTTTGCAGAGAATGATATCAATTTTTATATTATTAATGCAAATGGTATTGCTCGTGACATTGGAATGCGTCAGTCAAATACGATTCTGCAAGCGGCATTTTTCAAATTATCGGATATTATCCCTTATGAAGAAGCCGTCCGTTTAATGAAAGAAAGTGCAAAAAAATCATACGGTCGAAAAGGTGATGCGATTGTTGAAATGAATTATAAAGCCATCGATAGTGGAGCAGATCAGCTCCAAAAAATAGAAATTAAAGTAGAGTGGCGATCTTTAGAAGGTGATTTTGAATTATCTATTGCAGAAAATGCTCCTGTATTTGTTACTTCTATCGCAACCGCTGTCAATCAATTAGAAGGGGAAGGGCTTCCTGTAAGTGCCTTTGCGGGGGAATTTGTGGATGGTACGATGACATCGGGATCTACTCAATATGAAAAGCGTTTTATTTCCGATATTGTGCCTGAATGGATCGAAGACAAATGTATTCAATGTAATCAATGTGCTTTTGTTTGTCCTCACGCCGTTATTAGACCGTTCCTTATCAATCAAGAAGAATCAGCGGTAATGCCTGCAATGACTACCTTACAAGCAACTGGTACGGAAGGATTACAATACCGTATTTCTGTTTCTGTGGCTGATTGTACGGGATGTTCTGCTTGTGTTGATATTTGTCCTGGAAAAGGTGGAGAAAAAGCACTTTCTATGGAATCAATCGATAAACTTCGTTTTGAACAAGAAAATTTTGACTGGCTCTTTGCAAATGCTAAGCCTAAAAATCCTTTTGGTAAATCAAATGCAAAAGCAGTCCAATTTGAACAGCCTCTTTTTGAATTTCATGCGGCATGTCCAGGTTGTGGAGAAACTCCTTATATTAAATTGGTTACCCAATTATTTGGAGATCGTATGATGATTGCGAATACCACTGGTTGTTCCTCTATTTATGGTGCTTCATCTCCTTCAACTCCATATACACCAAATCATGATGGATTTGGACCTTCATGGGCAAATTCACTTTTTGAAGATAATGCCGAGTTTGGTTATGGGATGCATATTGCTCGTAAAAAATTGAGAGCTCGATTGATTTCTTATGTATCTGAAGCGTTAGAAACAAAGGTGTTATCAAATCCTGCACCGTTTACCGCTTGGTTAGATAATCAAGATGATAATGAAAAATCTCGTGAATTTACTCAAACAGTTCTTGATACGTTAAAATTAGAAAAATCTGATATTGCTCAAAAAATGAGAGAATTACAGGATTATTTTATCAAACCTTCTACTTGGCTGTTTGGGGGAGATGGATGGGCTTATGATATTGGATTCGGTGGATTGGATCACGTACTTGCCAATTTTGAAAATATTAATATTCTTGTTTTAGATACAGAAGTCTATTCCAACACTGGAGGACAATCTTCTAAATCGACTCCATTGGGAGCTCAAGCTCAATTTGCACATTCTGGTAAAAGTACCCGTAAGAAAAATTTAGGATTGATGATGTCTACTTATGGACATGTGTATATTGCCCAAATTGCGATGGGTGCTAATAAAGCTCATTCCTTAAAAGTATTTCAAGAAGCAGAAGCGTATCCAGGTCCTTCTTTAATTATTGCTTATTCCCCATGTATTGCTCATGGTCTTAAAGGTGGATTAACAAATGCTCAATCAGAAGAAAAACTAGCTGTAGATTCCGGATATTGGCATTTATGGAGATACAATCCAATGCTTGAAGCAGCAGGTAAAAATCCTTTTGTCTTAGATTCTGGAGAACCTAAATTTGAATTATTCCAGCAGTTTATCGGACATGAGGTTCGTTTTAATGCCTTAGGTCGCTCTTTCCCAGAACGTGCTAAAGAATTATTTGACGAAGCTGAAAAACAAGCAAAAGAGCTACACAAATATTATCGTCGCTTGGCAGCTATGGATTATTCAAAATAGATGATTTATTTATAAAGCCCTCCTAAAATTTAGGGGGGCTTTATTTGATTCATTGATAAAAATTTATTATCTAATATTATAGAGGATTTATTGAAATTATTTTCTAAAATATTAAAAAAATATGAATAAATGCTAGATTGTTTTAATATTTTATTTTATAATATAATAATAAAAGATTATAGTGGTATAGGAGAAATAATGCTCAAGAAAAAAATTGTCTTTGGAATCAGTTCGATCTTATGTTTCTTATTTTCTATATCTTTTATAATCATGTTATTACAACAATCTGGCTTGGTAATCCAAGCAAGACAAGAATATTATCGTCAAGTTATTGATAGACAGCAACAACTTCTTAATCAAAATTTGACTCCTTTTGTGATCGATATGACTTCTTTTGGGCAATTTACTTCAATTGCAGAGATTTTTACGAAAAAGGCAGTTACCTTAGATAATTTTCCTAATTCCCTCTTTAATGGGGTACGATCAATACGTTTTACGGATCATGGAGGAAGGATTCTTTATTCTTCGATAAACGATCAAGAATTTAATCTACAAATTTCCCCAAAAATCCTTGAATGGTTTGAATCCTCAGCTCAAGAACTGTCGTTTTTTTTCTTAGATCAAGATACATTTGTAGGAATACGAAAATACCAAAACCCTTATTTAATGGACACTTATGGATACATGGCGGTAGAATTTACGACAGGGACACTACTTCAACAGCTTAGAATTCCCCATTATTTTGTTCGGATGGTTGATCAACAAAAACCGGTTTTAATTTTGTCTGATACTCGAAATATTAATATTGAATTAGCATCTGTACTAGCTTTACAGTACCAACAGATTCCCATAAACTATGGGGCTGTTTTTGAGATTCCTCAACTGAGTTCAGTAATTTATTATATTGGCGATGAGTTTTATATTCCTCCTATACTAACAGCAATAGCAGGCCTTATTTTTTTATTAGGATTATTGTTTTTATATAAATTTTTTCAAAAAACAAAAGATTCTAAATATACCAGTACTGCATATAACGCAACAATTTCTGAATTAATTCAAGATATTGAAACCGGAAATAACTATCAAACCGATCAAGCCAATAATATGTTGGATCAAGTAGCTAATTTTGGAGTGATACGAGAGAAAGGTAGTGATACAAAACCATTAGAAGATAGTTTTACAATTCATTTAGATCAATTACCGGAAAATGAGATAGATTTTAATTCTTTAGATATGGAATTTTTATCTTATGAAGAAAAACTTAAACTTGAGCTAGAGGAAGAGCTAGAATTGGAAGAAGAATCTGAGTTTGATGAAGAGCTAGAATTGGAAGAAGAATCTGAGTTTGATGAAGAGCTAGAATTAGAAGAAGAATCTGAGTTTGATGAAGAGCTAGAATTGGAAGAAGAATCTGAGTTTGATGAAGAGCTAGAATTGGAAGAAGAATCTGAGTTTGATGAAGAGCTAGAATTGGAAGAAGAACCTGAGCTAGAGGAAGAGCTGCAATTAGATGATGTAGTAATTGGTAAAGAAGAGTCAATGGATATGGATTCTTTGGAGCATATTATTCCATTAGAGGATGTAGAATCGATTGATGATGTTTATATTCCTCATTATAGTTTAGGAAATTTTAATAATCTTACCGTACAGAAATATACAGATAAGCTAGCTCCATTCTTAGAAGAATACAATATCTCTCATTATACAATTGCTGAAGAAGAGAATGGATTATATATTTTTAATGATGAGGCTTTTGGGGCTCAGTTTATTATTGATCAGGGAGATTCACTCTTTCAAGAAGTATTATCAAAAGGACATGCGTTGACGCTTTCAGGAGATTTAACGGAATCAGAGTATTTAGAAAATTTATTTTCTCATGATTTGGTTGCAGAATCTAATGAATTATATATTCGTCCAATTATGGATCAAGGAAAAGTGGCTGGTATTATTGTATTAATAAGAGATAATGAATCTCGTGAGTTATCTCATAAAGAAAAAAAAGATTTACTAATGAACCGTTAATAATAGAACCTATAGGAGAAAGGAATGGTAAAAAAAACAAAAATAGTATGTACGCTGGGACCGGCAGTAGATAATATTAATACTTTAATGTCAATGCTAGAAGCAGGTATGAATGTTGCTCGATTGAATTTTTCACATGGCTCACATGAAGAACACGAAAAGCGGATTAAACTTGTTCGTGAAGCATCCCAGAAAACAGGGAAACCGGTTGCAGTGCTTTTAGACACAAAAGGTCCTGAAATTCGTACGAAAACTCTTAAAGACGGTAAAGATGTGACACTAGTTAAGGGACAAGATTTTTTCTTTACTACTGATCATATTGTTGGGGATAATCAAGGAGTTGCCGTAACCTATGAAGATTTTTCTAAGGATTTGTCCGTTGGTAAGATCATTTTAGTTGATGATGGACTCCTTCGTTTTGAAGTAACAAAGATCGAAGGGACAAAAGTTTATACGACTTTGTTAAATGATGGAGCTTTAGGAGAAAAAAAGGGAATTAATCTTCCTGATATCAATATTAATCTCCCTGCATTAGCGGATTCCGATATTGCAGATCTACAATTTGGTTGTCGTGTAGGGGTTGATTTTGTTGCCGCTTCTTTTATCCGAAAAAAAGAAGATGTACTCGCTGTCAGAAAAGCACTTGATGAAAATGGGGGAACAAGTATCAAAATTATTTCTAAGATTGAAAATCAAGAAGGTTTGGATAATTTTCCTGATATTCTTTTGAATTCTGATGGGATTATGGTAGCTCGTGGAGATTTGGGAGTAGAAATTCCTATTGCTAAAGTTCCCTTTGCCCAAAAGAATATGATTGCTCTTTGTAATGAAGTTGGTAAACCTGTGATTACAGCGACACAAATGCTAGAATCAATGATTAAAAATCCCAATCCGACTCGTGCTGAAGTTAATGATGTTGCTAATGCTATTTTAGATGGGACGGATGCTATTATGCTTTCCGGAGAAACGGCTAAGGGAGCATATCCTGTCCAAGCAGTAGTAACAATGGCTCAAATTGCTGAAGAAATGGATCCTTATATCGAGCCATATCCTATTGATTTTGATGAACATCTAGGAGTGACAGAAGCGGTTGCTCGAGGGACAGTAGAGGTTGGTAACTCTTGTGGAGCTAAAGCTATTGCTATTGGTACTCATACCGGTCGCTCTGCATTGAGTGTTCGTAAGTATTTTCCGAAATCTCCTATTTTAGCTGTTGTTGATGATGAACAGGTTGCTCGTCAGTTGTTATTGGTTAAAGGAGTTTACAGTATTGTTGATAAAAATTCTGTTGAACATGAAGATATTGCTCGTATTGCTTTAGAAAGTTGTAAAAAGATATTTAATCTGAATCAAGGAGATTTAGTAGTGGTATCTTATGGTCAACGAATTTTTACTGCAGGAACAACAAACAGTTTGAGAGTGTTAGAGATTCAATAAAAGTTGGATCTTGAACATCGTGCTTATTACTAAATAATTAAATAATAAAAACCCCTTTTAGGGGTTTTTATTATTTATAGTATGATCGATAACGATATTTTATCTGTCTATATCTATAGCTTTACATAAAATGGTAATCAATTCATCAGAGCGTTCGTCAATTCTTTCATCTGACCATGGAGTAGATAAAGAAGGTGTAAAAGCGTATAAAACTTTATCATATTCTTTTGCTTTTTTATGATAATCAATACCAACACTACTATTACTACTACGAGAAAGGATAGAGAGATTTCCAATGACATGTTTTTTATCATCAGAACACTAGCTACTATCTGTTGAATTTTGTGGGCGGATATGTTCTATAGTATTATCTGTTGTAAGAGGCTTAAAGGTAAATGATTGTTCTTTACCATGATGCTCTAAGAGTGCTAAATTATGTAAGAATAATAATAAAGGACGCCCCCACCGTGCATAGTATATATCTGTTTTTTTAAGAGTTATTGAAAATTGATTTACTAACCATTCTTCTGTATAGTCATCATTGGTTAGAATTCGCGGTTTTTGTTTTAGAATATCTTCTATACTCTTTTTCTCATTCACAAGTTTAATGAGAGCGAAGTTAAAAGATTTAATTTTTTCTACAGTCCAGCCATGGATCAGATAATGCCATTTTGTGATAAATTTAGCAATGGTATGAATCTCTTGATCGGTATAATTATTATATTTCATGGTAACTAATACAGGAATCCATGTATATGCATTTTTCCCCAAGGTAAGTAAATGTCTTAAACACCATATATAAGGGTCTGTCATACTCCAAATGTATTGAAGACATTCTGTAAATTTTTCAAAATCTTCAAGTGCTAAAGATATATTTGACGTAAATCCATATTCTTTCCAAATCTCTTTAACATTACTATTATTTGTTCCTTTAATAGATACTGGACGATACATATTAATATAGTATCGAAAAATTGTTTCCAAAGGAACTTTAAGATCTTCAGCCTGTTTTTGTAATTTTTTCCATTTTGTAGAAAAATCTCTATGTTTTTCTTGAGGTAATAAAGCCATCGCTTCGGCTTTTATAATATCAGTAGAATCTAAATCCAATCCTCTTGTATTTAAAACAGAAAATATTTTAAGGGCTTCTTCTCGAGAGCTAGTATCTACCTGAACAAATTCTAGATTGTTGAAAATGAATTTAATAAATTCCTCTAATTGAAACTTTTCTTGATCTTTAATAGCGTCTTCATATTCTTTACGTAGGATATGATAATTCTTAGAGAAATTATGCTCTCCATGAACAGATTCTTTAGCTAACACTCTTTCTAAATCTGAGGAATCACTATCTTTCTTAGAAATTAGCTTACAAAAGTTATTGTTTGTTTTCCCATCTACCCAAAGAGCATGTCGTAAAGCACCCAAAAGATCTTGAATATCTTCGTCTGTTGGGTCTAAAGCCTTTATTTGTTCTAAATAATATTCTTGTAATAATTTAATAAATAATATGCTTGTAGTAATTCTTTGTTGCCCATCGATTAAATGGTATTCGGTAAATCCTGCTTGTGTCTTTTCCTGTTTTTCTGTGATAATAGCTCCAAAAAAATAATTATAATTCTTATCTTCTTTAAATATACCATAAGCCTCGAAGATATCTGTTATAAATTGACTTATTTCTTCTTTTCTCCATTTATAGTCTCTTTGATATTCTGGAATAACAAATCGTCGTTGTTCTGAGTTTTCTCCTACTAATAAACTCTTAAGATTTCCTCCGTTGACACTATTAATCATATCAAACTCCTTAAATTATTTTGTTAAATTGTTGCTTATGATTTCAATCTATTTGTGTAAAATTTATTCCTTATTCTCTTACTGTACTTATCTATGACTCTAATGATTTGGATAAAATCCCAAACTTCTTTTTTATGGTATGTTATCAGATACTAATTGATATTTTTTTTAAGGATAGAGAGGTAAATTAATAAGAGATCACTCCTATATTTTTTTGGACAATATGATATAGAATAGTGAGTACTGTCTTTATTTCATGGTAACTGACTGGTGCAGATCCTTTATCATTAAGATAATTGTAAAGATCATCATAAAACTGATTATAACCTTTGTAAACTGTATCTATCGCTTGATGGGAGCCATCAGGAAAATATACTGTTCCTATGCCTTCTGGAAGATCTTTGCCAAAATTAGGGTCGTTTGGGAAAATTCCTTTTTTCAAATCTCGTTCTTGTTGGTCAATCATATATTTCTCAAAACTGCCCTCTGTCCCATGAACAATCCATCGTGGAGAGGGATGGACTACCGATTGAGAATGACGGATACGGATACGGATCTTATCATAGATTAGTTTTATATCATAAAAATCTTCTGGAATATGTTGGGTAGATGTTTGCTGGGAAGAGTTAATTGCTTGATTGGTAATATCATGGATCACATGATCAGGCTTACCAAAATAAGAAACAATCTGATCGACAAAATGGACAGCAAGCCCATAAACACTACCATCATAAAGTGATCCTGCCGACGGATTCGTTATTTTTTGTTGGTAGGAGGTATAATTTGATTCTATTTCTAAAATTTCACCTAATATTCCACTATCGATCACTTTTTTAAAAGTAAGAAAATCACTGTCGAACCTTCGATTTTGATAAGGGAGAAGCTTTAGATGCCGATCATGAGCCAGTTGGTATAGTTCTTTTAATTCTTCTATGGTATGACAAAAAGGTTTTTCCACTAACACGTGCTTTCCAGCGGATAGAGCTGCTTTTGCATGCTCATAATGGACAGATGCTGGGCTAGTAACGACGACTAAATCAATATCCGATTGGAGAAATTCTTCCAAAGTCTTATATTGTTGTATAAAGCTGAGAGGATAAGGCATTTCAAAAACACGTGTGCCTCTTGTATAGTAGGATAGAATCTGAAATTTCTCTTGATCGATAAAAGGCATGTGGTAACGGTGTGTGCTTTTTCCAAAGCCGATAAACCCTAATTTAATTTTTTTCATTATTCTTCTCCTTGGAAGGAAATCAATCTAAAGAATAAGATTAATAATGTTATCATCATCATGACTACCCTATTATTTATTATAACAGAATATTTAAAAGTGTTCAATCCTGTTATAAAGAATATTGACAGAGTAAATCCTAGTTATTATAATAAATGGTAATATTTTATATAGATAACGATTGGAGTTGTCTATGCTTTTGTTCAATAGATAGATGAATTGTGAGGGAAATGATGGGCAATAACGATTATAAAAAAATGATAGTTTATATCTTTCTTTTTTTCATAACTTGTTGCAATAATATAATTTCAAAGGTTGATGACGATGGAGTGAATATCTCCATGAACTTTCGACCCTTTGTAGAGAATAGAGATATTAGTTATGAAGTTCCACTTATTCAAGGAGAGAATGATGTTGAAAATCTGGGATCTATTACTAAAAATATGCCTATTTTTCTTTTAGAAGATAATCGTAGTATCAAAGATTTTAGTCCTGAAAATTATATAGGATTATATTTTGAACCAATAACGGAAACCTACTTCCGTGCTACGCTTCATCTCACTAATCATGATATCATTCCTAATATTGTAAGATACGCTCCTGATTATTATTTGTATTATACTGAAGCACCTATTGATGATAGTAATCTTAAATATCTAGGGGATCTTGCTTTGGATAAAAAAATTTATCTATATGATAGTTTACTCTTGGTACAGCAACTTACTCCCATTGATTTAAACACAATCTCAATACGTCAACTCCGTTATAATCTTTCCCCCAAACCAGATGTTATCAATAATCTTGTATCTTATCAGTATGTTGCTTTTGGGGATATAGTCATCTTTAACGCCCCTTATACGAATATTATTGTTATGGGTACAAATAATATCAATGAAACAGCTAATAATTTAAATAATGCGATTATTCTTGTTCCAGATACACTCTTCGGTAAAGAAAATCAGCATGAACAGTTGATCCGGACTAAACTACAGAGCAAGATTTTTAATAATTTTTCCATGCCAAGGATTTTAGAGTTGTTTATTGGAGATGGATTTCACTCTTCATATACATATTTTATTAAGACGTGTTTATTTAATTTATATAGACTGTATATTATTAATCATCAAACGTCTGTTTTGTAAACAGCTCAAAATGATGTGAGTAAAATAATCCAAGAAGACCCTTATGTGAGTAATATTAATGTTGAGAATACGTTGAAGTTTCGAGAAACGTTAATAGATTATGATGTATGGGATTGTTTTGTTTTTGAAATGCCTAGATTTCAAGAATTATTAAGAATGAAAACTCCGATACCATACAGATTAACTATTCCCTATTGGGATTCCCAAATGAAAAAGGAAGTGGATACTCCTCTTATTCATTTTATTGTTCGAAGAGATTGGTCAAAACCTGTGAAACTATTAGTAAAAAATTATCCTGACTTTGATTTTTCCGTTACCAATCATGAAGGATTATCAATCTTTCAAAATGCAATCAAAAGAGGGCGTATATCGACTTTTGCTTATCTTATTAGTACGCTTTCTTTTGATCCACATGAAGTAACTGTAAACAATGAAACGTGGTTGGATTTGGCAAATCAACTTCCATTATACGATCATAGTTTTTTTGAAGATAATATAGATATCTGTTATCGCCGTATGAGGAACTATATTATTGATACGATTGCTCCTCAATATGATATAAGTGCAAATTTTCCCTTATCGTTAGAAGTTATTGATGATCTGAATTTTCCGAATTCTTTGATGAGTATTCAAGCACGTATTATGCAGACAAACAAAAACTATATTCCGGTATTACCTCAGGATATAATCCCCGAACATAGATATTTATTTTATCAAGATGTACCTGAAGATCTCCATATTAGCCAGTTTGTTGTTTTTGATAAGTGTCAATTTAATAATTATGATCCAGAGACCTACCGAGCCTATGAACAACTGGTACGATTGTTGGTCGAGGAAGTTGGACTCGATATTAATATGATCGATGAGCGAGGAAATAATGTCTTGTCAACGGTTGTATTGATGGAAAACATTCAATTGTTTGAATATTTTGTCGAAAAAGGAGTAAATCCTCTTATCATTAATCATTCGGAACAAACGCTTATTCACTATGCGGCACAAGGGCCGAATACTTATTTTCCTATGGATTATCTAGATCTCTATTTAAAAAGACTACTGGATCTTGGTATTGATATTAATGCATTAGATGGTGATGGGTACACGGCATACACACGATTGAAATCTTATAATTGTCAATATGGGATGGATTATAAAGAATTAGAACAATATGGAGCTGATCCAAGTATAGGGATACAGGCAGAGGAAGGTCAACGTGAAAATTGTGTTGGTTGAAAAGAATAAACTAATCAATAAAATAACTATCAGATAATACAATCCTTTAGGTATATTTCTTTTAAGATAGTGTTTTGGTAATAGATAGCTCAATATAAAATATTTAAATAAAAATAGGGAATTGATTACAAAACTAGAAAAATTATATAGGACAATCATTGTATTAATTATTAAATAGAGTTGCTCAGAAAGCTAATCTTATGTGGTTTTATCCATGTATTTATGATTTAAAAATATTATTTTTGATTATAAATACAGTGATTTTATACAATATAATTAATATAATGAAAATATTTTTTGTCCATTTACAAAAAGCATCTTTCTTTTATAATTAATAATACAACGGTTAAAGAAGAAAACAATCTTTGGAGGTGTTTATGAAAAATCCTATAGGAATGATCATTCTATTAATTATATTATTATCGTGTGGACAGCAAGGAAAGGTGGGATTTAGAATTGGTTTTGCAACAGACCAAAATATTGTCCCATTTGCAGTTGCAGAAGTTGAGTCAGTACGTAATGAAGCAAAAAAACGAGGCTATACTATTGTCTACAATGATGCAGAAGATGATCTTGCTCGTCACATTGCGAATATTGAAACATTAATAGCTCAAAATGTTGATTATCTAGTTTTTAGTCCTATTAATACATTAGCTTATGAAAATATATTAGAAACAGCATATGATGCAAAAATCCCAACCATTTTAATTGATAGTACAGTAGAAGGGAAAGCTAGGGATTATATGACGACAGAAATACTTTCTGATTTTGTATGGCAGGGAAGGGTTGCTGCAGAATGGATACTTTCTAATTATAATGGAGAGGTAACGATTATAGAATTATACGGAGGACCAGGAGCTTCAGCAGCTATCGATCGTAATCAAGGTTTTATGGATGTTGTTGCTCAGAATCCTCGTCTAAAAGTAATAGCTTCGCAAGTTGGAGCATGGAGTAGATCTCAGGGACAGACAGTAACAGCAAATATTTTACAAGCAAATCGTAATCGTAAGATTGATGTTATTTTTTCTCATAACGATGAAATGGCTCTTGGGGCTGTTGCTGCTGTGAAAGACACAGGGCTTAAATTAGGAGAAGATGTTGTGATTATAGGTATTGATGGTCAAAAAGAAAATGTAGAAGCTATAAAACAAGGAGAAATTGCGGTGACAATTACCTCTAACCCTAGATTTGGACCTATGGTGATGGATGCTATTGTACAACTTAAAGAGGGCAATGGCATCCCTAAAACTTATATTATTCAAGATCGTATTTATGATATTAATAATATTAATGAGTTTATCGATGCTTTTTAAATAATAATAAATATGCGTGAGGAGATTGACTATGCCCAATACAACAAGTCTTGAAATTAAAAATATCTCTAAAAGCTTTCCTGGAGTTAAAGCTCTTTCAAATATCAATATGAATATTCATAGGGGAGAAGTACACGGTATTATGGGAGAAAATGGATCAGGGAAATCTACGCTTATGAAGATTATTTCTGGAATCTATCAGTATGATGAAGGTTGTATTTTTTTGAATGGTGAAGAAATAAAAATAAACACATCTAAAGAAGCACAACAATACGGTATTAGTCTTGTTCAACAAGAGTTAAGTCTCATTCCCCATATGACTATTTTAGAAAATATTATTCTTGGTAGAGAGATAAGTTGTGGAGGTTTTCTTAATAGAGGTAAAAATAGGCAAAAAGTATTAGATATTTTGGAAAATCAATTAGGAGTTTATATTGATTACAACGCCTTAGCTTTAGAATGTACTCCTGCTGTACAACAGTTGGCTTCCATTGCTAGAGCTCTGCTTATTTCTCCTTTGTTACTAATTTTAGATGAACCTACATCTTCGTTGGATGAGGAGGAAGTTAAAAATTTATTCCAAATTATTATGAAGCTCAAGCAAAGTGGCATGGCGATTATTTATATTTCTCATAAAATGAGTGAAATATTTGAGATATGTGATTATGTTACTATTCTCCGTGATGGGAAAAAAATTAACTCCTACAAATCTCAGGATATTACTACTGATATTTTGATTCAAGATATGCTTGGAAGAGAAACTCCAAAGATTTTATCTTCTTCTAATTTCAATCATGATACTCACTCTAACCCAATTTGTATTATGGAGGGTGTTTATACCAAGACATTTGGTCGAACGGCATTACAAAATATTTCTCTTGAAATTCGAGAGCGAGAAATTCTTGGGTTGGGGGGTTTACTTGGATCTGGACGAACAGAAATTACTAGGGCTCTTTATGGTCTTGATCCTCTTTTACGTGGACATGTATTTTGGAAAGGACAGGATATGACTAATGAAGCAATTAATATACGTATATCTCACGGTTTAGGATATGTCCCCGAAGAACGTCGTTTTGATGGGATTATTGCCAATATGTCTGTAAAGGAAAATATCTCTTTATCGATTCTTCCTCAAATTAGTCGTTTTGGATTTATTAATTTTCAAAAAGAAGAAGAAATTGTCCAAAAATATCTTAAAGCTTTACAAATTAAAACTCCAACAATGAATCAAATAGTTAAATTTCTTAGTGGGGGAAATCAGCAAAAAGTTATTTTATCTAGATGGTTAGCTATGGATTGCCAACTATTAATCGTTGATGAGCCGACACGAGGTATTGATGTTGGTGCAAAAGTAGAAATTCAAAACCTTATGAAAGAAATTGTTTCAAAAGGGAGTTCAATTTGTATGGTATCGTCGGAGATTGAAGAGCTTATACAGAATTCTAATCGGATTTATGTAGTACGAGATGGAGTTGATATAGTAGAACTTAAAAAACATGATGTCTCTGAGTCTAATCTACTAAACGCTTTTGTGGGTAAAAATTATCATCATAGGGAAGATTCTTATGAATAGTCGAATACTAAATTTTATTAAAATATATGGGGTGTATATTACATTTATTATATTACTGTTATTTAATCTAATATTTA
Organism: Brevinema sp.; assembly: GCA_051658845.1. Taxonomy (GTDB): domain Bacteria; phylum Spirochaetota; class Brevinematia; order Brevinematales; family Brevinemataceae; genus Brevinema_A. The sequence continues at coordinate 41,115 of JBOFNI010000109.1, read as the reverse complement.
CAAAAAATTTTCTTGAACCAAGTACAATTTGGAACTTAGTAATCTATTCTATGCCTATTATTTTTGTTGCACTTGGTATGAATTTTGTAATATCAATGGGAAATATTGACATTTCGATTGGCTCTACAGTAGCATTAGGGGGAATGATATTTTCTATTTGTCTTATAAACTTTGGTATGATGATGGCATTTATTATATCTATTGTCAGCTGTATTATTGTGGGGTCTCTAATCGGGTATGGAATTTCAAAATATAATATACAGCCTATTATTATGACTTTAGCCGGAATGTTTTTTATTCGAGGTTTAGCACAGTTAGTTGTTAGGAATAAGGTAATCTCTTTACCTCAAACATGGTTTACGGAGTTTCTCTATATGAGGATTTTTGATAAAATTCCTATACAATTATTTTTTATTATCTTTGCTGTAAGTATTTTTTATATCATTGCAAACCGGACAATCTTAGGGCGTTATATTACAGCGTTAGGCGACAATAAAAATACAGCAGTTATCTGTGGTGTAAATATTATTTTGGTGACTATAATTGTTCATGCACTAGTTGCTACTATGGCAGGAATTGTAGGAATATTTGAAGTTGTTCGTTTAGGAGGAGGAGTTCCAGGTAATATAGGACTTCTTTTAGAATTTAAGGCAATTGCTTCTGTAGCTATTGGTGGTAGTGCGTATGAGGGTGGTAAACCAAGAATTATCGGTACCACTTTTGGAGCATTGATGATGACATTAATTACGCAGACAATTGTTATGAATAACGTACATTTTGCTTATTCTTTGGTGTTGGAAACTTCTATCATTTTACTTGCTATTGCTGTACAAAAAATATCACCACAGGTAGGTATAAAGTATGCATAAAAATATTATATTTCCAAAAATAAAAATCATATTATTAAAAGAAAAACTTTTTTTTATCGTATTATTTATATTTGTGTGTTCAAGTATTATTTATCCATATTTTCTTACTTATGGAAACATTATAAATATAATGAGAGAATATGCAGTATTTTCACTTATTGGTATGGCTCAGCTCATTGTTATTCTAACAGGAGGAATAAATCTTTCTTTAGGGGCAGTATATGCTTTTACAGGTATACTGATTGCGTTAATAAGTACTCATTACTCGTGGGAATTGTCTGTATTACTACCGAGTCTTATTATTATATTTATTGGATTACTAATAGGAATTTGTGTTGTAGCTAAACTTCCTTCTTTTATAGTTACTCTTGCTTTTGCTTCAGGAATTCAAGGGACTATTTTTATCCTATCAAATATATCTCAGCAGAATGTTATACCTGTCTCTTCATCTGTTTATTTAATCTTAAAGCCATTTGGATTGGGAATATTTTTTGGTTTACCTATTCCATTTATTTTATCAATGACTATTGCTGTTATCCTACATATTTTTCTTAATTATACTAAGATAGGTAGAGTGATTTATGCAACAGGATCTAATGATGTGTATGCGGAGTATATGGGACTCCCTATAAAATTAGCACGTATAGTAGCCTATATTATTGCTTCTATTTTAACTTTTGTTGCAGGAACGATTGGGATTTCACGATTAGGAAGTGCTGCTATTGTAGCAGGAGTAGGGTATGAAATGTATGGAGTTTTAATGGTTGTATTAGGAGGTGCACTTATTACAGGAGGATATGGATCTGTAAAAAATACTCTCTTAGGTGTTTTTATTTATGTTCTTATCCAAAATATATTCAATATGCAAGGGAATATTGATATTTATATCAGAAATATCCTGTTTGGTGCAACTCTAGTTTTTATCTTAATTCTGCAAGAAAAATTATCAAAAAAAGGCAAGGTGATCTAATATGGAAAAAGCAATTAAAAATCCTCCTATTATAGAGGAATCAGAATTAAAAATTCGTCCTTTAATATTCAAGCATCTTTTACCAACAGAGGTACGTCCGTTAGGGTGGTTGAAAGATCAATTAGAAATACAGGAAAAAGGACTAAGTGGACATTTAGATTTGTTTTGGCCAGATGTGAAAGATAGTGGCTGGTTTGGTGGAGATGCAGAAGGTTGGGAGAGAGGACCTTATTGGCTTGATGGGGCTATTCCGATGGCGTTTTTAACGGAAAATAAAGCTCTTCAAAATAGGATTGAAAATTATGTCAATTATATAATTACCCACCAAGATTTGGATGGTTGGTTGGGTTGTAAAGGAATGAAAACTGAATCTTATTCTGGTACTGCTGATGATGTGTGGTCACAATTTTTAGGTATGAAAATCCTTATTGCTTGGCACGAAGCAACGGGAGATATTCGAGTTGTTTCAACAATAGAAAAATGTTTAGTAGGTCTCTATAATAAGGTTAGTGCTTTTGAAACATTATTCAACTGGTCTCATATTCGATGGTTTGAAGCTTTTATAGCGATTTTTTGGTATGAAGAACAAACAAAAGATACCAAATTTCATGACTTAGCAATCAAATTAAAAGCACAAGGATTTAATTGGGATTTTTTTGTTACATACTTCCCTTATAAATCGGGTACTCCTTACCGTACATGGAATTATATGTCTCATATAGTGAATGCAATGCTTGCTTTAAAAAGTGGAGCTCTGAGTTGGAGATTGTTTGATCTCCCAGAAGATCGAGCTCTTCCTGAAAAAATGCTTAACACTTTTGATAAATATCATGGGACAGCTGTTGGAATTATTACAGGGGATGAATGTTTTGCAGGAACGTCACCAAATCAAGGGACTGAACTCTGTGGTGTTGTAGATATGATGTACTCTCTAGAGCATATTATTGAAATATTTGGTGAGTCATCGTGGGTAGATCGACTGGAACAGGTTTGTTTTAATGCTCTTCCTGCTACATTTACTGGAGATATGTGGGCACATCAGTATGATCAACAAGTAAATCAAATTGAATGTTCTGAAAAAAGAGAGTGGCCTTGGACGACAAATAATGCTGACGCTAATATTTTTGGATTAGAACCTCATTATGGTTGTTGTACAGCAAACTTTAGTCAAGGTTGGCCAAAATTTATTCAATCAGCTATCATGAAACATGAAAAAGGGATAGTAATACTATCCTATGTCCCTGTTAAAACTCAAACTTATTATAAGGGTAAACGTATTGAGATTCAAACGGAAGGATCATATCCTTTTCAAGATTCTGCTAAAATTAAGATTGTAACAAACGAATGTGGAGATTTTATATTGAAACTTCGTATACCTAAATGGTCTACCAAAACGATATTTACCACTAATACTGGATTGGTAAAAGAATTTAATCAAATAACAGGATTCTATGAGATTGTTGTAACAAAAGATATCCATGATATTTTTGTTTCTTTTGAGTTTCCTATTATTAGACACGTACGTCTAGAAAATAAATCTTGTTATTTTACGAGAGGCGCACTGACCTTTTCGTTGCCAATTAAAGAAAATTTTATTCATATTCATCAAGATATACCTGGTAGAGAATTACCACACGCAGATTGGGAACTGCATGCTGATCAACCTTGGAATTATACAGTTCTCCACAATGATTTTAATATTGAATTCTTAGGAGAAGGATTTTCAAAACAATATCCAACTATTATACTTAAAGGAAAAGCTGTAGAGGTTAAAAACTGGATAAATAAAAATGGTTGTGCAGTGATTGATGGCGTTGTACCAATACTAGATCATGTAGAACATCTGATAAATCTTGTGCCTTATGGAACAACAAATCTGAGAATTACAGAGTTTCCTTTATCTGAAGATTTATAATTTTCTATCTAGATTGGATATCAGGAGATGCTGTTCTAAAGCGATTTAGTTTAATTGAGTACTATTTGATCAGTAATATATAAAAATAAATACTAAGTTCTATGAATCGTATGAAATTTCGTAGAGTAATATTGTTATTATAGATTATATATATCTAGGTATTTAAGTTAATAATTACCGCTTAACTATTGATGAGACGTTAGTATAAATAAGAAATAATAGTTATTATAGATAAGCTTTGTCCTCATATAAGGGGATTGTAATCTTTATAATGGGTAGTAGATATATAGAAGTATATTTTTTATCTATTGATAATAATTTGAATAGGATTTATAATAGAGCAATATAAAATATATGATGGGGCACGATAATGACTAAAGAAAAATTTTTAGGGATCGAATTGGGATCAACACGTATTAAAGGTGTTCTAATTGATTCAAATGCACAGGTAATTTCTCACAGTACATTTCAATGGGAAAATCAGTTTGAAAATAAACTTTGGACATATTCACTAGATGCAGTCAAGATGGGGGTTCAAAGTTGTTTTTCTGAGATATCTAATGATTATAAATTACAATTTAATGAAGAACTTGAATTTATCAATACGATGGGATTTTCTGCCATGATGCATGGGTATCTAGCTTTTGATAAAAATGGAAATCTTCTAACGCCATTTCGTACTTGGAGAAATACCAATACAATGGTAGCTGCTGAAATTTTAACAAAAAAGCTTAATTTTAATATTCCACTTCGATGGAGTATTGCCCATTTATATCAAGCAATTCTTGATGATGAAGAGCATGTAAAAGATATTGATTTCCTTACAACCCTTTCAGGATACGTGCATTGGAAATTAACAGGTAAAAAAGTATTGGGAATAGGAGATGCTTCTGGAATGTTTCCTATTGATCATACAACAAATAATTATAACCAAAGAATGATAGAAATATTTGATCATTTGATTAAAGATAAAAATTTTTCTTGGAAATTAATCGAAATTTTGCCAAAAGTACTACTAGCAGGAGAAAACGCAGGGAAAATTACTGAAGATGGAGTTAAATATTTAGATCAAAAGGGAATCCTCAAGCAAGGAATTATTTTAGCTCCACCTGAAGGAGATGCAGGAACAGGGATGGTTGCAACAAATACAGTTGCATCAAAAACAGGGAATATTTCTGCGGGTACAAGTATTTTTGCAATGATCGTACTTGATAAACCATTATCAAAAATATATCGAGATATTGATATAGTAGCAACTCCTAATGGAAAACCGGTGGCGATGGTACATTGTAATAACTGTACATCAGATATTAATGCTTGGAGTAATATACTTTACGAATTTAGCCAACGTTTAGGTGTTGATTGTTCTATAACAAAAGTATACGAAATATTGTATTCTGCAGCTATAGAAGGTAATTGTGGAAATCTAATTTCTTATAACTATGTTTCTGGGGAACCCATCACAGAGGTTGAAAATGGTTGTCCATTATTTATAAGATTACCTAATGCAGATTTTAGTTTTGTGAACTTTGCGCGCTCACATATATTGTCCTCAATCGCTACTTTAAAAATAGGAATGGATATTCTATTAACCACAGAATCTATAACAATCGATAAAATTTTTGGACATGGGGGATTTTTTACTGTTAAAAATATCGGGCAACAAATCATGGCAGATCTATTAAAAATTCCTATCTCTGTAATGCAAACAGAAAGTGAAGGAGGTGTTTGGGGTATGGCTCTTTTAAGTGCTTACACACACTTAAATAAAGAACAGGACTTAGATTTGTTTTTAGAAAAAGTTATTTTTTCTCATAAAAAAATCAATACAATAGTACCGGATGATAAAAGTAGCGACGATATTGAGCTATTTATGTCTAATTATAAAACCGCACTTGATCTTGAAAAATTAGCATCAAAAATATTTATTAATTAACGATTTTAAAGAGGTTTGTTATGATAGATACTAAACAAGAATTTTGGTTTATTGTGGGTAGTCAGCTCCTATATGGTGATGAAGTTTTAAAAACGATCGAGCAAAGAGCTGTAAAAATAGTAAATGAATTTAACAAGTCCAAAAATATTTTCTATAAAATTATATACAAAGAAACTATCAAAACAAGTGAGGGTATCGAAAAACTAATAAAAGAAGCTAACTATACTGATAAATGTGTAGGTATTATTACTTGGTGTCACACTTTTAGTCCTTCAAAAATGTGGATTAACGGTCTCAAAAAACTTCAAAAACCATGGTGTCATTTTGCAACACAATACAATCAAGCAATTCCTAATAAAGAAATTAACATGGAATTTATGAATCTCAATCAATCGGCTCATGGCGATAGAGAACATGGTTTTATTGGGACACGAATGAGAATGAATAGAAAAGTAATTGCAGGATTTTGGAATGATGAACAAACCCAAAAAAGAATAGATAGCTGGATGAGAGTTGCCATTGGCGTGGATTTTTCTAAAAACCTCAAAGTTTTACGATTTGGTGATAATATGAGAGACGTAGCAGTTACAGAAGGAGATAAAGTTGAAGCTCAAATTAAATTAGGTTGGGAAGTTAATACTTGGCCGGTAGGCTTACTAGTAGAGCGAATGAATGATGTTAGCGATGTCGCTATGGATACCCTATTTAATGAATATAAAGAAGTTTATAGTATGAATACTCCAAACATAGCTGCAGTAAAGTATCAAGCAAAAATTGAAATTGCTATAGAAGCATTATTAGTAGAAAACCGATGTAATGCATTTTCTAATACATTTCAAGATCTTTATGGAATGGAACAATTACCAGGTATTGCCACTCAAAACTTGATGAGAAAAGGATATGGGTATGCAGGAGAAGGAGATTGGAAAACTGCCGCGATGACCTCTATTATGAAAGCTATGTGTCAAGGAAAAACAGGGGGTACTTCTTTTATGGAAGATTATACCTATCACTTAGAAGACAATAAAGAACTTACCTTGGGATCTCATATGTTAGAAATATGCCCTACAATAGCCAATAACAACCCTAAAATAGAAGTGTATCCTTTAAGTATTGGGGATCGGAATCCTCCTGCACGCCTTGTCTTTGAAGGTAAACAAGGTGATGCTATTATCGTTTCTTTGGTGGATATGGGGGGTAGAATGAGATTGATCTGTCAGGAAGTTCAATGTGTAAAGCCTATTATGGATATGCCCAATCTTCCAGTAGCGAGGGTGATGTGGAAATCTTTTCCAGATTTGTATACAGGGATTGAATGTTGGATTTTAGCGGGAGGAGCGCATCATACTGTTTTAAGTTATGATCTGACTGTAGAGCAGATAAAAGATTTTGCTTATATTATGGATCTAGAATTTGTGCATCTAGGGAAAAATATCAGTACAGATATACTCCAAGACCAGTTATTTTTAATGGATTGTTCATGGAAATTACGATAACGTAATAAGTAGGTTAGAAACCTATAAATAGGATCTAAAGATATGAGTGATAAACAAAAAATATTTGATCCACTTTTCCCTGGATATGAATTTACTGAATTTATACTTGCTGGTGAGACACCGATTATTAAGGATCATCGGTATGATTGGTGGATTAACCGTCCATCTGGTATGGATGGATGGATTATTAATATCACTTTGGATGGAATTGGTCAAGTGTGGGAAGATCACAATAAATTTCTTGTAAAGAAAGGAGATGTTTTATTATTTCCAAATAATGTTCCTCATTTATATGGGAGATATAAAGACTCAGAAAAATGGACACATCGATGGATATTTTTTCATCCTTTACCACATTGGAATAATATTTTAAAATTTAAAGAATGTGTGTCTGGGGTATATTTTACCAAAATATCGGATACTGAAATATTTGAATATGTTAGTAACTTATTTGAAGAAGTAATTTATTTATCATATGTAAATAAGGAAAATACTACTTATCAACAGCTTCTACTAAATTTACTTGAACAAGTTTTGCTCCGTAGTTTTCAGCAAGATCAAATACATTCTTTACCAACGTCTTCAAAATTACCCTGTAGAGAATTTCAAAAAATAATGCAATGGCTTTCTTTGAATTATAATAAATCATTTACGATAGAAGATCTTTCAAAAGCTTTAAATTTATCACCTAGGTATATCACTCAAAATTTCAAAGCATATTTTGGTATTTCTGTAATGAAGTGGGTAAATATTCAACGATTAGGAATTGGTGCTCGATTATTACTGATAACAGATACTTCTATTAAAAATATAGCCGAACATGTTGGTTTTTCAGATGCTTTATATTTTTCAAGAATGTTTAAAAAAACTTATGATATGTCACCGAAAGAATACAGAGATTTATATTTTTACCAATAGAAATATAGAGATTGGAACTCAAACTGTAAAATCTAATTTAATATATTGTCTGTATCTTACTATAAAATTTTTTAGCAAAATATTAAAATAACAAACTTAAAGAATAAAACTATAAAAATTATAGTGAGGAAGATACGAACATATTTTGAATCGATTGGATAAAGGACGCATCTGACTAATATTTCAATATTTAGAGTCCTATCGTTTGGTAGTATATTGTCTTATCTTCAAATATATTGGTGCTAGAAAAAAGTGATTAATTTTCCATATCATTTTGAATTGTTGCATCTTCTTCAGTCGGGATAGGTTCAAAATTTTTAAGGGCGTTTTTGGCTTCTCTTCGGACAATGGCTTCGGGGTCGTTTGTTGCTTTATACTCTAAAATTTGTTGTCCTGCTTTTAAACGCCCCAAACTTTTAATAGCTTCTGTTCGTACAGCCGTATTATCAGCCCGAGTTAGACTTTCTAGAATAGGAACGATGTCTTCATTATTGGCTAAATATCCTAGTCCAGAAATACTATTGAGACGGACGGTTTGTTCTTCTTGTTCGTTGACAGCAATAGGACTGAGAATTTCTACGGCTTGAGGATTCTCGGTACGTCCGATAGCAAGTGCCGCATAACGGCGGATCAAACGAGATTCTGTTTGATTGGTTAAAAATCCTTGAAGGGTAGGGATCAAAGTTTCATCTTGATACATTCCTAAAGCAACAACGGATGCTCCTCTAAGATCTTGATGATTTGTTGTGTTAGTGGCAATTTCAGTAATGATTGGAAGAGCTTCTATATATTGTAATTTGCCTAATGCTTGAATCGCCGCCGCACTATAACGCATTGCTTTAGGATCATTAAAATGATTGGTAACGTTATTGAATACCGCATCGGCAATAGGTATGTTCATTTGTTCTACAGCATAAGATGCTCGCTGGAGAACGATAAGGTTTGTTTCATTAGCGAATAGATCCGACCAAAATTCTGTATTGGCGTTATGTTGCATATCCATGAAAGCATAGATCATTTCTTCTTTTATGGTAGGATTGTTTTCGGAAGAAAAAGAATTTTCCAATAAGGTGATTCCATTAGTATTTTTATCAAATCGAATTTTTTTGACAATACCAATCCGTTGATCTGAAATACCAAATTCCATCGTCTCTGTCCATTTTTCTAACTGCTGAGTTTCCATATCTGTTATAGCAGATGTTTCCATTTCCTGTAGCATATCTTCTTGACTATAACTAAGATTAGTCATAAGAAGAAAAATAAAGGCGATATATTTCATAAAGAAAATCCTTAATTTATAAAGTTAAGGGATACTCCCTTACCGAATTATAATAGTTAAATACAAATATTCGTATTTTATCTATCGGAATTTTTTTTAATTTTATGAGTAATTATCGCTTGTAAACGGAAAATTGTCAATTTTTATGGTTAGGGTAATTATGATAGTTGGCATGATTTTTGCTTATATTTAATTGAGTCTAGTAATTATTTTGTTTTTTGATAGAAATTTATTAAATTTTATAAATAAAATAATAATTTCGGTAGAGAGGAGGACCTTGTGGGTCGTAAGAATGATGAAAAAGAAATCGTAGAAGAATCTTGCGAAGATTCTTGTTGTCAGCAGACAGATGAATCGGAGCTAAAAGAACAATTTGAAGAATTACAGGAAAATTGTGTGGAAGACGATCCTATAGCTATTTTAGAACATGAAAAAGAAGAACTCAAAAATGCCTACCTTCGTCTTTCTGCAGAAACAGATAACTATCGAAAACGTATTCAACAAGAAAAAGAAAGTTTTAAAAAAACAGCGTTAAAAGATATTATCGAAAAACTACTTCCTGTTATTGATAATTTGGAACGCAGTATCGAAGCAGCAAAAACATCTGATAATATCGAATCGCTTCGAGAAGGGGTAGAAATGATTTTGGCTCAATTTGAGGGAGTGCTTAGAGATACTGGGTTAGAAACGATTCAATTAGCGGAAGGAGATGAGTTTGATCCTCAATATTGTGAGGCGGTTATGATGGAAGAAAAAGACGATCTTCCGTATTCTATGACCATTGTAGATGTGTTTGAAGTTGGAAGAAAGTTAGGTGGTCAGATTATCCGTACTGCCAAAGTAAAAGTAGCAAAGAAAAAATCATAAAAATAAAGAGCTATGAAAGGAGACATGTATGTCAAAGATTATTGGAATAGACTTAGGGACAACAAATTCTGTTGTTTCTGTTATTGAAAATGGAAAGCCGGTAGTGATTGCAAACCAAGAAGGAGCTCGTACGATGCCTTCTATTGTTGCTTTTACAGAAAAAGGAGATACTCTTGTTGGTGCACCAGCAAAAAATCAGATGGTAACTAATCCGGAAAACACAATTTATTCGGCAAAACGTTTTATTGGTCATCGATTTGAAGAAGTTGCTGGAGAAAGAACGCCTTATGTCATAAAAAAAGGAGTCAATGACCATGTTGCTTTCCAAACTCGTATTGGAGATCAGACTCCGGAACAGATTGCTGCCTTAGTATTAACTAAGCTTAAAGAAGCAGCAGAAGCGTATTTAGGGACTAAAGTTACAAAGGCCGTTATTACTGTTCCTGCGTACTTTAATGATTCCCAACGTCAAGCGACTAAAGACGCTGGAACGATTGCTGGCTTAGAAGTAGAGCGTATCATTAATGAACCGACAGCTGCTGCTTTAGCTTATGGGTTGGATAAGAGTACGGAAGAATTGGTTGCCGTTTACGATTTTGGTGGTGGAACCTTTGATATTTCTATTTTAGAAATTGGAGACGGAGTTTTTGAAGTAAAAGCTACAAACGGAGATACTCATCTAGGTGGTGATGATTTGGATACTGAGATTATTAATTATATTATTGATAATTATAAAAAAGAGAGTGGGATTGACCTTTCTCATGATCCTATGGCAATGCAACGTCTTAAAGAAGCTTCCGAGAAAGCAAAAATTGAATTGTCTTCAAAACCGGATACTCAAATTAATCTACCTTTTATTACAGCAGATGCCTCCGGTCCAAAACATCTTAATATGAATATGACTCGTGGAGAGTTGGAAAACATTGTTCGTCCTATCATAGAACGTTCTATTGCTCCCTGTGAACAGGTATTAAAAGATGCAGGAGTGAGTAAATCCAGTATTAAAGAAGTAATTTTGGTTGGTGGACAGACGAGAATGCCGTTAATTGTAGAAACAGTTAAAAAATTCTTTGGTAAAGAGCCCTCGAAAGGAGTTAATCCTGATGAAGTTGTCTCTCTTGGAGCAGCGATTCAAGCAGGAGTTCTCAATAAGGAAGTTAACGATATTCTTCTTTTAGATGTAACACCGTTATCTTTAGGGATCGAAACATTAGGAGGAGTCAGCACCGTATTAATTCCTCGAAATACAACGATTCCTGCTTCTAAGTCTCAAGTTTTTTCTACAGCTGCAGACAATCAGACTGCTGTTACGATCCAAGTACTTCAAGGCGAACGTCCGATGGCGAAAGATAATAGAACTCTTGCAAACTTCAATTTAGAAGGAATACAACCAGCACCTAGAGGTGTTCCTCAAATTGAGGTTACTTTTGATATCGATGCCAATGGTATTTTAAATGTTTCGGCAAAAGATAGTGGCTCCGGAAAAGAACAAAAAATCACTATCGAATCTTCCGGCACCCTAACCCCTGAAGAAATTGAAAAAATGCAATCAGAAGCTGAAGCAAATGCTGAAGCTGATAAAAAAGTACGGGAAACGATAGAGCTTAAAAATCAAGCACAAGCTGTCCAATACGGTATTGAAAAATTATTAACAGATGAGGGCGATAAAATAGCAGAAGCAGATAAAAAAGAGCTGGAAGAAAAGAACGAAGAGTTAAAAACTGCAATAGATGGTGATGATCCCTCAAAAATTGAAGAAGCGATGAAAGCATTAGAACCTGTATCTACTCGCGTATACCAACATCTTGCAGCACAAAAACAGCAAGAAGCAGGTTCTCAAGAATCTAAAACTGCAGATGATGATGTCATTGATGCGGAAGTTGTTGATGAAGATAAGAAATAATAACGATTAGTATATATGGGGTGATTGTACCCCTATATATCGATCTTAATAAATTGACAATTAATAAAAAATATCGCATAATAATGTTAAAAAAATAAAAGGCAGGGTTGAATGGCAGATTATTATGGGTTATTAGGTGTATCTAATTCAGCAAGCCAGGACGAAATTAAAAAAGCGTTCCGTAAACAGGCGATGAAATACCATCCGGATAAAAATTCTGGTAATAAAGAAGCCGAAGAAAAATTTAAAGAAATTGGTAAAGCTTATGAAGTGTTGTCTGATCCTGAAAAACGAAAATTATACGACCAATATGGAGAATCAGCTTTCCAAGGTAACGGAGGATTCTCTGGAGCAGGTGGTTTTGAAGATATTTTTCGAGGATTTGGTGGAGGTGGTTTTGACGATATCTTCGAAAACTTTTTTGGCGGTGGGGGAAGAAAACGCCCTCAAGAAGTTCGTGGTGCTGATATCCAGGCTGAAGTTTCTGTTCATTTAAAAGATATTCTTTATAAACAAACAGTAGAAATTAAGCTCAATCGAGCAGAACCATGTGGTACTTGTTCAGGAACAGGTTCTGCTACTAAAAAAGAACCTGTAGCGTGTTCTACATGTCATGGATCGGGAAGAGTTCAAGTTAGTCAAGGTTTTTTTGCAATGACACAGACCTGTCCAAAATGCCATGGTTCCGGAAAAATGGTGAGTGATCCTTGTAAAACCTGTAAAGGTGAAAGTACAGTGATGAAAATAGCACCAATATCAGCAGTAATTCCTGCTGGAGTGGATGAAGGAATGAAAGTTCGACTGAGCGGTGAAGGACATGCAGCTCCATTTAATGGAATACGAGGAGATCTCTATATTTATATTCATATACAGAATGATAGTCGCTTTATGAGAGATAGAGATAATCTGTACGCCAAACTTCCTCTTTCTTTTACGAAAGCTGTTTTAGGGGGGGAGGTTGAAGTCGAAACTTTGGAGACCAGTAAAACGATTAAAATTCCTGAAGGAGTCCAACCCGGACAACGAATTCGTTTGGATGGGCAAGGAATACCTAATGTTCGTTCAGGAAAGCGTGGTAATCTGATTTTTGAAGCACATATTGAAGTTCCAAAAAAAGTCAGTGGCAAAGCGAAAGACTTACTAAAAGCATATGCTAAAGAAATGCGAGAAACAATTTAATCAAAAAGACTCCTCTTATAATTAAGAGGAGTCTTTTTTTATTTGGTACTTTATTTAGCAATTCCTATAGGAGATAGGATAATATAGTATAGGATCATTAAAGTCATCAGACCGATTGACGACCATTTTAGTCCTTTCCAATTTTCTTGGGTATCGATCACATGTTTGTCTACTAGTACAAATTTTTCTGAGCGAGGTTTGATGTATCTAATTATAAGCATAAGAGCGAACATTGCGATTGATAATCCTGTCATAATATATAAATAATGGACATTTATTCTAAATACGTCAACTAATAAAATGTACATAATAAGGTAAAAGAAAAATCCAATTTTTGCAGCAATTGCTGGAGCTCTTGAGGAGAGATATCCTAAAAGTATTGTAAAAAATAGAGGAGGAAGGAAATAACCAGATATTTTTTGAATTAATAGAAATACACCACCTTCAAAATTTAGTAGAAAATATACGCTCAAACAAGCGATAATAGCAACTAAAAATGTGACCCTTCTCCCCATAGATGCTAGATACTTATCACTGTAACTGGGTTTACGGAAAATATTCATTACAAGATTTGAAGAAACACTGTTTAATCCACTATTTACAGTACTAATAATAGCACCAAAAAGTGTTGCTGCAAAAATCCCAATAATCGGAGTTGGTAAGACAAGATTAACGAGCTCTCCATAAACAAAATCATTATTTGTAAACTCCTTACCTTGGAAAATCGTATATGCAATTATTCCAGGTAGGAGAATCATAATAGGAGGAATTGTTAACTTTAGAAAACCAGCGATCATATAGGCTTTTTGACCTTCGGCAAGGTTTTTTGTTCCTAAGACTCGTTGGACTACAGTTTGATTGAAGCCCCAAAAAAATGTATGGACAATTATCATACCTGTAAATACGGTAGGGAATGGCCAAGTCTCTTCAGCACCTCCAATTGCATTGAATTTCTCAGGGTTAGTAATAAGAATATTCTCAAATCCTTTAACCATATTACCCTCACCTAAGTAAATCAATGCAAGAATAGGAACAAAAATCCCAATAAGGATAAGCATAGTTCCATAAATTGTATCCGAAACGACGACTGTTCTTAATCCGCCAGATATTGCAAAGAATGCGGAAATAATTGTTAGAATAAATGCAATAAGGATAATTAGGGTATTAAGCTCAATTCCAGGGAATAGATTACCTAATTGAAAAATACTAACCATAGCAATAGATCCAGCAAATAATGCTGTAGCTGTATGTAGTAACCCATAAAAAAAATAGAGCCATGAACCCATTAACATCATTTGTTTATCATAACGTAAAGCAAAAAAATCAAGTGTAGTATATACTCCTTGTTTTAAATAGCGAGGTAGTAGGTAAAGACAGATAAAAATAAAAACAGGTACAAGCCCTATTTCCCATCCAATAGGTTGCATATTTGCTGGACCATATACTTGACCGGGCAAGCCTACAATTTGGGTAGCACTAAGATTGGTCATAACTAAAGACATTGCTATAGGTAATGCAGTAAGAGTTCTACCGGCAAGAAAATATCCTGTAGAGCTGGAAGTGTCTTCTGATTTTGTTAGATATATTGTTAATCCGATAACGAAGATTGTACTGATAAGAAAACTAATTAATATAAACATTTTTTACCCCTTTTATATAAAATATACATTAAAATGGTTTAGCATTATTTTTGAAGAATATTGGAATATCTTGAATATCAACGGGTATCTTGATCCATTGACCTCCAGTATATTTTTTATTGTTTTTTTGGTGAGTCCAATAAGCGCCTAGAGGGAGGTAGATTTTTTTATCTGTAGCTCCTTGATACATTACCGGTGCAACTAGAATATCAGTACCAAATAAAAATTGTTCTTCAGCTTGATAAGCTTCTGGATCATGTTCAAAATCGTAAAATACCGGTCTCATTGGAGGAATTCCCTTAGTATGGGCGATTTCCATGTGAGTTTTTATGTAGGGCTTCATTTTTTCTCGGATCAGGATAAGATCTTTGGCTATTTCATATACTTGATTAGTATACGACCATACTTCATTATCTTCACCTGTATCGTTAGAAGCATCATACCCTGCTTTTCCAAACTGAACATCTTTTAATAATTTTCGGTAACCATGAAGTCTAAAAATTGGGCAAAATAAGGCGAATTGAAACCATCGTATAAAAAGCTCATGAAATTCTGGAGATTTCACATCTGCACCATAAAAACCACCAATATCAGAAGTCCACCAAGGAAGACCACTCATGGAGGTATTAAGTGCAGCAGGAAGTTGTGCTCGAAAGTCTTCAAAATTACTCATTACATCGCCTGACCATAGGACAACTCCAAATCGTTGAGAGCCTGCCCATGCAGAGCGACACAGATTAAGAGGATGGGAAACTCCGGCATTTAACATTCCTTCATAAAATGCTTGTTCATAGAAATAAGGGTATATATTTCCATATTCTTCCATATTTCCAATAGCCATCCGGAAATGATCTTGATGAGATGGTCGGAGTTCTGGTTCACATGCATCAAGCCAAAATAAGTCGATACCGTAATCAAAAAATCCTTTTTTCATTTTGTTCCAAATATAAGACCGTGCTTCAGTGGTAGAAGGATCAAAATATGCTAAATTCCTGCGTCCAGGCATATCTGCGTCTCCAAAAGTTTGACCTGCGGCATCGATACCCCGTTCTGTTAATAATAAGTATCCCTGTTCTTTCATTTCATCATAATTTTCACTATTTTCATTAGCACAAGGCCATATCGAAACCATCACTTTTATACCCATTTCAGAAAGTTCTTTGATCATTGTTTTGGGATCTGGCCAAGCTTTTTTATTAAATTCAAAGTCTCCCATACGAAACCAATTAAAAAAATCAATAACAATTACATCTAAGGGAATATTACGTGCTTTATACTCTCTTGCAACCTTCAGTAATTCTTCTTGATTTCGATATCGTAGTTTACATTGCCAAAAACCCATAACATCTTCACGCATCATGGGGCTGTATCCGGTAAGCTCAGAGTATTCTTTGTGAATATCAGCATAAGAATCTGCTTTGATAACGATATAGTCGATTTGCTTTGTAGAATTTGATATCCATCGAGTGTTTTCTCGACCAAATTCGACACGACCAATAGAAGGATTATTCCATAGGAAACCGTATTTTTTATTTGATACTACAAAAGGGATTGTTACTTCCATATTTCTTTGTCTCATATCAAGAATACAACCTTTTTGATTAAGCATACCGTGGGTAAATTGTCCACCTCCATAGAATTTTTCTGTATCATCGGTGCAGAATGACTGGGTAATACTAAAATTATCGTTACCCTGAGTAAGAAAATATCTAGGATGGTTGACGTTTCCTCTACGGATATTACTTTCTTTTAAAAAAGGATGAGGTGAATTTTGATCGTAAAATGATATAACACCTCCTTCAGTAATCTCTGCACGTAAAGAATTAAATATTATTGTTCCTAGTTTTTTGTCTGAGGATATTATAATGTCTCCTATTCGTTGACTTTGAGGTAGTAAACAAAAATCATCAGGCTGATATCCATATTTTTTGATAACACTAATTCGAAATGATTTTTCTCCCCAAGGTTTAATCTTTAAAATTTCATGTCCATTTTTCCATACTAAAGTGTTTTGTTCTTGATAAATCATACCCATATTGCACTCCTTCTATTTTTAAGTATTTACTTTATTTTTGTTAAATGATAAAAAATCATTTTTCTAATAATATTACCATTTTTAGAGTATTAACTAATACTATTTCAGTCTCTGTAATTAACGAGCTGAATTCCAAATAAATTGGTTTAACTCGGCTTCTAATATTTCTTGTTTGCCACTTTCTAAAACTATTTTATTTAAGTTAAGAGCGTAGTTTTCTAATTCTTCAAAAGATACTTGTTGAGTATCAATCTTAGCACCAATTCCCGATTGATAAGAATTGTATCGATTTTTAATGTTATTAGCAAAATATCCATCTTTTATCATGAGATCGGCAGCTTTTAATCCCCATGCCAAAGTATCCATTCCTGCAATGTATGATGCTACAAGATCGTTCATGGTATGAGATCCTCTTCTAACTTTTGCGTCAAAGTTAAGGCCTCCATGGGTAAATCCTTTCTGTTGTATGAGTTCATACATAATGAGTGTTGCGTCATAGATATTTGTTGGAAATTGATCTGTATCCCAACCTAATAGAGGATCTCCAAAATTAATATCCATTGACCCCCACATATTGTTAATACGGGCTAAATTAATCTCATGATGCACGGTATGTCCTGATAATGTAGCATGATTTACTTCAATATTAATGGTAAAATAATTTTCAAGTTGGTATTTATGTAAGAATTCTAAACAGGTGGAAACATCAAAATCATACTGGTGTTTAGTAGGCTCTTTTGGTTTGGGTTCAAGGAAGAATTTTCCTTTAAATCCTATTTTTTCTTTATAGTCTATAGCCATTTGAAGGAAATAAGCCAAGTGATCCTGCTCTTTTTTGATATCGGTGTTGAGGAGAGTTTCGTAACCTTCTCGCCCTCCCCAAAAAACGTATCCTTGACCATCCAGCTTATGGGTGATTTCAAGAGCTTTTTTTGTTTGTGCACAAGCCATTGCAAATACATCAGCATTTGGAGATGTCGCTGCACCGTGCATATAGATAGGATTAGTAAATAAACTAGCTGTTCCCCATAATAGTTTTTTGTTGGTGCGTTTCATCTGTTCGGCAATTAACTCTGATATATGGTCAAAGTATTTATTAGATTCAAGTAAGTTTTCACCTTCAGGGGCAATATCTCGGTCATGAAAACAGAAATAATTGATCCCTAATTTTTCCATGAATTCAAATCCTGCTTCTACACGCATTTCAGATGCTTGCATTGGCGAAAGATTATTCCACGGTCTATTGGCTGTTTCGACTCCAAACGGATCTCTACCTCCGGCAGATAAGGTATGCCACCACGTCATAGAAAAAGGAAGCCATTCTTTCATCGTCTTATCTGCGATTTTTTGATCAGCATGGTAATGCTTAAAGGCATAGGGATTTCTACTGTTACTGCCTTCATATTGGACTGTATCGACATCTTTAAATAGTGCCATTGAACTCTCCTTTATTTTAAAAAATATTGTTTTGTATTTTTTATGTTAAGTTGGATTATATAATCAATTGTTAAATTAGTGATTTTTAATTAGTTAAACAACTTTATTTAAATAACTTTATTAATTATATCATAAATATAAAAAAACACAATAAAATTTTGATTCTATTTAAAAAATCATTTAATTGTTTATTAAATATATATTTAAATAAAAATAATATAATAAATAGGTGTTATAGACTGTGTGGATTGGCGCTAAAGGGACAAATGGATTGACACAGGATAATAATTAATCAAAAGAAAATAGAAAAAACTATAGAACTCTAGAGAGAATTGTATAGAAAATTGAAAAAACTTTAATAATTGACTTTATACTCGAAGAGGTTCTAAACAAAGAAGACGTGCTGACCTTCTTTTACTTTTTTGCCACTAAAAAAGTATGGATTCCCTTTCTCAATTCTATTAAAAGAATCAAGAGAAACCAAGAAATCCTCAAAGATGGCATTCCGGGATCTTGATTTCTACTCTTGCAACTGAATATTCTCTCTCTTCGTACTGGGAAATAATAAAAATGTCTGTCAAGATGGATATAACATAATGTCCGACTTCTTTTGGCACAAATTTAATAAAAATATAAAAAATAACCTTATCATCTATCGGTATGAAAAGACAACGAAGGGTTTCTGAAATTTTACAAAAAATATTTATCAATGTCCGACTTAATTTTATAAAATAATACCTATTTATTTATTATATAAATACTTATAATGTGTCAATAAACCAATCGACGCATGACAATAGGAGAAGATAAACATATTTTGTATTAGATGTTACTCTGTTAAGATTTAGAGCTAATAATAAAAGAAGCTTGGTAAGAAAATATGGTAGTAGAGGAATTAATTGTTAAAAATAAGGTTTTATTATTGATTAATTTATAAAAGAGAAAAAGATTAAAAAGATAGTGATTGTAATATTTTATATTATTTAGTTGGTTATGACTATTGAACATTCTATCCTTAATAAGTATCGTATTTTTAATAAGAATTATACTTAATAAGTAGAAAAACTCCAGATATTTTCATGACGATAAATTTCTTCAGGATCTAGAATGACAAGATCTCGGTATTTAGGCATATTAATACTGTTTGGAGGCGCTTGAGTTTCTAAACAGATACCAATATGTTGTCGACAAGACAGGTTGTGGGAAAGATGGGGCATTATGTCTGTTAAAAAGTTTCCCGAATAAAATACACAGGATAGTTGGTTGGTGTGAATCGTTAATTGTCTTCTACTGGATTCATCTCTTAATAGAATAGGGTTGTCATTGAGGAGAAAGCAATGATCGTAACCTCCAGCTGTTTTTAACTGAATATCCTGAGCATAGAGATCTTGTTTGATGGCTTTGAAAGAGCGAAAATCAAAAGGAGTTTGGTGTGGAGATAATAATTCTCCTGTAGGAATTAAATTATCATTTAATTCAAAGAACAAATTACTATCTAATTGGAGGAGTTGATCAATCCCTAAAGATTTACCAGCAGATAAGTTAAAATAGCTGTGATTGGTAAGATTTAGAATGGTTGTTTGATCTGTTGTTGCTTCAATGCTCCATTCGAGTGCATTTTCTATTAATTGATAAGTAAGAAGAATGTTCACATTTCCCGGATAATTTTCTTCTTTATGTGGGGAAGTATAGGATAAAACAAGACGGGAATCGGTAAATTCTTCTTCTTGCCAAAGTCGTTTATCCAATCCAGAAAGACCTCCGTGTAAATGATTATTAGAAGAATTTGTCGCTAGGTGATATTCTTTCCCTTCAAGTTGAAAAATACCATTTGGAATCCGTCCTGCTGTTCTACCAACAATACATCCAAAATAGGGAATATTGGATTGATAGGAATGAAAGTGATCATATCCAAGGACGATATTTTCCCAAACGTTTTGGATATCTGGACAGAGGATTTCCTGAACAATACCTCCATAATTTAAAATAGAAACACGGAGATTACTATTTTCCATTGTATACTTATAAATACCTTCTTGCTGATCAAAAATTTGTTTTTTCATAAAGAACTCCTTTATTCGGATACAATCCAATGATTAATAAAATCATCAAAATCATCAATATGTTTAAATACTCCACAATTTTCTAGTACTTGACTATAGACAAATCCAATTTCTTGTTGTAATAGTTGGTCAATATTTTGTTCGGTGAATTGGTGGTTTGTCTTAATCTGATCAAGCCATTCTTTGTGTATATCAATATCAGGATTATCTATATTTTGGAGCAAGTATTGTTTCATGAATTGAATTTCGGTTTTAAGCCGTCCGGGTAAGATAGCTAAGCCTAATACTTCGATAAGACCAATATTTTCTTTTTTGATATGGTGGTGTTCCGAATGGGGATGAAAAACTCCTAGAGGATGTTCTTTAGTTGTATAGTTATTTCTCAGTGTTAAGTATAATTCATAGTTCTCTTTATGCTTTCGTGCAATAGGAGTAATCGTATGATGGGGTATGTCATCCGTATGAGAAAAAATACCTAATGTAGGATTACTATAGTTTTTCCAAAATGATAAGAGAGAATTTGCATAGTTTACGAGAGTATCTTTATCGGTAGAAGATAAAAGGATAACATTAAGAGGCCATTTTAGGAGGGAACAGCTTACGTTATTAATCATATATTGTTTTATCGGAATTGCATTATTGAGAGGGAAGGTGTGCATTCCTGCTTGATAGTGGTCATGGGATAAAATAGAACCTCCTACAATAGGAAGATCAGCGTTTGAACCAATAAAATAATGAGGAAATTGATCTAAAAATAATAACAAATTTTGAAATGTTTTTTTATTAATCACCATAGGGCGATGCTCTGAAGATAGGAGAATACTATGATGAGGGTAATAAATATAAGGTGAGTACTGAAAATACCAACTTTCTTGATTCAGGGTAATTTCAATTAAACGGAGATTTTGCCGTGCTGGATGGGAAATATTGCCAAAATAGCCTTCATTTTCTTTACATAAGACACAAAGGGGATAGTTGTTTTGTTGCTGTTTTTTTTGGGTAGCTATTAAAAGGGGGTCTTTTTCTGGTTTAGATAGGTTGATTGTAATTTCTAATTCACCGTAAGGAGAATCATACTTCCATTGAATATTTTTTTGAATTCGTTGCATACGGATATAATTAATATCAATATTATATTGATAAAACCACTGAGTAGCATCTAATGTGGTTGAAAATTGCTCAAATTTATGTTGGATTATTGAAGGTTTATCGCAGAACACTCCCATAATTTTTGTATCCAGTAAGTCTGAAAAATCGGGGTGTAGTGATTTGAGAATCCCTCTTTTTTCTGCTTGTATTAATAGAGGAGCTAAAATAGAATCAATACCATCTGTAGTTTGTTGATTATCTTGTTGGAACGGATTGGGAATTTCTAATATTTCTGCTAAGCTATTAATAATATAAGGAATATCTCTTTTAGTAATAAGTTTTTTACTTAAAGCGTAATGGATAATATTGTCAAACATAATGCAATCCTAAAAATGGTGTGCTCCGTCTTCGGCAGATGCTCTATAAAACTGGGCTTGTAAATGAGTACGTTGAAAGTATTCCTTTTGAGTAAATTCAATTAATGACTCAACACTTGGTGTAGGAACGATAGCAATACAGCATCCCCCAAATCCTGCACCGGTCATTCTGGCACCCAAAACACCAGGATATGACCGAATAATCTCTGTAAGAGTATCTAATTCTACACCTGTTACTTCATAATCATCTTTTAGAGATAGGTGGGAGGCATTTAATAATTCTCCTAATAAAAAAATATCGTTATCTCGAAGACTGTCCAACGCATATAGTGTTCGTTGATTTTCGCTAACGGCATGCTTTGCTCTTTTTAGAATGGTGGAGTCGGAAATATATTGTTGATATTTTTCAAACTGTTGTTCAGAAAGTTCACCGAGATGGGTAATTTGGGTATGTGGATATAGGTATTCAATCGCTTTCTCACATTCGGCTCTTCTTTCGTTATATTTGGAATCATGAAGCTGTCTTTGTTTTTTTGAATCGATAATAATCAAACTATACGTTCCTAAATCAAAAGGAACATAGGTGTATTTAAGAGTATTACAGTCTAATAAAATAGCATGATCTTTTTTGCCCATAGCAGAGGCAAATTGATCCATAATACCGCAATTTACTCCGACAATATGCTCTGCTTTTTGGGCGGTAAGAGCTATTTGGATTTGATCTAATGCTAATTGATATAAACTGTTAAGAGCGTAAATAATTGCTACTTCTAAAGAAGCTGAGGATGATAATCCCGCTCCATCCGGAATATTACCATATACGATAATATCAAATCCATGTTCTAAAATTTTATGATGTTGGTCTTTAAGAGCTTTAATACTGGCAATAAGGAATTTGTTCCAATCGGTAGATTGGGGAAGATTCTCTAAAGAAAACTCTAAAACACCGATTTCTGGAAAATTCATCGAATAACATCGTACTATTTTATCCGTACGAGGTGCGATTGCTAAAAATGTTCCCATATTAATTGCTATGGGAAAAACATTCCCTCCATTGTAGTCTGTATGCTCTCCGATAATATTGACCCGTCCAGGAGCGAAAGTAAATATAAGATCTTGATTATATTGGTATTGATTAAAGAATTCTTGAGTCAATTTTTGTTTGATCTCCGAAAAATTAATATCCATACAAACACTCCTACACATTTAATTTCTTTATTGGATTATAATAAGCACTCAAAATTGGTTTTCTAAAATATATAAATTATTATAGCATACCCTTATAAAAAGTCAAGATACTATTTACAATATTGACCATATAAAATAATCTAAATACATATTGACATAATGCTTAAATCTGTTATAATATTATATAATATATATTACTAAGGAGATTTATATGAAAAAAATATCTTTTGGATTGATTGCATTATTGGTTAGTTGTGGTACTAATCAAACAGCAGAAGGAGATAAATTTGGGATCGGTTTGTATAAATTTGATGATACTTTTATTTCCAGCGTAAGAACGGCAATGGAGAATCATAACAAATTAGGAACAACGGTAGCATATTTGAATTTTGCTGATGGACAAAGCCAGCAACCTACCCAAAATGATTCTATTGACACCTTTATTGTTGAAGGTTATGACGGATTGGGTATTAATATGGTTGACCGTACTGCTGCTTCTGTGATTATTAGTAAGGCGAAACAAGCAGATATTCCTGTTGTATTTTTTAATAGAGAACCAACCGTAGAAGATATGAATTCTTGGGATCGTTTATATTATATTGGTGCAAAGGCTGAAGAATCCGGTCAAATTCAAGGGGAAATTTTAGCCAAATATTTCAAAGAAAATCCCTCAGCCGATAGAAATGGTGATGGAATATTACAATATGTAATGCTTACTGGAGAGCCAGGACACCAAGATGCAATTCTACGGACTGAATATTCTGTAAAAGCATTAAGAGATGCTGGAATTAGAGTACAACAACTTGCAACTGATACGGGTATGTGGCAACGTGTCAACGGTCAAGAAAAAATGGCTGCTTGGTTGTCTGCTTATGGAGACAGTATTGAAGCTGTACTTGCAAATAATGATGATATGGCCTTAGGAGCTATTGAAGCATTAAAAGCACAAAATTATTTTCAAGGGGATAAATATATTCCTGTTATCGGTGTTGATGCGACTGCACCTGCTTTGGATTCGTTAAAAGATGGATTCCTCTACGCTACAGTATTAAATGATTCTGTCGGTCAAGGTTCTGCTGTTATTGATATTCTTAAAGAATTGCAAAAAGATGAACCCAATCTAAACTCTCTTCCTTATATTTTTACAGATGAACGCTATCTTTGGATTCCTTATGTTGCTGTTACTAGAGATAACTATCAGGAATTTAGATAAAATTCTTAATAATAAATATACCCGGTAAATGCTACTGGGTATATTTATATATATTTTCTATAAAAGAGGGATACCAATGTCAGAAATTTTAAGTTTGGAAGTTAAAAATCTCTATAAATCTTTTCCAGGTGTTAAGGCTTTGGAGGGGGTGGATTTCCAATTAAAATCAGGAGAAGTACATGCGTTAGTAGGAGAGAATGGGGCAGGTAAATCAACACTAATGAAATGTATCTTTGGGATTGAACATTCTGATTCAGGACAGATTTTTATTGATGGGGTTATGGTAACGATTCATAATAGTAAAGAAGCTCTCGATTATGGGATTTCAATGATTCATCAGGAATTACATCCTATTCCTGCAATGACGGTTGCCGAAAATATTTGGTTAGGTCGTTACCCTGTCAAAGGATTGTTAGTGGATCATCAAAATTTATACCAAGAGACGGAAAAATTACTGGCTTCTCTCAATATGGATATTGATGCTCGTAAACCAGTTGCACAGCTTTCTGTATCACAGGTGCAGATGTTGGAAATCGCTAAGGCTGTCTCCAGTAAAGCTAAAATTATCTTTATGGATGAACCTACTTCTTCTCTTACCGATAATGAAGTAGTGCATTTATTTAATATTATTCGTCAATTAAAAGAGTTTGGTGTATCTGTTGTCTATGTATCTCACAAAATGGAAGAAATTAAAGAGATCTGTGATCGCTTAACGATTCTAAGAGATGGTAAGTACATAGGATCTTGGGATACGGAAGAATTGTCTATTGATGATATTATTGCAAAAATGGTAGGACGGCAATTAAATAATCGTTTTCCTTTAAAACAATATCAAGCCCAAGAGCAAATTATTATGCAAGTACGTGATTATTCTTCGTCTGTTCCCAATTCTTTTCGAGGGATTAATTTTGACCTCAGAAAAGGAGAGATATTGGGTGTTGGGGGTCTAGTTGGTGCTCAACGAACAGAATTAATCGAGAGTATCTTTGGACTTCGCCCAGCTCAAGGGGAGATTATTATCAACGGTGAATCGGTAGATGTACGATCTCCAATTGACGCTAAAAAGGCAAAAATTGCCTTATTAACGGAAGATCGACGGACTAGTGGTATCGTAAGTTGTTTATCCGTAGAATCAAATATTTTGTTGGCATCTTATCCTAAATTTGCAAAATTTAATAAGATTACCAATAATAAAATTAACGAGAGTATAGCAAAAGAATATACATCCAAACTTAACGTTAAAACTGCATCAATTAAAACGCTTATAGGAACATTATCAGGAGGAAATCAACAAAAAGCTCTTATTGCTCGTTGGCTTCTTACAGAACCGGATATTTTAATTTTAGATGAGCCTACCCGAGGAATTGATGTCGGAGCCAAATATGAAGTTTATCAGTTGATGTATGAATTAGCAGGAGCGGGGAAAGCCATTATCATGATTTCTTCTGAAATGCCTGAGTTAATTGGAGTTTCTGATCGAATTATGGTCATGAGTAATGGTTTCTTAAGTGGTATTTTAACTCAAGAAGAATTTAATCAAGAAAAAATTATGAGTCTGGCAACAGAATTTTTATAAGGAGTTTGTATGCAGGATAGTACTCTAAAAAAGATTTATGCGTTCTGTTCCAATAGCGGAATTTATTTGGTTTTGTTATTATTGGTCATCGGAATTGGCTTAATTAAGCCTTCTTTTTTAACAATTCCTAATTTATTAAATATATTAAGAATTTCTTCTGTTAGGGTAATTATTGCATTGGGAGTGGGTTGTATCTTAATTACAAGAGGGACAGATCTATCTTCAGGACGGATTGTTGGTTTGACCGCTTGTATCGCAGCTTCATTGATGCAACATGCGGATTATGCTGATAAAATGTTTCCTAATCTTCCTTTATTACCGTTGATTGTTCCTTTTTTTGCTGTTTTAGCTGTTGGTATGTTTATAGGGATGATGAATGGAATAGTGATTACAACCTTTAAGATTCCTCCGTTTATTGCAACATTAGGAATGATGATCATTGTTTATGGAATATCTTCGATTTATACGGATGCCAAACCAATTGGTGGTTTGAGACAGGATTTTATTAACTTGGGGACAGGATCTACCTTATTTCTCCCCAATCTAATTTTATTTGCAGGTACTATTATTTTTATTATTTGGTTTATTTTAAATAAAATGGTATTGGGTAAATATATTTATGCAATTGGTGGGAATCCTATAGCAACGTTAGTATCAGGGATCAATATTAATCTGACCTTGATTAAAACTTATGCTACTGCTGGTGCTCTTTACGGGCTTGCCGGACTTCTTTTAGCAGCACGTACTGGTGGAGCTACAAACAATTATGCTACGATGTATGAGCTTGATGCGATTGCGGCGTGTACCATTGGGGGGATTTCGACAACCGGTGGTATAGGACGGGTGAGTGGTATTATTACCGGAGTATTAATTTTTGAAGTATTGAGTAATGGCTTAGTAATTCTAGGGGTTTCTCCTTACTGGCAACAGATTATCAAAGGTTTAATTATTATTATGGCGATTGCTTTCGATATGAGAAAACGTAGAGCATAAAAAAAAACTCCCTCATTTGAGGGAGTTTTTTTATCTAAAATAAAATTGCTGTTTGATAATAAATTAAAGAACAAAGAAAAGGAAGAACTAGATAAAGAAGAACCGTGAAGATAAAATTTTTATTTGATAACTCTTGTTTGAGTGCTCCCGTAGCAACGACACATGGTAAAGTAAGAAGAATAAAAATCATAAAAGAGTAGGCTTTTTTTGAACGATGTTCATCCGTCCATAGTTGAGATAAACGATATACTAATCCAGATTCTTCGTCTATTCTTCTATTTTCTTCAAGATCAAATTGTTTGATATTAAAAAAGTTCCAACTGATTAGCCCAAAAATGGATGATTTTACGGTATCTAAAAATACTAATCCAATTTCTTGAACTTCTTCAGAGATTGTTAATTCTGGATAATTCGGATTTTCGGATTCTTCAAAATTATTTTCCAATAATACTTGACCGAAAAAACCTACCACTGATTCTTTAGCAACAAGAGAAGGAATAATAGAAACAACAGGCTCCCAACGATCTCCGAATCCTAGAGGTTTGAAGATCGGCTGGATTTTTTTACCCACAGTTGCCATATAGGAATTAGCTACATCTCCATTAGATGGAAAATAAGAAAATACCCACATAAGCATGAGCATTCCTAAAATAATCCCTCCAGCTTTTTTTAGATATCCGGAAGCGTGTACCAATGCTTTACGACTTACAATCGATAAATTAGGAAAACGATAATTTGGCAGTACCAAAACAAAACAGCTATTTTTTGATGAAAAATCTGGAAATCGAGAGATGATAAACGCTAATATGATAGCAAGAAAAATCCCAAGAAGATAAAGGCTCAAAAGGATTAATCCACTATTATTTGGAAAAAATGCGGAAATAAATAGAACATAAACAGGAAGACGAGCCCCACAGGAAATTAATGAGGAGATAATTGCTGTAAGTTGTCGTAAGGCTGGTGTTTCTAAAACTCGAGATCCGTATATTGCAGGAACAGTACATCCAAAGCCCAGTAACATAGGGAAAAATGCTTTACCAGATAAACCGATTTTGGAAAATGGATGTTCTAATAAGATGGCTATACGAGCTAAATAACCGCTTTCTTCAAGAAAAGCCAAAAATATATAAAGAATGAAAATTAAAGGAACAAAAGTAATAACTCCACCAACTCCTCCAATGAGACCTTCAACAATAAAAGAATGTAATTCAGGGCGTGTTCCTTGTAATAACATATTGGCATATAGTGTTATTTTTTCTCCAATAAGCCAGTCGATAAAATCAATAAAAGGATTGGCAATATTAAACACCATGGTAAAGAGACCACCCATAATAATCGCAAAAAATAAGTAGCCAAAAATAGGGTGCAGTAAAAAATGATCCACATATTTTATAAAATTATGCTTATCTTTACACCCCTCTTTTATACTCACAGGGGCTTGAGTAATAATAAATTCTTTTTTTTGGATAATATCATCTAAATAGTTTGGGAGATGATCTTGATTTTGTTCTAAAGAATTTGTGAGTTCTTTAGGGTCAAGGTGAAAACGATTGATAAAAAGGGGGTGTTTGATACTTAGATAATTATAGATAAGTGCTGGGTCTATTAATGGTGAAATTCCAGCTAAAGGGTAACGGATTTCTGCTGTAGGAAAAAGATGAACTAAGTCTTGATATTCTTTATTTTTGGTAATACGTAGCGGAGAAATCCATGAAGAGTAGTTATCGGTAAGGCTTAGCATGTGTTTTAATTCTTCAAGTCCTTGGCTGGTATGAGCACTTGTAGGGATAATTGGGATTTTTAATAAATCTTGTAGTGTTACCATATCAAGTTCATAATTTTTTTCAAATTCATCATAGAAATTGAGAATACCGATCATGGGTACCCCCAATTCTAATAATTCTGCAGTAAGCATAAGGTTTTGATGAAGCTCGTTGAGGTCGATAACATTAATAATTAAATCATAATTACCTGTAAAAATTTCTTGAATACTAATATATTCGTCTTCCGAACAGGGAATCAAACTGTAAATCCCTGGAAGATCAAGTAAATGTAAAGTTTCTTTATCTGTATTTAAGATCCCTTCTTGACGGGCAACGGTAACACCAGCCCAATTTCCTATATTATAAGTCGAACCTGATAATTTATTTAAAATGGCTGTTTTGCCTACATTAGGATTTCCAACGAGCAAAATATTTTTCATAGAGGCTTTTATTCTTCCTTATTTTATTTTGGTAAGATGGATACTGATGCGAGCCGCATCTTTTTTTCTGAGGGCAACTTTGGAATTGTTTATATTGAAGACGATAGGATCGGAGAATATTGTATTTTGAGCGAGTGAAATAGGGCAACCTTTACAAATCCCTAAACGTGTCAGCTGATATTGTAATTGTTGATCGAGATTATCCAAATTTTCAATAACGGCGATACAATCTTTGCATTCTTTATCTAATAATGCTAGTGCAGGACAGACTGACATAACTAGCTCCTTTTAATTAATGGTATACACTTATATTCTACAATAGAATAATAAGCCATTGCAACTATTTAGTAAAAAATATACGATATTTCTAAAAGTTTTTTATTTTGTTTTCTTGATATTGCCTATTGAAATTTATTATAATATAAAATATATATTGAGAGGAATGTGATGAAAGATTTGATAGTCTTATTTGTAATTAGTCCTATTCTCATTATTGGAATAAAAAATATTTGGAATTTGATAAGATCCGGTAAAACTTGTGGTACTTGTAGTCGTTGTAATAAAGATACGAGCTGTTCAAAATAAAAAAGACTATTGTTAAGAAAAATTATTTTTTTACTTATGATTTGTAAGAATATTTCCGATAATTTAGAGAGTTTATTATTAATAAATTGGAGGAAATATGACGAGAGAAGCTCTTGCAAATACCCAATTATCGAAGACTTGTTCTTATCCAGCTTATCGTACGAAACGATTAGTCCATTTTTTTAGAGCGGTTTCTTTATTTGCTACCCCTATACGTTCTTCTGAATTAGGTCTTAGAAGACGTAAGTAAGATTTGATCATCCGATATAGATAAAACTCCTGTACGGAACGAATAATTCTACAGGAGTTTCATTATTTTAAATAATTACTGATTATACCTTTAATGAATATCATAGGAATAAATTATTAAAAATATTGGGAGTGAGTACACACTACCTAATCATCTAATGTTAAATTTTTATATAAGAGAGAGTGTATAATGATCGTTAATCTCTTTTATTAATAAGTAGTCAATAAAAATACAGTTTTATCACTATATTTTTATTGACTATTTTATTTTCTAAAAAATTACTTATTATCTTCTAATTATAGAATATTAATCAATTAGGAATTAAAGATGAAAAAAATAAGTATCCAGTCTATGCTCCAAGCCTATAAATACCAAGTTTTAGGAACGTTTTTGTTATTAGTACTAGAAAATATTCTTTTTTTGGTACAACCTTTATTTATTGGAAAAGCTATTGATGGGGGGATAGCCGGTGACTATATACCCCTACTGGTCATGGTGGCTATTTATCTTTGTGGTATCCTTATTGGAACGGTACGGCGAATTGTAGACACAAGGATCTATTCAAAAATGCATTTTCACCTTGCTAATCAAATTTTTGAAAATTCTACTGAAGTGTCTATATCTCGTATAGAATTATCTGCAGATGTGATTGCTACAATTAACGAAGATATTCCTATGTTTATGGAATCACTGATTCAAATTATTGGTGCTTTAATCATTCTAGCACAATTTCGGATCTCTTATCTGATGGTTTCTTTATTACTATGTATAATGATCACAGTTATTTATAGTATTATTACAAAAAGAATTTTTAAGTTGAACCGATCTTTAAATAATCACTATGAATCGTATATTAATAGTTTAGTGAAATATAAAACAAGAGTATTTCTTCCTTATTTTCGATTGATGAATCTCCGGAGAATTCAATTATCCGATTTAGAATCGGCTGTTTATGCGTTGCTATATCTAGGGATTTTAGGAATGTTAATATTCGTTCTTATTATTGAATCTTCTAAATCGATGATTTCTACCGGTGATGTTTTTGCAGTATTATCTTATGTCTTGCAATTTGAAGCTGGGATTGGAGATCTCCCCTATTTTTATCAAAAAATGATTGGAACAAATGAAATTATTGCACGATTTAATGAAGAGTAATAGTAGATCTCTTGAAAATGATGAAAAATTATTGTATAATTTATAAAATTATTAATAGAGAAGAGGTAAGTATGGTATTCTTTTTTCCGGGTCAAGGATCCCAATTTGTCGGTATGGGAAAAGATCTTATTGATAAATATCCCCTTGCTCAAGAGATTTATCAACAAGCTAATGATATTTTAGGGATGGATCTTCAGCAATTATCCGAAGAGGATCTCTTGAATACCAAATATGCCCAACCTGCAATATTGGTGTATCAGTATGTCTTTATTCGATTGCTGAGCAAGAAAAATATCCGTCCTACAGCTACTGCAGGACATTCTTTAGGAGAATTTTCTGCTCTTCTTGCATCAGAGATGCTTAATTTTGAAGATACCCTTCGTCTTGTTCAACAGCGTGGTACTTTAATGGCTGATGCAGATCCTACCCATAAGGGGGCGATGGCAGTTGTCTTAGGATTAGATGATGAAACGATTATTTCTGTATGTTCCGAAATATCTCCTTATGTTGAACCGGTAAATTTTAATACGCCAGGGCAGGTTGTAATATCTGGTTTCAAAGAGGGGATTAAATTAGCTGAAGAAAAGTTATTGGCTGTAGGAGCAAAACGTATTCTTCCATTAGCCGTAAGTGGTGCGTTTCATTCAAAATTGATGGAAGAGGCTGCGGAAGAATTCAAAAAAGTCGTCCGAAGTGTGGGATTTCAAAAACCTATATGTCCTATTGTTTCTAATGTTACAGGAGAATTCTATGATGAGCAATCGGCTTATGAATTACTTCCTTTGCAGATGAAAAGCCCTGTCCAATGGGTACAAACAGTGAATTTTCTTTATGAAAAAGGATTTAATCATGGTATAGAGCTTAGTGCAGGTACGGTTATCCAAGGAATGATTAAAAAAATTAATAAAGATTTCGTAGTTGATAATGTATTACTAAAGCTAGATTCATAATACTAGTTACAGAGTATGCCAAAATACTAGTAGCCTTGTGATTAAAATTGTTGGTAGAAATCGCTAAATAGTTTATGATTAAACAACTCCAATATAAATAAAAATACAATCTTTATGAATTCCATTGGTAGGTAAAATAATGAAAAAAATCATTATCGCTTTAGATTCGTTTAAAGGTAGTCTAAGCTCTTTAGAAGCTGGTAGAGCTTTAGCAGAAGGTATTTTACAAGCAGATCCTTCATTAAAAACGATTGTGTATAGTGTTGCTGATGGAGGGGAAGGAACACTGGAATGCTTACAGGAAAATTGTAGAGGTCGTATTGTTACGGTATCTGTCCAAGACCCCTTAGGTCGTCCTATTAATGCTATATATACAATTCTTCGAGATGGTACGGCTGTCATCGAAATGGCAAAGGCGTCGGGATTAACTCTTGTAGAACCGGAGAACCGTAATCCTCTACTCACAAGCACTTATGGTACAGGACAGTTGATAGCTCATGCTTTAGATCAAGGTGTTAATTCTATTATTCTTGCGATTGGAGGAAGTGCAACAAACGATGTAGGAATAGGGATGCTATCTGCATTAGGGATTCGTTTTTTAGATAAAGAACAAAATCTTCTCTCCCCTCTTAGTCAAAACCTTGGTAAAATTGATATTATTGATACTGCTCATATTCATCCTAAACTTAAATCATGTCATTTTATTGTTGCCTGTGATGTTGATAATCCACTATACGGTAAAAACGGAGCGAGCTATATTTACGGTCCTCAAAAAGGAGCTGATTCTCAGAGGGTAGAGCAACTTGATGGATACGTCCAGCATTTTGCTTTTATTGTGGAGAGAGAATTAGGAATAGATATTGCTCATTTCTCAGGAGCAGGAGCTGCGGGAGGTATAGGAGCTGGACTTAGTGCTTTTACCAATACTTCTTTTCGATCAGGAATAGAAATTATTCTCGATCAAATTGAGATTGACAAAGAACTGAAAGAGGCAGATTTAGTTTTTGTAGGAGAAGGGCGTTTAGATGCTCAAACAGCGATGGGGAAAGCACCTTCTGGTATTGGAAAGCGTGCAAAAAAATATAATGTTCCTGTTGTTGCGATTGGAGGTTCTTTAGAGGGAGATCCTATCTCTTTACATGATGCTCATATTAGTGCATATTTTACTATTATTGGACGTCCAATGAGCCTTGAAGAGGCAATGGATCATGAAGAAACAGCTTCTGGGTTACGTCGGCAAGGAAGAGAGCTGATTCGTTTATTAAATACTTTTATATAGGAGTTATTATTATGGATTTTACAATTTCTTATATTGGAGCGTTATTAGGTTTATTGATTGCGATTATTGGGATTATCCGAAAATATCCCCCTGTTTATAGCTTAATACTAGGAGCTTTATTGGGAGGATTACTTGGTGGAGCAAGTATTACACAAACCGTTAGTGTTTTAATCTTGGGAGCAAGTGGGATTATCTCTGCGGTACTTCGTATTCTTACGGCAGGAGTATTGGTAGGCGTTTTAGTGAAAACAGGTGCTACTACACGTATTAGTCTTTCTATTACTAAACTTTCTGGTGAAAAAAATATTCTTGGAATTTATTTGTCTTTGATTATATCTGCCGTATTTCTTACGGCTATTGGTGTGTTTATTGATATTACAGTAATTACTCTTGCTCCTATTGCATTAAATATTGCCAAACAAACTAGGATTTCTCGAGGTGCGGTACTTTTAGCTCTTATCGGCGGTGGAAAAGCAGGGAATATGATATCCCCAAACCCTAATACTATTACAGCTGCTGAAGCGTTTAATGTAGACCTGTTTAGTTTAATGACAGCGAATTTTATCCCTGCATTAGTTGCTATTGCTATGACTCTTTTGTTAACATCTATTATAAATAAAACTAACCCTTTACCTGTAACTGAAGATATGGAGGACACCGTCGATGAAAGTAAGTTACCTTCACTTTTTCAAGCCTTAATTGCTCCTATTGTAGCGATTACTATTTTAGCACTTCGTCCTATTGCTAATATTACGATTGATCCGCTTATTGCTCTACCTCTTGGCGGTATTATTGGTAGTTTGGTTATGGGAAAAATAAAAAATATTAATGAACAAATTGAATTTGGATTATCTCGTATGGGGGGGATAGCCCTTCTTTTACTGGGCACTGGTTGTATTGCTGGTATTATCAAAAGCTCTAATCTAACGGATGTTGTCGTAAATCAACTTCATAGTACTGGTATTTCAGCAAGTTTGCTGGCTCCTATCTCGGGTATCTTAATGAGCTTTGTTACCGCTTCAACCACTGCTGGAACAGCAGTGGCATCAAATACTTTTGGAGAATTAATCTTAGCCACAGGAATTGCTCCTTTAGGGTCTGCGGCAATGGTACATACAGGGGCTACAGTTTTGGATCATATGCCTCATGGATCGTTTTTCCATGCAACTGGAGGCTCTGCCAATATGGATTTCAAAAATCGTTTAATGCTTATTCCTTATGAAAGTATGATAGGACTATCAATGGCACTTACTGCATGGATTATGTATGGTCGTTGATAAAACTTGTAAAACCAAATAACGAGATTTATTGGATTAAGAGAGATTGTCGTATTATATCTTAGCTAAAAGATAAAGATTTATTTTAGGGAGATTATAAGATCTGCTCTCTTTATTAGAGTCTATATAGTTTGTAATTATAGACTTCTAAAGATATACTTATGTTGACTTTGTTTTTACAATCCGTTATAATAAGTATGATAGATTTAAACTATTTTGGGGGTGTGTATGTTAAAATACCCTGTATTAACAATAGCTGGATTAGATAATTCTGGAGGAGCTGGTCTTTTAGCAGATATTAAAACTTTTACCACATTTGGTTGTTATGGGATGGCTGCGGAGACATTAATTGCCGTACAGAATTCTTTAGGTGTTCAGGAACGTTTTATTATAGATACATCTATTATAAAAGGTCAAATTGAAACGATCTTTGAAGATATACCTCCTAAAGCTGTTAAATTAGGGATGCTTTTAAATGAAGATATTATCCGGATGGTTGTTGGTTGTTTAAAAAAATATGCCCAACATATTCCTATCGTCATAGATCCTGTGATGATGTGTAAAGGTAATATTTCATTACTTTCTCCAATAGCTACAAAAGTATTAGTTACCGAATTACTACCATTAGCCACAATTATTACTCCTAATATTCCGGAAGCGATGATTATTATTGGAGAAGATCCTGTAACCAGTACCTTGACCCAATATGAGATTGCTCAAGCTCTTCAAAAAATGGATATTAATGCCACTATCGTCAAAGGAGGGCATTATATTAATGATCAGGCTATGGATCTTTTTATTTTTCAGAATAAAGAGATTGTAGAATTAGTAAGTCCTAGGATTAACACGCCTCATGTACATGGTACAGGATGTACCTTATCAGCCGCTATTACCGCTTGTTTAGCTCGTGGTTTTGATATCAAAACTAGTGTTCATATAGCTAAAAATTTTCTTACGAAAGCATTATCTTCAACAACAATATTGGGATTAGGTGCTGGTCGTGGACCTGTTGACCATCTTTGGTGGGTTGATGAAGGTCTAGAGCATTTGGAATTGTAATTTTAGAGCTTCATATTTAATAATTGATTAAAATCATACTACATAAGAGTAATGTTATCTTAAAAATTAAGAGAAGTAAGTTGTTTACTTCTCTTTTGATGTCCAACTCTATACTATTTTTATAAAATACTTGTGGTTATATTTCCGTTAATAATAAGAGGAATATTGAATACATATTTGTTTTTGTATCTATCTGATAAAATTCTATTATCGTACAGAATAATGTAGTATTTAATATAGTTATTATATTGTAAAATATCCTAAAATAGATTGAAAAAGAATAAAAACTTTGTAAGATTTGTCAATAATCAGTGGAAGCGAATAAGTATGATAAATTTAGATCTCTCAATGTGTATTTAATAGATCAATGGAATTATATATAATAAACTTACGATAACATTCAGTAACAAACTCTTTATTTTGGGGGAGAGAGTGTAAAATTTAATAATAACTGATAAAAAATGTCATGTGACCTACGGTTTGGCACAAGGGACAAATGTATTGACATAAGGTAAGTAGTTTATTTATAAATAAATAGGGAATATTTGATAAAATCAAGTCGAACAAATTGATTTTATATGGAATTTCTTAGATGTTTAGGAATTTTCAATAGATATTAAAAAAAGTTATCGACGAGGTCGAACATTCATAAATATTTTTTGTAAAATTTTATAAACCGTTCGTTGTCGGTTCAAACCTATGTATAAAAGCATTTTTTTGATATTTTTATTAAATTTGTGCCAAATTAAGTCGAATATTACCAAGTTTTTTCACTTGAAAGTCAAACACTAGGTTATATCTATATTTACAGACATTTTTATTATTTCCTAGTACGAATAGAGAGAATATTCAATTGCAAGGGTAGAAATTGAGGTCTCAGAACGCCATCTTTGGAGGATTTATTGGTTTCTTTTGAGTCTCTTTTAATAGAATTGATAGAAGGAATCCATACTTTTTGACCACTAAAAAGGTAAAAGAATGTCAGTACGTCTTCTTTGTTTAGAACATCTTCAAGTGCTTTTAATAGCTTCCGACGCTCTTTGTATGGGTTGATAGGAACATTAGATTCATAGGATATTGGGACATGTACAACTCTGAATTATTGTTTTTACTCAACTCTTGTATGAGTATCTCAACTTTATCAAGATCATAGATAGATACTCATATCTTTAATATTCTAGACATATTTTGTAATATAATATTAGAAATATGTTCACTAATAGTTGATTTACTAACACTAAAAAGTTCTATTAATTATTATGCCAATCCATACAGTTCATAACAAAAAAGTAAATATATTATTTAATTGCCAAAGTATTGGACAACTCTATTTCCAATTTCTTGAATAGGTCTGTTGTTTTTCTTTCCGTTTCTTATATCTAAAAAAGCCTTAATTTGTTCGGAAGATATTGGTACTGATTCTTTAAATACAATCCAATTGACAGTTTCATTGCATTCCGGCGTGGTTAGTGAACCGTCATAACTATAGAAAGCTTTGTTAGTAGGCATTAATTGAGTAATATCAATTATTTTTTCAAGAGGAATTTTTTCATAATGTGTAGGAGGAGTTCTATCTAAAATTTTCTGGAAAGTAGGATTCGCTTCACCTTCGGAAAATAGAATTCCCAAAACGGTTAATTCACCTTCTGAATCGCTATGTACAAGATGAAGTTCTAAGGGCATTATTTGACCATCTAAAGTGTGTTCAGAATCAGCATGAGAATGAAATTGTATTAAAGAAAATTCTTTACCTTGATATTGAATCGTTGCAGGCTCTTCAATATAGGCATTAACAGCGTATGCTACATTTTCAATGCCCGAAATAACAATATTTGTGTATTGAATATTAAGAGGGTTGTTTATATTAGTAACTGCTTCTTGTGAAATAATATTAATTGGAGATTGCCTTTTTCCCTGTCCACATGTCAGCACAACATCTTCCCAATTAGTGTCATAGGACCAATCTTGACTGTACATAAGTTTTTTGATGTTGTTTATTTGATTTATTTTTCTATTATACCATATACCAGCTAAACCTATGATAATAATACTAATAATTATTACTTTTTTCATTATATTTCCTTATTATATTCATTTTTGATATGATTCTAATATATAAAATAACTTAAATAAATATTTTTGTCAAGTTAATTAATAAGAATATTTTCGGAGTTTAAATATAGGTATATAGTTACCATATAAAAAGTAAGTTGATTCCAAAACTATCTTATATATTATAAAGAGTGATAGAGTATTATTTACAATTAATATAAAACAAATGAAAAATATTTGTAATAATAAATAATAAATAATATAATATATTATATTATTTAGGAGTGAATTATGAAATTCATAGCTTTAGTTATCTTTTTTGTATTATCAGCTTGTAGTACAGTGGTTGATAGTAAAAATACATCAAATTCTGATGTAGAATACACAGCAAATATGAGACAAGGCCGTTCAATTGCGATTACTGATCGAACAGATTATTATCTTACTGTTAATAAAGCGTATTTTGTTGTTACACCGGTACGAGAATATCAAGGTAGATATTATTTGGTAGATCATAATGGGTATATTATGTTATCTAAGCCAATAGATATTATGTCGGGACATACTACTATCTCTTTTCCTAAGATTACTAAAAGATATTATGTTCCAAAACATGGGACAAAATCTATTGATTTTGGTCCTTGTATAGACGGATTTCTTGTATGGTATATGGATCCAATGTATACCTTTGCGATGGAGGTAGCATTAGGATTATCATACTCTGTAGGTTTTAGTCCGACAACAGGGACAGCCGTTGATTATATACAAAAATTAAGATATCCTTATCAAAACTTTTTTATAGATGGACATTATTGGTATGAACTGTTTGTGTTGAAAGTAGATTCTATTTTAAATACTGATATGTAGATATTTACAATTAGAAATCTCATGTTTATCTTATTTTTATCAAATCCCCCTATATTTAGGGGGATGTTAATATTTTTTAACTATTTTAGAGATATTGATCATATTCTTAATAAGAAATATGAGAATAAGAAGTTATGGTTATATATTCTCTTAATTTATTAGAAGTATCATTAATCAGAGTTAGTAGATTAACCAAATTTTCCTGTTAAATATTCTTCTGTTCTTTGATCTTTAGGGACAGTAAACATCTTTTTCGTAGTATCGTATTCTACAAGTTCTCCTAGATACATAAAAGCAGTATAGTCAGAAATTCGACCAGCTTGTGCGATATTATGTGTTACTAATACAATGGTAACCGTATTTTTTAATTCAAATAATAAGGATTCGATCATTGCCGTTGATTTGGGATCCAATGCCGATGTAGGTTCATCCAGTAGGAGTACTTCAGGTTTCATGGCTAAGGTTCGAGCAATACAAAGTCGTTGTTGTTGTCCTCCTGATAAGAAAGATCCTCTATTATGCAGTTTGTCTTTTACTTCATCCCATAAAGCGGCTTTACGAAGCGATTCTTCTACTATTTGATCGCGTTCCGTATTGGTTAGTTTGGCACCGTTTAATGTGTAGCCAGCAATAACATTCTGATAAATACTCATTGTTGGAAAAGGATTGGGGTGTTGAAAAACCATACCGATTTTTCGTCTAAGCAAAATAGAATCCATTTCAAAAATATTATCATCGTGCAAAAATACCGCACCTTTATAATGGCATCCATCAATGAGTTCGTTCATCCGGTTGAAAGTACGAAGTAAGGTAGATTTGCCACAACCAGAGGGTCCCATAATGGCAATAATTCTTTGTTTAGGGATATTCATACTGACTGATTGAAGAACCTGACTGTCTCCATAAAAAACACTAAGTTCTTTTACGGTTATTAATCCTGTCTGTGTCAGTCGTTTAGAAGATCCTAACGAAGTGATGAAACTTTTATTATTAATTTCCATAGAAACAATCCTTTTAAAAAGTGATTTTGATTTTATCAATTAAAGGCTTAACAATTAAATTAAGAATTAAAATGATAATTACTAAAGCCAATGAAGCACCCCAAGCATTAGCGATAAGATTGGCATTTGGAGAGGTGGAATTTTTATAGATCTGCATGGCAATTGTTTCCATAGGTCGCCAAATATTTGTAGAAAAATAAGGATTTCCAAAGGCAGTGAATAAAAGAGGGGCAGTTTCTCCTAGTACTCGAGAAATCCCTAGTAAAACCCCCGAGGAAATCCCTCCTGCAGCAGCGGGAAGAACAATCTTGAGTAATACTTTACTATAAGGTACTCCTAAAGCAAGTGCTGATTCTTTTAAAGAATTAGGAATCAATAACAGCGTTTCATAAGAGCTTTTAATAATAATAGGGAGCATCATCAATGCTAACGCAAAACTTCCAGCAAAAGCACTATAAGATTTAAAAGTTAAGACAATCCATAAATTGGCAATAATACCAAAAATAATAGACGGGATTCCTTGAAGAGAATCAACGCACAATAAACAAATTTTTGTAATTCGTGAAAATTTATTCTCGGAGAGATAGATAGCAATTAAAATACCAAAAGGAATAGAAAATAATGTTGCTACTCCTACAATAATAAGCATTCCTATAAAAGAGTTTCTAATGCCACCAATAGCAGTACCAATTAAAGAGTAGGGTAATTTAAAAAACTGACTGTCTCCCATCGGAGCAGGAGCATCTTGAATAAAAAATCCAGGACTAATAAATCTAAAACCTTGGGCAATAATAAAAAATAAGATCAAAAATAGAGGGATTAAGGCACAAAATGAGAACAAATAAACTAGTATTTTGAAAAAAAGTTCTTGAAGAGAAAGTTGTTTAGGGGTCATAAATTTCATCGGTACTTCCTCCTAAGGAGTTTTTTGCTTACGTATTATTATTCTACCTAATAAGGAGAATAATAAT
Source organism: Brevinema sp. (assembly GCA_051658845.1). Lineage (GTDB taxonomy): Bacteria > Spirochaetota > Brevinematia > Brevinematales > Brevinemataceae > Brevinema_A. The sequence continues at coordinate 523 of JBOFNI010000109.1, read as the reverse complement.
ACAATAATCATTAAAACCAATCCAGCTTCAATTAAAGCACTTTGTTTTAGTCCACTTGCTTCACCGTATTCGTTAGCAATTAAGCTGGAAATTGTTTGAGCAGGGTCAAATAGACTAGTAGGGATTTGATTACGATTTCCGATAACCATGGTAACGGCAAGAGTTTCTCCTAAAGCACGACCTAAAGTAAGTAAAACTCCGGCAATAATCCCTGAACGTGCATAAGGTAGAATTACATGGCAAATAACTTTAAAACGACTAGCTCCAAGACCAAAACCAGCTTGTTTTAGTTTATCAGGGACAAGAGAGATAGCTTCTCGAGATAATGATGCTGCGTAAGGCATAATCATAATTGACAATACTAGAGATGAGGTTAAAATATTAGCACCAAACCTTGGAACTAAAAAAAATAAGCCCCATAATCCATAAATTACAGAAGGAATCCCTGCCAGTAAATCAATTAACGTAGTAAATAATTTAATAATATTAGATTTACTGTATTCTGTAATTAATAAGGCCACGG
>JBOFNI010000108.1:0-1733 GCA_051658845.1 Brevinema sp. | reverse complement strand
TTATTGATCGATAAGAGAGGGGGAGCTTCGAGCCTTCGCTTCCTATAGTTGTAAATGTTGCACCTGTGTCAATCAGAAATGATGTGTTTATGTAGTTCCCTACTTTTGCCAAAATTGTAGGTTCTTGAACAGGATGCGTCGAGATGGAACACTGCATCAGCTCCCCCACGGGCTTCTCTGGGCATCTTCACATTTGGGTGGGGTTTGGTCCCATAGGACCTCCCCCAGGTGGCATTGGTGCTTGTACCTGTTGTTGTGGCTGTGGACTCATCCATTGTCCGCTCCAGTTCGCTGGCCCCTGGGGTGCTGCTTGTCCATTCCACCCCGTTGGCCCTTGCTGGAGAGGCTGGTTCGCTGACCCGTAGGATGCTTGTTGTCCACTCCACCCCATTTGTCCCTGTTGGGGAAGTGGGTTTGCTGGCCCGTAGGATGCCGGCTGTCCACTCCACCCCATCTGTCCCTGTCGGTTATGCTGTTTACCCCAGCCTGCTTGTGCTTGTTGAGGCTGCATTTGGAATCCTGCTCCCTGTGTGTTTGCTGGGTATGGGCAGTTTCTCATCATGTGTGTCATTTCGCCACAATTCCAGCATTTGCGTGGGGCACTGTTTCGGTTCATTGGCCTTCCTCTGAATTGGCCTCCATTTCTGAACTGAGGCTGTGGGTATCCCCCCTGGGTCGCTTGATTCTGGCTCTGCTGTACCTGGTATGGATTCTGTGTCATGGGCTGCATTGGCACTTGTTCTTGTGTCATTGGTTGTTCTGGGGGAGGGGCAACCATCAAAGCCGCTTGCCTCGCTGCCCCCTCTTTCTTTTTCTCTTGTTGTTCCTGTTTGTTTCGTGTCAGTTCTCCCAGTTGAGCTTTCTGAAGTTGGATCAACAGGTTTTCAGCCGCTTTTTTCACTTCTTTCTCTGCTTTTCGGTGTAGGTCTGTGTAGTGGATAACATTAGCTTCAAATGTTTCCCACGGCATTGTGTTCAACCCTACCACAGTCTCTAGTTTTTCTTGTACCTCGCTGGGTAGCGCTTTCTTTAGCATCATTCTGAACAAAGTCACAGTGGTAGCTGACGCATTCCACTTTGAGCCCATCTCTTCGCCCCACACGTTCTGCAGTTTCTGGATGAACTCTGTGACACTTACGCCATCTTCCAGCTTTAGTTGTTCCACACGCCCTGGATCTGCTTTTGTTGGGTACATTTTTCTCACAGTATTCCACAGAGCATTTCGTCGTGGGCCCAGGGGTCTCGCATCTTCCCGAGAGTCCTCAGCCTCAATTCCTGGGTCCACCTCTCTCAGTATCTCGACTGTCCTGGCTTTGCCCAGTGTTTGAGACAGTATTGCTTTTACGTCCCCCACAGCCAGCTGGTATCCGGCTGTCTGTTCTTCGAATCGGGTAATCCATTTCTGTGCCCCATCGCAAATATTTGGGAGTCTAGATATCAGTCCTGTCACATCCATAAATGTCCATGGAACATATCGTTCTTCCTGACCCCTCACAATCAGGGGGTATTGTGTTATCACCTGCTGTTTCTTCTCCAGCAATCTTTGTGAAGCCCGTATTGGTCCTTCTTCCTGCCTTTCTTTCGTCGTTCTCCCTGTGTCTTTTATCTGTCTGCAGTACTTCTCCATCACTCCATCCATATCTTCTTCTGGGTCACCGGCGCACATGAGGCTTCTGCTGCGTTCTTGTAGCTCTCCGATGTCACGTAGCAACTCACTTGTCGCCTCGAGCGTT
>JBOFNI010000107.1:0-1638 GCA_051658845.1 Brevinema sp. | reverse complement strand
GCACACTCGGAAACTTCAAAAGAATAGTTTTATTTTAATATTGATTATCAGAGGAAAAATAATGAACACCCTTATAACATTTCTAAGACGGGAAAAAACATTTACAATAAGTATCATATTAATTGCCTTATCCTATATTTTAAAAATTATTTTTATTAGCCAAGACCTTGTCATGGGTGATGAAGCCCATTATTATACATGGGCACAAAATTTACCATTTGGATATTATGACCACGGTCCGGGAGTCGCTTTTTTTATCAAGTTTTTCACGACGATATTTGGCGATCATAGTTTTGGACTTCGGATTGGTGGAATAATCGCTTTGCTGTCTTCATCGATATATATATATATATCGAGAACCACATAAAAAATATCTTGCTCTAATATCTCTTATCTTGTTAAATTCTATTCCACTATTTCAAGGAATCGCTTCTACAGCTACCATAGATACTCCCATGTTTTTTTCTCTAATTACAGCTATTATTCTTTATCATGATGCATTTACAAATAATAAAAAATCATTCTATCCTGCCGGATTTTTTTTGGGATTTGCTTTGCTTTCTAAGGTTTCTGTCATTTTAGTGGCTTTTCCTCTTGCTCTTTATGTACTTGCTAAAAAACGAGAATATTTTCGATATAAAGAACTTTATTTTTCTATAATCATTGCTCTTATGATCTACTCCCCATTTATTATATTCAATCTCCAGTCTAATTTTGCTCCCATTCAATTTATGTCTGTAAGGATTCCTAGAAACGGAAATATCATCCAGACCTTACTTTTTTGGCTTGCTCAGTTTATCCTAATGAGTCCTCTATTTTTTGTATTATTTATTTACCTTGTTCCTGTAGAATTTTATAAAAATCTAATGAAAAACAATCCCAAAACCTATTTCTCTTATTGTTCTTTTTTTACACTAGCATACTTTTTATTTCTATCTTTAAATAGACACTTAGAACTAAATTGGGGACTATGTATGTATGCCGGAGGTTTCTTTTTAGTTTGTTTTTGGCTTTCCAAAAATTGGGATAAAAAGATTATCAGACGTTTATTTTTATTGAATCAGTTTTTTTCTTTTATGATTTTGTGTTTGTTGTTAGGGCAATATTTCTTTCAATGGATTCCTTTAAAAGGCGATCCTACCAACCGTTACTATCATTTTAATACAATCCGAACAGAATTTAGAGATTATTATAATCAATACATGGATCAAGAAATACCAATTTTTGCAATGGCATACGATATTCCTTCCATGGTAAATTTTTATATCAAGCCAAAAACGCCCGCTATCTATTTGGACTGGCATCCCAAACCAAATTCTTCTATGGAATTTTTTTATAATCAACAAGATCTTCTTGGAAAAGATTTATATATGCTGGAACGTTGGGATAATATCGAACAATTTGCCATCTATTTTAAAGATTATGAATATCTTACTAATTTTACTTCCTATAGAAACCAAAAAGAAGTAGGACGTTTTTATCTTTATTTATTAAAAGATCTCCAATATATCGAAACCAACACTACCCTAGAGGAAAATTTTCTATTAAAAAATGTTTTTGGCAAATAATACCATAAGCAAGTAAGGATTTAATCAAGAATTATTTTCCGATACAAAATTGAGAAAAAATACGATCTAA
>JBOFNI010000106.1:0-1913 GCA_051658845.1 Brevinema sp. | reverse complement strand
CCGGTGGTAAATGGGCAGGCTATGTGGCTTATCCTAATGTGAATATTGTTGAAGAAATGGTTAATATGATCGCCGCAAACCGCTCTTATGAAGCTAATGTAACGATGATCGACTCTTCTAAGCAAATGTTTGAAAGAGCTTTGAGATTAGGACAATAAACTGCTTAACAGCAGTTTATTTTTTTAATGAAGAGTATCAAAGGTCTCTTGATTTAGAAAACTAAAATGATATAATCTGAATGGAGATCGATCTTTCAGATATAAATAGGGTCTTATAGATTGATAAGATCTTTATAACAAATAAATAAAAAAACACCCCAAAGCGGGGTGTTTTTATAGTCATGCACATTTTTCTATTTCTTGCTTAAGGTTAGTATAAGCAATATCAAATTTCTGACATTTTAGGAATAATTGTTTTTCAAAAATTTTATTTAGTAATAATTTATCTTTCTGTATTTGGATATTAATCGTTCGATTTTCTATTTCAAAATGAAGAATACTGGGATCGTTGGTTTGTGTAAGTAAAATATTGAAACCATATGTTTTCATTTTACTAATCATACAATCTCTGTCTAAAAGCAAATCCATTATGCAACCTCAGAATAATTAACAGAATCAGGGAAAAACTTTTGTTGTACAAATTCTTGAAGTGTTGCTATTCTTATTTCTTGTATAAAAGCAGAACTTAAATCAGATTTTTCTTTTGCTAAAGTAAATTCACATTGTCTATATAATGACCATAAATATTCATTTTCTGTATCTTTTGCCATGATAATAAGTTTGTCCATATCTTCTTTCTTTATAATATGAGAATTTAAAAATTCTAAACTAGCCCTAATCATTTCTTGGATTGTTTTTTTAAAGTCACTATCACTATAATGGATATCTAATTCTAAACAAAATGATGTATATTTTTGATTTTCATCTGATAAGTATGTTATATAGTGAAGATTTGGGATATTCCATTCAGTACTTGATTCAATAACAAATTTGCCGATGCCATGTATTGTTATATGCCCTAATATTTCATCTTGATATGTTACTTTATCCATAAATACTCCTTAAGTTATTCTAATATTATATTAACAAATAGAGGAAATAGCAAATTCTTATTTTGATTAAGATATTTTAATTTGCAGTATATAATTTTAGATCATCGATCATTGATCTAATAAGTTTTATGTTGTTCCCAATGCCATGCGGTACGAATCATATCTTCAAGATTGTGTTCCGCTTTCCAATTGAGGAGTTGCTGTGCTTTGCTGGGGTCTGCTACCAAATACGGAGGGTCGCCTTCTCTACGGGTACTCTCTTCTACGCAAAAATCAATACCGGTAATTTTTTTACAGAGGCTAACGACTTCGGAAACGGAATATCCTTGCCCTGTTCCGAGATTGTAAGAATCACTAATCTTATCCTTGAGCATGCGTTCCATACCCAAAATATGGGCTTTTGCTAAATCCACTACATGAATATAATCACGAATCGCTGTACCATCCGGTGTAGGATAATCGGTGCCGAAAATCTTTAGGCAATCTCTGATCCCTTTTGCTACCTGTAAGGTGACGGTAATCAGTAATGCAGCAGGATCGTAAGAAGCTCCAATCTTACCGTCAAAATCAGCCCCACAAGCGTTAAAATAGCGTAAAATACAGTAATTAAATTCCGGAAAGGCATGGGCATAATCTCTAAGAATCCACTCTACCATTAGTTTGGAACTTCCATAAGGATTGATTGGTAATTGGGGATGAGCTTCGGAAATCTTTTCTGATTGTGGGATTCCAAAGGTTGCTGCCGTACTGCTAAAGACAAAATTATTCACGTGGTGTGTTCTCATCGTATCTAATAAGCTTAGAACTTTACAAACGTTATTTTGATAATAAACATCAGGATGAAATACAGAAGCTCCCACTT
>JBOFNI010000105.1:0-1006 GCA_051658845.1 Brevinema sp. | reverse complement strand
AATCTTAAAAGATTATTACTAATCTTTTTTCTATCTTATACTTTAAATGAAGTAGAGGATTGCTATTGGCAATTCTTTTTTATTTTGAAGTATAGATACCTTATATCGTCATAAGATGATATTTTATTTGTTTAATCTCCGTACTCTCGGTAGATTTATATAATTGCTCATAGCGGTTTGTATATTCTTGAGAGTACGGTGTTAGATAGAAATATTTAAGATTTATTTTTTAGGATTTTGACCAATACAAACTCTATGAGCTTTTTTATGCCCTCATAGAGAATCCATAAATATCGCCTTTGTACTAGATAGCTTTATATCGCCCACACAAAAACACCTCCCTATTGCTAGGGAGGTGTTTTTGTTATATATTATTTGATTGATAACTATTTTATCCTTCTATAAACGAGCAATCGTTAAGTAAGATTTTTCATGAGAGAAGATTGACAAAAATAACTGGGAGGAATACACATCGGTCGATTAAAAATAGGATCGGAAATAATATGACTATCAATATGAAAGACTTTTTTAATTGTTTCTACCGTCATCACTTCTTCAGGAGAACCTTGCATATATATTTTTTTATCGGCAACAGCAATCAGATAATCCGCATAACGTGCCGCTAAATTCAGGTCATGGAGTACCATCACAATCGTATTTTTATTCCTTATATTTAGTTCAAAAAGTAAATCCAATACGTCAATTTGATGAGCAATATCCAAATATGTCGTCGGCTCATCCAATAAAATAATCTCCGTCTCCTGTGCCAAAATCATCGCAATCCATGCTCTTTGTCGTTGACCACCGGATAACTCATCTAATAGACAATCCGAAAGATCCAACATATTCGTATTTTTCAGAGCCTTCGTAACCGCTTCTTCGTCTTGCTTTGTCCATTCTTGAAAAAGATTTCGATAAGGGTATCGTCCTTGTTTGACAAGCTGAAAGACCGTCAATCCCTCCGGCGAATGATAGGTTTGTGGCAAAATAGATAATTGTTGTGCCA
>JBOFNI010000104.1:0-3839 GCA_051658845.1 Brevinema sp. | reverse complement strand
GCCCTTATATTAGAGGAAAAAATTCTTTTGTAAGCAAAGAATCTCGTAAATGCTGTTCTGCTGAGGAAGTAATTGTTGCCAAACAAGTATGCTTTAGTTTGGGGATTTCTCATATTACCTTAGATTTGGCTGATATTTTTAAAAAGAAGGTTCGAGAGCCTTTTGTACAAAGCTATTTAATAGGGGAAACCCCCAATCCTTGTATGCTCTGCAATCGCCATGTCAAACTAGGAGCATTAGTAGAGTTTGCCCTTGAAAACGGTGCTGATTATGTTGCTATGGGACATTATACAGGGATTCAACAGATTGATGGAGAATACCTTCTTAAAGCGGGAAAAGACAAAAACAAAGACCAATCATACTTCCTAGCCCTACTCAAACCGGAAATTCTTCCTTTTCTTATTTTTCCCTTAGCTGACAAAGAAAAGGATGAAATTAGAGCCATTGTGAGTAACAACGATAAATTACCCTTATCGGGTAACAAAATAGAAAGCCAAGATGTTTGTTTTGTGGATGATGATTATCGTGATTATCTCAAACAACAAGGAGTACAAGCTTCTTCAGGGGAGATGATTTTAGATTCCAAAACTATTGGGACTCACCAAGGGACAGCTTTTTACTCTTTAGGTCAACGACGAGGTTTAGGAATCTCTCCCGGTAAAAGAGTATTCATCCGAAAAATAGATGCTAAAGACAATAAAATTTTTTTAGGTCAAAAACCAAAAAGCAAGATATTTATCGTATCAGATCTTAATATTTTTTCTCGTAAACTACAAGAAGGACAGTGGGATATACAAGTCAGATACCGATCTCCAAGGATTTTGGGAAATATCGCTTTCTTAGATCCAAATACGATCCGAGTTGAATTATCTGAAGCTCAGGAAATTATTGCTCCAGGACAGTTTGCCGTCTTTTATCAAAACGATTATATTTATGGAGCTGGTAAAATAAAAGATGTAGAATTATTAGAAGAATCAGAGGATCAATAATGGCAGTACAAAAAATTGTTACCTATGGACATCCAGCATTACGAAGACCTGCACAAAAAATTCTTCAAATTGATGAGGAGGTGCTTACCATTATCCAAGATCTTAAAGACACACTCCAACATATTGGAGGATTGGGATTGGCAGCTCCTCAAATCGGCATCGAAAAACAAATTTTTATTGCCGACCTTTCTCTGATGCAAGAACGCCGATATGCTGGATGTAAAGCTATTTTAATTAATCCGGAGATTGTCCTTTCATCAAAAAAAACAGATATAGACAATGAAGGATGTTTATCACTGATCACCGTTCGAGGAAATGTCGAAAGATCCTTCAAAATAAAGATTCGAGGACTATTACCCACAGGATCTTACCGTACGATTGAAACATCAGGATTGTACGCCCGTGTTCTTCAACATGAGTACGACCATCTCCACGGAAAACTATTTTTTGACTATTTCACTCCAGAAGAATACGAAAAAAATAAACATTTAATATACAAATATATAGAAGAAAATAAAAAAAATCTACCGGAAATTTTGGAATAGCCTGTGAAAATTGTATTTTTTGGAAATAGTAATTTTTCAACTCTCCCCTTACAAAAAATGATTGATACTGTTGACGTTGTTGCTGCGGTTACTGCCCCTGATTCCGTAATCGGTAGAGGTCAAAGTAAAGCCCGATTCAATCCTGTAAAAGAATTAGCGATCTCTTACGATATTCCTATTCTGCAACCATCCAAATTAAAAAATAATACGGAATTTATGGAAGTATTACAAGCAATAAAAGCTGATCTTCATATTGTCGTTTCTTATGGTAAAATTCTACCTAAAGAAATAATCGATATTCCTCCTTATAAAACGATTAATCTTCATGCCTCTTTACTACCAATGTTTAGAGGAGCCGCCCCGATCCAATATGCTTTATGGAACGGTTTAACCCAGACAGGAAACACGGTACAATTTATCTCCGAAAAAATGGATGAGGGCGATATTATCTGTCAAAGTACGATCTTGATCGAAGAACAAGACGACTATGTAAATTTAGAAAAAAAACTGGCAAAAGATGGAGCAGAACTTTTATTTCAAAGCCTTTCTCTCATCCAAGAAGAAGATTTCATTCCTAAAAAGCAGAATCACCAACAGGCCACATACACCAAACTAATTAGCAAAGAAGACGGAGCTGTATTTTTTTCTATGACTGCACAAGATGTGATCAATACATTCCGTGCTTTCAAAGAAAAACCAGGTATTTTTCTTCCTCTTAGTATCGGAGATATTAAAATTATTGATTGCCGTATAGGAACATCCGAATCACAACACCCAGAAGGAGAAATACTTGCCATCAATCAACAAGGAATAACCGTTGCTTGTAGTGAAGGTTGTATTATTCTCAAAATCTTACAAGCTCCGAATAAAAAAGCTGTTTCAGCAAAAGACTTCGCCAACGGACATCGGCTCACTACAGGAACAATATTAAAATAACAAAAGGACACGATATGCAAAAAGAATTTTACAAGAATACAGTTTCTAAGCTATGGAATCATATCTTGACATTTATTAAGAAATGGACAAGTATAGAAACTTGGAAAGAGAGTTTTATTCCTGAAAATCCAGCAGAACACCCTCGATTGGTGCGATTTTTAATGTTAACATTCATCTTGATGATGATCATCATCGGTCTTGTTTTTATTATTTCTTTTTCTATTGCCCGTACTTCTATTCCTACTGTCCGCGTACCCTCAGTAACCCAAATGGATATTACTGACGCTATTGCCGTATTACAGTCTAACAATCTTCAAGTACATTTTGAAATGTCTTATAACGATAATTATAAAAAATATCAAGTAATTAGCCAATACCCTTCTCAAGGTTCTTCTGTACGTGAAGGGAGAAACGTTAGTCTGATTATTAGTCTCGGACAAGACAGCTATATCGTACCAAAATTATGCGGACTTGATAAAGAAGAAGCACTACTTCTGCTCTCTCAAGAACGAATCCCTTATACTATTCAAGTAGTCAGTGGTACAGAAATAAACAAAGTTATTGCGATGAGTTTTCCTATTGGAGCAACTGTACCAAGAGATACGATTCTTTCCTTTACCGTTACTGATGCTATTTTGGAAGATCAATACCGTATGGACAATTTTATTCGTCAGCCTTTGGAATTTGCAGCAAATACTCTTTTTAACAATAACATTACTCCTATTATTATTACGACTAACGTAGAATCTCTCTCCGATGATGGATTAGTATTACAACAAAATGTCAGCGAAGGCGCTATCCTCCAAAAAAATACTAGTGCCATACTTACTGTTGGTCTATATGCTTATAATGAAGGAGATCGACAAAATCTCAAATGGCACTTCTTTAATTTTAGTATTCCTAGAGTCGAAGGCTACAATCAGCAGGTTATTATGACAAACGAAGACGGTACTTTAGAAGATTTATCGATAGGAGAACAACAAACCGCAAAATTTTATCGAGCGGTACTTGAAGATGAATTAGGAAGAGTTCGTACGATATACGAACGAATGGGTGCGGAAGGTACGAGCTTTAACCGTGTTTTTAAAGCGTATGGAAAAGCAAGAGTTTATGTCTATGCCAATGAAGATATTATCGGTAGTAGGAATTACGGTAACTAAAAACTTTTATATCGGTTATTATGATCAATATAAAAGTTTTTTGATCATCACAAGAAAAGAATAAAATTGGGATTGACAAACAACATAAAATCATCTATAATATAAAACATTAAGGGGATTTAGCTCAGTTGGTCTAGAGCATCTGCTTTACACGCAGAGGGTCGTAGGTTCGATTCCTACAATCCCCAATAAAAAAGCTACTTTGATAA
>JBOFNI010000103.1:0-2497 GCA_051658845.1 Brevinema sp. | reverse complement strand
AATATTTGTTCTATAATAGAACCTTCCTCAAAAAAATAATCCTCCTCCCGATCGATTTATTAGTATATTGTTTGATAGAAACTAATATTGATTTTGGTGTATTTTAAACGAAGAAAAGCCCTAAACGTAAGTTTAGAGCGATGATAAGAAAATATAGAGAATAAATTTAAGTTAAGCTGTGCTGTGCTGTTAAGATGATATTGATTTTTTGAAAAAAGTTAAGTTTTTGTCGCATTATTTTCCCTATTTTGATTTTTAATTTGTTGATGTTTGATTTCTTTATATTATAGAGGGATAGAAAAAAATTGTCAAGCTTTTTTTTTTGAATATTCTATATGGTATGCTCTACAAGATTGAGTAATATAGAGTAATGGTCTTGTAAAAGGAGTTGTCTAGTAATAAATAATTATTTATTCTTATTGAAATGAGTAATTTGAATATTCTATAATAAAGCATATTCAAGAAAAATATATTCAAAAAATAAATTTCAAGAAATAAATTTTAAGATATTTCATAAAAATATTGTATCAAAATATCGAGGTTATCGATGAAATATATTTTATTTTCGTTATTGCTGTTTACCTCCTGTGTTCCAAAGCAAAATATAGAAAATATTCAACATGGGATTAAAATTACTCATGCGATGGGCGAAACAACGATTCCCCTTGAATCGCAACGGATCATCGCACTTACCGGCGAATCGACCGAAGCATTATTAGCTTTAGGGCTTAAACCGATTGCTGCTGTTTCTTCGTATACGGCTGATTTGTCTTGGTATCCTCATATTGCAGATTATATGTCTGATGTGGAAATTATTGGAGATGAACGTCAAGTCAATCTCGAAAAAATCGCCCGTTTGCAACCTGATTTAATAATTGGTATTAAAGCAAGACAAGAAAATATCTATCCGATGTTGAGTAAGATTGCTCCTACTATTTTTGTGGAGAATTTTTTTGGGGAATGGAAAGAGAACTTTTTTAAAGTGGCAGAATCGGTACACCAAACAGAACAAGCACAAGAGATAATGCAATCTTGGGAAAAAGAACGGGATACGCTAAGTGAAAAACTGAATCAAAAAGGAATTCTCAATAAGACGACGGCTTTGTATCGATTTACTCCGAGAGCGGCTCGATATTATGGGAATGCAGGTTTTTCAGCGTCTATCATCAAAGAATTAGGATTCAAACGTCCTTCCAATCACGATCAAGATATTTTTAATGTTGAAATCAGTAAAGAACTAATTCCTGATATGAATGCCGAGCAAGCGTTTTATTTTGTTTTTTCCGATGAAAATCCCAAAGCTGCCTATGAAAATACGACGAATTATATCACTAATATCCTGTTTCAAAACTTAGATCACCGAGCTACAAATATCTATGAAGTGGATAACAATACGTGGAATAAATCGTACGGGATGCTTGCAGCGTTTAAAATTTTAGAAGAAATATCAAATATCTTTTTGATAGACTAGGAGAGACACTGATGAAAAAATTACTTGTTATTTTTGTTGTATCTATTCTTATGTTTTGTATCCTAGTGCTATTCAGTCTGATGTTTGGGCATCAGGTGTTTTCCTTGGATACGATTCTTGATAGTTTTAAAAAACTTAATATCGATAGTCCGGATTATTATATTATTATGGAGCTTCGCTTACCAAGAACGATATTAGCAATGACAGTCGGAGCCAGTTTGGGCGTTTCGGGGTTGTTGATTCAAAATCTCACGAGCAATCCGATGGCTTCTCCCTGTATCTTCGGAATTAACGCCGGAGCAAGTTTTTTTATTGTTTTGGGATTGTTATTTTTTCAAAATTTATCGACTAATCATATCTTAACATTAGCTTTTATCGGTAGTGCTTTATCTGCTGTATTTATTTTTACCGTTAGTAATATCTATCATCAATCTCCGATAAAAATAGCCTTGATCGGGATTGTTATTACCTCTTTGATTACTGCCTTGAGTACGGCTATTATCATTAGTAAAGGGGGAAACCCTCAAGAAGTGTTAAAATGGACAACAGGCTCTTTGGTTGATCGAACGAATTTATCTTTGAATACTCTTATTATCATTATTGCTTGTTTTTTAACGGTTACACTGTATGCCTCTCAAATGAATGTTTTTGCGTTGGGGACGGATATCGCCAAATCGTTGGGACAGAATATATTTTTTTGGAGAATGGTGTTCTTTAGTTTTATTGTTATTTTTTCTGGATTTTCTGTGGCTTTAGCGGGGGCTATTGGTTTTGTGGGCTTGCTTATTCCTCATATTACCAAAAAAATTATCGGTTGTGATTATCGGCAAGCAATTCCCTTCTCGATGCTTTTTGGAGCGAATTTTATTTTATTAGCGGATTTGTTATCTCGTAGTATCAGGGTTCAAGATTTGCCGATTGGATTAACGATGTCCTTTATTGGCGCACCCTTTCTTATTTATTTAGCTAGGCAAAAAAGGTATGTGTAATGCTCATCATTAGAAATAAACGCTTTTCTTTTTTAAT
>JBOFNI010000102.1:0-1470 GCA_051658845.1 Brevinema sp. | reverse complement strand
CAATTAAAAAAAATACAATTAAAAAAAATCGTTACTATCTTAGAATCCAAAGGATTACAAGTTAGTAATGCTGAAGTCATGCAGTTTTTATAATAGATGGGGTAAAAGTATGTTTGTAACACAAAAAATGATCCTCTTAGATGTGTTGGTACTTCAAAAAGATATTGAGGATGTTTCCCAATTAATTGTAGAATCTGGATATTTTGAACCTTCGTCTTATTCTTCTGTTGTTTTACAAGGAGAAGAAAAAGAGTGGACTCTTGAAAATACAACCGATAAGAAAAAAATGATTACCACATTGTACAAAGAAGCACAGGATTTACAATTATTTTTTGATCCTCATCATAATCAAACTGTTGGAGACACTCAACGGACTATTTATCCTATTCCGTCAATTGGAGAGATGATCCGGCAGTATTCATTAAAAAAAACACAGTTAGAAGAACGAAGTTATCGTATTCGGAAACAAAAAGAAGATGTAGCGATTAAGATTGCTGGATTAAGAATGCATATGGATACCCATACAAAAAAAAGCACCTCTCGATTGGATCAATCAGAAGATCTTTATTCTGTGTTAGGGCTTGTTACTACTGGAAATTTATCGGTTCTCCAAAATGAATTTCATCGTTTTGAGGGTGAGTTATTGACGGAAGGACATGTTAATGATTCTGAGATTGTCTTTATTACGATCCCTAAAGATAAAAAATCAGAACTTTCTACCTTATTAGAGCAATTATATTTCGTAAATTACGGTCTTCCGGAAGAGTTTTTTGGTGAAGGAACGGTAAATATGATGCAATTGGGATTAGAGTTTACTTTGGTGTGCGATCAGGAAGAGATGCTCGAATCCGAAATTAACAAATATCGACCGGCTGTCTTAACAAATCTTAAAGATATTTTCTCCTCTTTAGACCTATATACAAAAATGTCTGAAGTCCGTCAATCGATGAAACGAGCAGGACATTTTGTGTTACTATCCGGTTGGATTACTGCAGATAAATACCGAAAATTTATCCAAACCCTTGAAAAATTATGCGGAAACAATTATGAATTGACTATTACTGATACCGATGTTTTCCAAGTTGAGGTTCATATTCCTACCAAATTAAACAACCCTAAGATTTTTAAACCTTTTGAACAACTGGTAACAACATTTGGGATGCCGAATTACAAAGAAATCGATCCTACGATTCTCTTTGCGTCTTTGTATTTCTTTATGTATGGAGCGATGTTTGGTGATGTCGGTCAGGGTGCTGTGATGTTTCTCTTAGGACTTTTGGGGGTTCTCTTTAAACGAAAATCCTCGTTTGTCTTAATCTTTAGTCTGATGGTATGGGTCGGTATTTCTTCCATGATTTTTGGAGTTTTATATGGATCTTATTTCGGTTATGAATCAATGTACTATGATTGGGTACCAGAGCCTTATTGGATTAGTCCGATGCATAATATCGAAACAATCTTTCTTTATGC
>JBOFNI010000101.1:0-1925 GCA_051658845.1 Brevinema sp. | reverse complement strand
TATGGGTCGGTATTTCTTCCATGATTTTTGGAGTTTTATATGGATCTTATTTCGGTTATGAATCAATGTACTATGATTGGGTACCAGAGCCTTATTGGATTAGTCCGATGCATAATATCGAAACAATCTTTCTTTATGCGATTTTATTTGGAATTATGGTTATTTCTTTTAGTTATATTCTTGGAATTATTAACTCGCTTCGCATGAAAGATTGGCAAAGCTTGATTTTTTCTCATAAAGGAGTCGTTGCATTCTGTATTTATCTTATTGTCCTTACCATTGTTTATCGTATGGTACAATCCTTGTCCGTTCCTATGATTCTTTATATTTTTCTTGGAGCTTTGAGTTTATTTTTAGGTTTGGAGAGGATTTGGGATGCGATTATTTTTGGGCACGGATCGGTAAAGGATTGGTGGATGGGATTTTTTGATATGTTTGAATTTTTTCTCTCTCTTCTTACCAATACCTTATCTTTTGTCCGAATCGGTGCTTTTGCCTTAACTCATGCTGCCTTAATGATGGCAGTATTTACCCTTAGGGATTTGGCCGGTGGAGATACTTGGGCGGCTTATTTGATTATTATTATCGGAAATATTTTTGTGATCGGTGTCGAAGGTTTTATTGTTGGGATTCAAACTCTCCGATTAGAATATTATGAATTTTTCACTCGATTTTTCCGAGGTACGGGTCAAACTTTCAAACCTATTGTTTATAAATGATAGCAATGAATTTATTAGAACGGTTAGGCTGGGATGATTTTTTTCAGCAGTATTATACGGATAAGCAATACCAACCAGCTCGTATTATTCGTAAACATAATTCCGGATATGATTTGATTTGTGAAGAGGGAGTATTTTATGCTCGTATCCGAGGTAAATTACGAAAAGATTTACCAAAAGAATCTTGGCCTGCTGTTGGGGATTGGGTACTCTGTTCTTTAGCAAAAGAGTATGCAATGATCGAATCTCTCTTTCCTCGAAAAACAAAAATATCACGTAAAGTATCTGGGAAAACATCTCAAGAACAAATTATTGCAGCAAATGCTGATGTTATTTTTTTAGTCGTATCTTTATACGAGGATTTTAATCTTCGTAAGATCGAACGTTATTTGGCATTAATTGCAGAAAGTAAGGCACAAGCTGTCGTAATCTTAAATAAAATCGATTTAATCCAAGATATTGAGCCTTATTTATTAGAAATGAAAAAAATAGTTCAAGATACTCCTGTAATCACGTCAAATGCACTCGACTCGGAATCTCTCACCATATTAAATCAATATATAGGTGTGGGGAAAACCGCGGTGTTTTTAGGCTCTTCAGGGGTTGGCAAATCAACGATCGTTAATGCTTTATTAGGCTCTCAAATTCAAGCGGTTGGAGATATTAATAAGCATAAAAAAGGACAACATACGACAAGTACCCGTGATATGCTCTTTCTAAAGAATGGAGGAATCCTTATTGATAATCCCGGTGTTCGAGAGCTCCGAGTTTGGCTCGATGGGGAAGAGGCACTCAATGAAAGTTTTGCGGATATTGATCTATTGGCACAGCAGTGTCGGTTTCGTGATTGTCAGCATATTTCAGAGCCAGATTGTGCCGTTCAAGAGGCTGTCCAAAAAGGTACTTTAGACCAAGAACGATTGGATAATTGGCGTAAACTTCGAGAAGAGTCCTTAGAATTACTTCAAAAACGACAAGAATTTGGACGTCCTATTGATAAAAGTCAATCTCATCGCTTAGCAAAATGGACAAAAACCAATCGAAAATCTGACCGAACAGGTCTCCGCTAAAGATCCGTCCAAAGTTCTGGGATCGGATTAATCCAATATTCTTTACCATCTAAGGTGCGTACCAAATAAAAATCTTCTAATGGGATGATAACCGTTATTTCTGTTCCTGCTGGGAGATCTAGTAGGTGGGTGCTTT
>JBOFNI010000100.1:0-9112 GCA_051658845.1 Brevinema sp. | reverse complement strand
CTGCTTTTTTGTTTAAAATCCCCATCGCTGAATGTGCCAAATGGAATAATACCGGAGCAAACGGTGCTTTTAAGTGGAGAAGAACCGCATCATCACCAACTATATCGACACTTTTAATCGGACTGACAAGATGTTCAATTTCTGGAGATGCAAGCATCCGATCAATACTATACTTAACATCTACAGGACTCAACACTTCTCCATTATGGAATACCGCATTGGTTCGTAGTGTTAATTTGATTTGCGTTGGAGAAAGGGTCTCCCATGCTGTTGCTAAGCTCGGAGAAAAATTCCCTTCTTCATCTTTTTCCAACAGACGGTCAAACACATTAACCGAAACACGTGATGTAGCATTATCGTTAGATCCATAGGGATCCATCGTAACTGCTTCCGTAGAAACACCAACCTTTAAAGTATCTTTATTTGCGAGATCTCCTGCTTGTCCACAGAAACTCAATAAAAACACTATCACCACTAGTAGTTTTTTAAACATCACTACCTCCTATAATATGGTCTTACTGGCTGTTTATTAGCCAATGTAAGTTATTTGTTTATTTTTTTAACAAAATTATAACGTATATCTATTATTATGTCAATATAAATAACGAAAAGCGTAAAAATCTTTTTCCAGCATGAAAATCAAGCGTCTAAAAAAGAGAGAGAAAGTTAATGATCTCATATTATCAGAAAGGTTATTTTTAAATAGATCGAATTATTAAAAGATTTCAAATTAAAAACTATAATATTCTAAAGTCAAAAAACTTAGAAAAACACCCTATCTCTTGATAGGGTGTTTTTTTATTAAATACAGAGTTATTGATCAAAATCCTAAAATGGTGCAGCGTACATTCTTCCACCACTCCCTCCAAGAGGTTCTGGTAAATCAGAATAGTTATCAGGATTCGCATGAATCATCAAGCTCTTTCCTTTAATATCTTTAAAACGAATTCTCGCATTTGTTAACGTTGTATGAATCATTTGATCATTAGAAATTACCAATTGAGGGAGATCTCCTCGATGTCCATTACCTTCCGGACCCAAATGCTGTCCTGTTTTATCCGGATCCCAATGACCACCGGCTTGACCACCGGGTACAACTACCCCTTGATCATTTGTTGTCGGTCCTAGCATATTTTTTTCATGCAGATGAAATCCATGGGTACCAGCTTGAAGATTAGACCCGATTACGATAATCTCAATCCCTTGTTTTTTGAGATCTTTAACCATAATACTGCCAACCTCTTCTCCTATACCATCTGGCATAATCATATAAATAATACCCTCTATGCTTTTTTGCGCATATAAATTTACGGTACTCAGAAAAAGTAATAATATAAACAATCTCATCGTATCCTCCTCGAATTATAATAAATACCGATTCAAACGGTATCTTGACTTTCTTAATAATAACGGATATAATATAGATGTTATAGGAGGAAACAATGCTTAATTCTATTAATCCAATGCATATCGCCCAAAAACCTCTTATTATTTCTTTATTTATTTCCTTGGGATTAGAAAATATTGTATCTATTGAATATTGTATGTCCCGTATCCGTATTTCAGTAAAAGATCCTACATTATTAGCAGAAGACAGTGTTTTCCTAAAATATCAAGCAAAAGGAGTGATCCGTGAGGGATCTTCTATACACTTGATTTATAGCCAAAAGAGTTTATATCTTGCTTGGCAATTACAATTATTATTAGATACTTTCCATAATGAATCAATTTTAGAATTAATATCCTCTTTTCAAGGTATTAACTATATTAATAATATAACTCATTCTACGACCCAAATCAAGATTTATTTTCATCATACTCCACATCTTCAGAAAATACCAATAGAAAAACTCCAAAAAAAATATAACTGCCGTATCTATGACAATATTTTTGAAATCACTACTGACAAAGCAGAAGAACTTGTCCACCAAATCGAATATACGATACTCTATTGGGATCTTATTCAAAGCGTTTTTATTTTAAAGCAAATTCCAATAAGTACCATAGAAGAAATTTACCAAATGAACTACAATCTTTGTTTTATTCTCAACAAACCTTTATCTTATGATACAGAATACTGGCTTACTTTAGGACTAACACCGGAATCCAATAGACTAAATCCTTTAGAACTTATTATTAGTAATTGTTCCGATGAATTATTTGATACCTTATTAAAATATTATCATTTTTTAAAAAAATAAACCGTTGACAAGAAATTAAGAACATATTATACTAATGTATAAAAATTTATAAAAAATTAGGAGTCATTTATGCATTATACAGAACTTGGTTTTGTTAATTCCAAAGTTATGTTTGAAGTCGCCGTCAAAGATAAGTTTGCCGTACCGGCATTTAACTTTAATAATATGGAGCAGATTCAAGCAATCGTTATGGCATGTGTCGAAGCACAATCGCCTGTTATTCTTCAAGTATCTAAAGGAGCAAGAGCTTATGCCAATCCAATCCTTCTCTCATGGATGGGGCGGGGAGCTGTAGAAATGATGAAAGCTTATGCTAAAGAAAAAGGCGTAGGAGAAATTCCTATGGTTCTTCATTTAGATCATGGAGACACTTTTGAAACTTGTAAAGAATGTATTGAATCAGGATTTTCTTCCGTTATGATCGACGGATCTCATCATTCTTTTGAAGATAATATTGCTTTATCCAAAAAAGTTGTTGAATACGCTCATCAACATGATGTTACCGTAGAAGGAGAATTAGGCGTATTAGCAGGTGTCGAAGATGACGTAGTCGCTGCCGATCACGTTTATACCCAACCAGAAGAAGTTGAAGAATTTGTTTCTAAAACTGGAGTGGATTCTTTAGCTATTGCTATTGGGACTTCCCATGGAGCATTCAAGTTCAAACCAGGACAAACACCACAGATCCGTATGGATATTCTCAAACAAATCGAAGAAAAAATTCCAGGATTTCCAATTGTTCTACACGGTTCTTCTTCTGTTCCTCAAGATGCCGTTGCGATGATTAATAAATACGGTGGAAAATTAGAAGACTCCATTGGTATTCCTGAAGAGCAATTATTTGAAGCGGCACATTCTGCTGTCTGTAAAATTAATATTGATTCGGATTCACGCTTAGTATTAACAGCTCATCTTCGAAAAGTATTAGCCGAAAATCCTGGTGAATTCGATCCTAGAAAATATCTTGGACCAGCACGTGATGCTATGAAAGAACTATACAAAGAAAAATGCGTTAAAGTCCTAAATTCTGCTGGTAAAGCACCTACAATTATGGCAGCTTTAAAAAAATAATATCGTTTATTATGAGAAAAACAGCAGATAGATTACTATCTGCTGTTTTTTTATAAAAATTTTTATCAATTTTTGATTATTATTAGTATATTCAAATAAGGCATCTTTTTATTGCAAAAAGGAAAGATATTGTTTATAATATAAGGAAATAATCGATAGACTAGGAAATTTCATGAAATTTTTAATACTCTTATTACTTTTTTTGAATGGATGTGTTTCTAATAATACCCTTGTAAAAGATGGAGAAGTATATCTTTTTGAAGGTCAAGAACAAATTATTCTATCATTTGTTATGTCAGAACCCTCTTTAGAGCTTTTAGACAATACGGCAAATGCTATTTCATTTCTATCTCGCAAACTTCCTAAAGCATCAATACCGTCATCTGTATTTATCGAGGGATTAATAGAAGACCGTTTTTATAATTTTTTTCTGATTGCCGATCGTTTATTCTCTGATTATTATCAAAACAAAACCTTATTATACGGATATATTGCAACCTTACAAGAAGATTTCGCTGGAAAAAACGAACCTTTTATTCCGATTAGTGAGTTTCAAAATTTCATGCGAGACAAAGAAGCTTCTCCTAAAGAGAGAGAACAACTTCTTAAAGCTACTGTGGAATATGCGGTGGATCATATTTTTTTCGTTTCTATTTTAGAGTTATTAGAACGACCCCAACGTTATTTTTACCCTCAAAACTCCCGTGAGGAGCTTTTTCAGGTCTTAATTTATCCAGAGATTCTTACTTTTTGGAATTATATGCAGTTTCGTTTTGGAACTAAATTACTTTTAGATACGGCACAAACACCTTATAGCCCTGAGCATTGGCAAATTGCTTTTGGAGAAGAGCCCAGTACTATTGAATCTGCATATGTTCATACTCTAAAAGGCTCTGATAAAAAATCGTCTATCTTGTCCATACAAAGAAATTATCAAGACTTTACCAATTCTTTACAATTATATCTATCTGGAACAAAAAAATCCTTATTAAACAAATAACATAGGAGACTATTTATATGAAAAAAAATATTTTATTGATCAGCCTTGTCATTTTTTATGCTGTTGGAGTGATCACTTCAATCGTTATCTTAGCCACAGGAACAAAAAGACAAGAACAAGCCAGTATCAGTACCATAGAAACACTTGGTTCTCTATCTTCTTTAAGTAAAAAAAATAAAAATATCATCGGTATTATTAATATTAACGCTCCGATTTCTTTTGTCGAAGAACCTTCTAGTTTTATTCTCCCTCAACAGGTAGGAGCTAAATATTGGTTGGATCAAATGCATTATGCAGCTACTAATACCAATATTAAAGCGGTCATTATTCGAGTTAATAGTCCAGGAGGCACAGTCGGTGCTTCTCAAGAACTTCATGCAGGTGTCCAACGAATTAAAGAGGCAGGGAAGCCTGTGATTACCAGTATTGCCGATCTATCCGCTTCAGGTGCTTATTATGCCACTGTTGGATCTGACCGAATGTTCGCCAATCCTGGATCTCTTGTTGGAAGTATTGGTGTTATTTTAGGAGGAGTTGAATTTACCGAACTGCTTTCTAAAGTTGGGATCAAATACCAAGCAATCACCAGTGGAAAAAATAAAGACATTCTCTCTCCTTATAAAAAAATGAGTCCCGAACAACAAGAATTTTTACAAACAATGGTTAATAGTACCTATCAGCAATTTCTTATGACTGTAGCAGAGGGTCGTCGCAAAGAAATAGAAATAATCCGTCCCTTAGCAGATGGGAGTATCTTTACTGGAGAACAAGCAGTAAGCAATGGATTGATCGATGCGGTAGGTAGTTTTTATGATGTTATTGCTTATACAAAAGAACAGTATCAATTAGATACGGCAGATGTAGAAATTATTGCACCAATGAAAAACGTGTTTAATCTTTCTGATTTAATTACCGTTTTTGCACCACAACCAAAAATAAATTTAATTGATACCGAATCAAAATTCGGCAATGCCCCTGTATTATATTTATATCAATTTTAAGAGTATTATATGTATAGAATATTATGGATTAGTTTAGGACTATTTGAAGATTTTGATAAAAATTTTAAGCGTTTAAAAATGATTAACACCCAAAATCTCTTTAGGAATAGTTTATTGATTTCCAGTATGGGATTAATTGCATTTTTTTTAGGAGATATGCTTTCTAGGGGGAGTGGCGCTCCACACACCGTATTTTTTCAACTAATTTCCACTTATATCAGTTCTTATTTATTTTTAAGTGTTATCCTCACAGGATTAAATATTTCTCATTCCAAAATAAATACACTTCAATTTTTTGGACTGTATCTTCTGATGGATTTTCCTTTACTGGCATCCCTTCCTTTTTTTCTAATTGGATATACCGTACCTATACCTCAAACCTTACTCGGTATTATCAGTTTTATCTTTGGAGTGAGTACAGTAATCTTAAAAATTAAATTATTTATGAAATACTTTAAGATCTCTTTCTTACAAGTATTAGTACTTTATACACTTCCTACTGTATTGTTGTTTTTACTAGCAATTACTACGACAATCTCTCTCTTTAATACAGTTGTTGCTTTATTTTAACAATTATTAGAAAAATAAGGAATAAATAACAAATGATTGTCGAATCAATAAAAAAACTTTTGTACACATGGTTTTATACAGCATTAGACCGTTATTTTTATTCCCAGCTCCTTATTAATTATATTATTGGAGTTTCTTTTTTCTCATCCATCATCATGATTAACGAATTATACTATATCATTCGTTATTATTTTGAACAAAATGTCCCTTTATTTCATGTATTAAGCATGATGGGAGCATTAATGCCGTTTTTAGTATCTTTTTCCGTACCTTTCGGTGTTCTACCTGCTTATTTGTTATTAATGGGACAATTATCCCAAGACAGTGAAATTGTTGCAATGCGTGCTTGTGGAATCTCTCAATTTAGAATCATGCTTCCAGGGATTATCTTTGGAATCGGTATTATGATCTTCGCTTTTAATTTTAAGAACTACATCGAAACCGCATCCAATACCTATTATCTACAACTCAAAGGGAAAGTTCTTTCTCAAAAACCTGTTGTCCAACTGCTAGACAACGTCTTTCTCAATATCGGTTCTGTACAGTTAAGCTTTGAACGGGTTTCTCAAGTCGAAGGAAGTGAAGATATCTTGCATAACGTTTATGCAGTTGATGTGGCAAATCGACAGACGATTAGAGCCGAAGAAGGACGGATTTATGTCAGTCCAGATAATCCAGAACATTATATCATGAAATTTTTACGAGGAGATATTAATCAACTTTCCTATAAAACAAATACAACGATTATTAGTAATAATGAAGAAACAATTCAAAGCAATCAAATAATCAACGAAGAATTTTATCTCTCCTCATTTGGAGCCATGACTCTTCATAACTATGTATGGCTTCCAGGCGATGGTTACTACCAAGGACCGGATACCTACACCTTTTTTGAATTACAAGAGCAAATCGATCTAAAACCGGAAAATATTAAAAATCGAGAAACATATCAAATCGTTTCCAGTAATAAAAACCACCTCAGCCGTTTACTGACAGAGGTAAAATTCGCTCCCAGATTAATCTACAATATGGCAGAAGATGACATCGATCTCCAAGCAATATCTAATTTTATCGAATCAAATACTCCTCTATTACAAGAAAAAGTCAATAATATTACTGCACAACTTAATCAAACCCGTGTTGCTCTTCCTAACTACGATATCATGAAACTCTATGATAAATTGGCATTACCGGCTATCGCCCTCGTATTCGCTATTCTATCGCTTCCTTTAGGAATGTTTTCCGCTCGCAGTGGAAGAGGTGAAGGATTAAGTATTAGCTTAGTCGTCGTCCTCATCTTCTATGGATTTAAATCAGCTATTGAAAATACGATTACTCAAAACAAACTTCCTCCGGAATTTGTTTGGCTTCCAACAATTTGTTTTGGGATTATTGCTCTCGTACTTTATATTAGAAAACTCAACGAATAGAGGTTATATGAAAACATTGTTTTTCGATTTATTCCAAAAATTTACCTATTCCCCTATTTACGAAATATTAAAAGACATAGGCTATTTTTTCGCAAATATGATTGTTGGATTTATTAACTTTTTCCATAAAGATCATTTTGTTGCAAATATCCGAACTCTCCGTTGGAATAAACTGGACTCCTATATTATGCGTCAGTTTTTAATGGCAACTATAGGATCGATTGTTTTATTCGTTTCTATTTATGAGCTTGCCCAAATTTTCCAAGATTTACGTCGGATTCCAGAAGATGTCGATCACTATTACCTCAATCTGCACTACCTTAACACCGTCCCTTATTGGACATACATTCTCCAACCCTTTGGATTTTTGTTTGCAACCGTCTACGTATTAAGTAAATTATCATCTACAAGAGAAATGATCGCTATGGTTAGTACCGGCACAAGTATATACCGATTAACATTTTATATGATGCTTTTTTCTACACTGTATTATATTTTTATTGTTACCTTTTTAATGAATAGTTTTGTATTACCCAGTTATCAAAAATCGTTTATTTACCGACGAGTTGCATTAAATCAAGCAAAATTAGGAGAATTAAGTTTTTTAAATGATAATCGAGATTTCACAATTTTCGGTTCCGATAATTTATTGTACCTTGGTAAATATTATAATGCTACAGAAAAATATATCGAAGATGCAACAGTAATCCAATATCTGGATCGTGACAAAATTGAAGAGGCTCCCATATTCATACCAGCAGAAGAAGAAAGTGCTTGGATTTATACCAATCGTATTAATTTGGAATCACTCAAAAATATTCAAGTATCCGACCGGATGAGTTTTCGTAAACGGATTGATGCTCAGCGTCTTTATTGGAATGACGATCGGCAAGCTTGGTCGATATCAAATGGAACAGAGCGATTAATCAGTGAAAGCGGTAAATTATTTTCTTTTAAAGAAATTAATTGGGAAGTTGACCCTTCTTTAGAAGACCCTTATTGGTTTTTTGAAAGAAACTGGTATCCTATCGACGCAATGACTGTAGAAGAAGGACTAAGGCATATCGACAAGCTCAAACGTTCTGGAAGGGCATATCATAGCGAACTCACTAAATATTATGCAAAAGATGCCTATCCTTTGGGGATTATTTTTGTTATCATGATTGGGATTGGGATTGTGAATATGGCCTCTAAAAAAGTATCCGTACCAATCAATAGTGCGATTAGTATGGCTTTATTTGTCGTATATTATTTATTGTATACTTCTTTTTTAGGAATGGCAGGACGAGGGGATGTAACACCAATCATTGGAGGCTTCGGGGGAAGTATCCTATTTGGAATCTTAGCCTTTGTTCTCTATGCCCGTTCAACAACATAAGATCTATTGAATTTTTCGTAGAATCCGAGAAACATCCAAGAGAAAATTCGGAAGAAGATACTCATCTTTAAGTACAGAACGACGTATATGAACGAGGAGTGATTCTACTTGTTGGGTCAGCTCTTCTAATTCTGCCGTTGTTGCTTTAGAAAATAATACACTAAAAGATTGATACTGAGGATATCGTAAGCTAATTTCAATATTTCTAAGAGAAGACTGTCGTTGTCTCAAGCCATCTTCCAAGCATTTTATTAATTCTTCCAAAAATAAAACACTCTGACCTTGTTTTGCTAGCATCTCTGCAAACTGAACAAATAAAATCCCATATTCTATATTTGGCGAACATTGTTTAAAAAATTCTTGTAACAGTTGTTGTTTTTGATCGGACAGACTATAGACGACTTCACTCATAATTTGTACCGATGATCCAAGACCCAAGAACGGTAATTCATTATCTAAGG
>JBOFNI010000099.1:0-1975 GCA_051658845.1 Brevinema sp. | reverse complement strand
TTTTCTGGTTACCAGAAACTAAAGAGTGCCTGCCTAAAGGGCTACCAGAAATTTTGTGAGCTCTGCACTGTAATAAGTCTGAAGTCACAGGCATATAAAAGGAAACAAACTATTGTTTTATTTAAGAGCAACTGCTTGCAGGCTTTTAAACATATTCTGTCTTTGAATGTGTATTTAATCTTACTTCTTCTATCTCTATATCTGCCCCCCCCTCCAATTGTGTCGCTTGCAGGCATATATTCTCTATAATTTTTTTTAGACAATACAAGGTTATTGTAAATGATTTTATCAAAGCTGCAATTCATTCTGCATGCAGCAGGAGGCTCTACAAACAGACTCCAAGCATACTAGAAATCAATTAGAAAAGAGATATTAAAGCTCTGCACTTACTAACACATGTGCAGCTCTGAACAGGTAGTTGAAAGGGTAAGATAGTAGATTAGTGACAGAGCCTGCGTACAGATCAGTATACGCCATGCCCTGGGAAGCAAACTGCGTCTGCTGAGAGCCTCTGCGGAAGAGACTTCCCATCGTTCCATAACATAGGTCCATGTCGTGGGTGACTTCCTGTTAACATCAGATCAGTTTTATAAATATACATTCTCTAGAAGTGATCTATCCAACTTCCAAATTAAATAACTACAACTCAATACCTTAATCTGCCTCTGAATGTTTCTGATTTTGGGTCTATTATTGCTGTTCAAATGCCTGCAAGCGACACAATTGGGGGGGGGGGGCAGATATAGAGATAGAAGAAGTAAGATTAAATACACATTCAAAGACAGAATATGTTTAAAAGCCTGCAAGCAGTTGCTCTTAAATAAAACGTCATAGGGTTACGTATGTAACCTCGGTTCCCCGAGGGAACGAGACGCTGCGTCAGTCGCTCCACGTACTACTGGCCCATGCGCTGGGTCTATGGGCCGCGACACATAGACGTTACTTGAGTCACAGGGGTAACTAGCCACCAGACCAATGTACTTAGCTGTTGGGTGCCGGAGCATCAGGAGAGCCGGCGGTGGACCCTGAGTAGGACGTCTGGGTCCCCGTATGTGGCCTATACTGCCGGCCGACGTGAAAGTGGGCGCAAGGTCTGCGTTCTCACCATCTGCAGTGGAGGCTAGCTCCCGGGGGCCTACCAGACCTCTAAGGGAGTGTCGTCTGGGGCCACCAGCGGTCAGCTGTATGCCTCTGGGAAAAGTCGGACAAGGTATAATGGAAGGATCACCCAGTCACTTGCATATATCTGCTAGCGGGGTATTTTAGCCTGAAAGGCCATCACTCCCCTGGAGGAGTGCTGTAATATCTTCTGGCACCGGGAGGCCAGCGGCCTCGTATGTGGGTGTGAAAATTCAGCCACCCCCTTGCTATGCATCTCCCTGGACGCTGGGAGGCCCCTCAGTAGGCTCCAACCGGTAGCTCATTGATCCCTCTACATTGGCTCTCACGGATATACTCTGTCAGTGCGTAGACTGGACAGAGGAGGTTCGCCCTTTCCTGGTTGGGTCCTGGAAGGGAGTCTGACAATGCACCTGCCACTCCCGCAGGCCTGGCCTGCCTGTCGGCACCTTGGGTACGTCCCTGGGCCGCTAGTGGAGGGGGTGGGGAGTGCGGGCGTTCTACCCTGCCTGAGGGAACCCCAGGCAAGCAGGTACTGCTGACAGGGCTTGGAAATCGCCGACCTTGCTAAGCAGGGTGGACATTGCCACGAGAAAGAGAACGCTGTCTTCAACTTCAGAATTGACTGAAAACCCGCCTCCAATGGTTCGAACGGGGACCTTCTTCACCATATTCTAGCTTATAAACTTTGTATTAAATCTGAGCTGCTTAAATTTATTTTCTGGTTACCAGAAACTAAAGAGTGCCTGCCTAAAGGGCTACCAGAAATTTTGTGAGCTCTGCACTGTAATAAGTCTGAAGTCACAGGCATATAAAAGGAAACAAACTATTGTTTTATTTAAGAGCAACTGCTTGC
>JBOFNI010000098.1:0-1021 GCA_051658845.1 Brevinema sp. | reverse complement strand
GTGCTTTAGACAAAGTCTAGAACAAATGAGAGCTTGGTGTGTGGAAAACAACATCAAGAAAGTGTCCGTTCCCCGGCTGGGGTGCGGTTTAGATAAATTGGATTACATTAAGGTGTTGAAAATTATAGCCGACGTTTTTGCTAAAACTGATATTACTATCACCATTTACACGCTGCCAAAATAAACTGCTATAATACACGCTGCTTACATTTAACATATATCCACACTGAATAAAAAAAAAAAAACATATTGCTTCAGGGGTTTGCTGAATAAAAGGTATTAGGTATGTCTTTGATTGTTTTCCAGGACCAAGTAGCTGGTCAGGAGTGAGCAAGAGAGGGTAAGTTACTTATGGACCCAAAAGAAATCTGTGCGTTGTTCTTCGGCAGACCACCCGCTTCATCCTGGTAACCTGCGGATGTTGTTGTATTCCTTGCTTACGTTCCTTGTGCCAACGAATTATTGTAACAGCTATCGAAAAGAAAGAACCGAGTCCTCCCCCATATTCAATGCCTCTGTTGGGGGAGGAGAAAGAGGAGGAGGATGACGATAATGATGTTACCTTGTTTTAACTGTGTATCTATATGTATAACCATCACTTGTCAAGTTTGATCCCTATCTAATATCTCTCCCCTATCATTCTAAATATAGGTTCACATGCTGTGGAACATATGTATTCAAAACATAACTATGCTTGCTTACATTAGTTTAGACTTAGAGAATTGTACTCACAGTCTGCTTCCAGCAACCTGCGTGTGACTGCCCAGATAATAACTAGGGGGTTGACAAAGTGTCTTTTTTCCCCATTGGGGTTTTCGACTTTGTCTGCTGGGAGGCTGTGAGGAACAAGGTGATCTCCTAAAGGAGATCAAGAGAGGGAATTGTAGGGTTATTAGGGTTATTAGAGCTAAGGTTTACTTTACATTAATATCGATAGATCAGTCTACATTTAATATAGATAAAAGTTGTTTAATCTTACTATATATATTCTTATTGTGAAGATGTGGTTGCAGATGCAGGG
>JBOFNI010000097.1:0-3571 GCA_051658845.1 Brevinema sp. | reverse complement strand
CCCCCTGTGGTGTTGCACTGTGCTGGTACAAGCTGCCCCTCCACACTGATCTGGGGCCAGATTCAATATTCTGCTTGTGATGCGAGAGAAAGAAATGAAACGTGAATCTTTGCCAAGAGGAAAGGTTTAGCCTAGGTGTGGTATGGCTCAGTCAAACAGCAACAAACCCTATATGCTAGGCGGGAAATTAGTCACAGTACTAAAATAGTTAGTGCATTTTTAACTAGTACAATGCTATATATAAAATACTATATTGTTTTTATAAACGCTTTCTTACCTTTTAACCCTGTCATTCTGTTAAGTAATGCCTATAAAAGGTCAATTATACTTGTGACTTGTGATTTATTTTAGACTGATTTTGTGTTTTGTAGTGTAAATAAATACATTTTTGGCTAAATCAATACGAACAGCATGTTTATATTGATTTAGATGCAAGAGTTAAAAATGTAGCTCCAGGTAGCTTAACCACTACGTAAAAGGCTTGATTATTTATTTATTTTTTACAAATTAAGAGAAGTTCTACGTAATGCACATTTAGAATGCTAAAAGCTTTAGTGATAGTGATATGGTAATAAATTGATCTGATCAAAAATCTGATCTTTGGTTGGTGATAATGTTGCGTATTTTTTTGAAGGAATGTGCTAGTATACAAAAGCATCTTATTGTATCGATGCATTGTTTTAAATAGCAGTAAAAAGTTTTAGCTACGAGGTTTTTTTCTTATATTAATACATTTTATTAATGGCACAATAAATTTGTAAGAATTGTTAAAAATGTTAAATATACTGGTCCTTCTCAAAAAAATTTGCATATTGTGATAAAGTTCATTATTTTCTCTAATGTACTGATAAACATTAGACTTTCATATATTTTAGATTCATTACACACAACTGAAGTAGTTCTGTGCCTTTTATTGTTTTAATATTGATGATTTTGGCATACAGCTCATGAAAACCCTCATGTCTCAAAAAATTTGCATATTTCATCGACCAATAAAAGAAAAGTGTTTTTAATACAAAAAAGTCAACCTTCAAATAATTATGTTAAGTTATGCACTCAATACTTGGTCGGGAATCCTTTTGCAGAAATGACTGCTTCAATGTGGCGTGGCATGGAGGCAATCAGCCTGTGGCACTGCTGAGGTGTTATGGAGGCCCAGGATGCTTCGATAGCGGCCTTAAGCTCATCCAGAGCGTTGGGTCTTGCATCTCTCAACTTTCTCTTCACAATATCCCACAGATTCTCTATGGGGTTCAGGTCAGGAGAGTTGGCAGGCCAATTGAGCACAGTAATACCATGGTCAGTAAACCATTTACCAGTGGTTTTGGCACTGTGAGCAGGTGCCAGGTCGTGCTGAAAAATAAAATCTTCATCTCCATAAAGCTTTTCAGCAAATGGAAGCATGAAGTGCTCCAAAATCTCTTGATAGCTAGCTGCATTGACCCTTCTTCTTCTTCTTCTCCTTTCGGCTGCTCCCTTTCAGGGGTCGCCACAGCGAATCATCTGTCTCCACCGAACCCTATCCTCTATATCCTTCTCACTCCCACAAAATCTCTTGATAGCTAGCTGCATTGACCCTGCCCTTGATAAAACACAGTGGACGAAAGACGAAAAAAGCTAAAGTTTAAATCGCATACAAAAATATTTACTCACAAAAGATAAGCAGGTTTTAGCTCGGAGACAAAAGTCATGAGTATAATCAAGAGACTTACAAATGAAACAGTAATAATCCTAGTAGCGTTTTACAAATCTTAGTCTTTACTCTCTTTCTTACATTGCCCATGAATAGGTTGATACTGTGGGAAGTGGTGGCTTAGTGGTTAAGAGGTTGGGCTGGTATAAGAAAGACCGGGGTTCGATTCCCAGCAACAGCAAGCCACCACTGTGGGCCCCTGAGCAAGGCCCTTAACCCCAGTTGTAAAGAAGAGATAAAATGTACATCGCTCTGGATAAGAGCATCTGCCAAATGCTGTAAATGTAAATGTACTGTTTTGCTGGATCAAGTTCCTGCAAAGTAGCTATTCTGAACGAAATTTCATGATTCGATAAAAAGTCATTACAATTTGTATTTATGTATGTATGTATTTATGATCAGAATCAAATCAAGGCTTATAATTTTTGCTTTTGTGTGTCCGTTTACAAGTTTAGTGCCATCATCGACAACAGGATCTGCTTTCTTTTGTATTGCTACACTTTCTTTAAATATTTTTTTCTACATTAATAACACTAGATAGTACATATAAGTGGATACATATAAGGATAGTTAACTCCTTTTCTATTATCTTTAGTTTAACTGCAACAATTAAATGCTGGTATTTAGAGTTCAAAACCATAAATATTTGTCTACTAAAAGACGTGTCAACTATGGATCTTTTAGACCCAGAGAAATCGCCCTCATTGAGCCAACAGTTTTACAGTATTATGCAAGAATGTGCCCAAGCTTGTTATTGAGTATAAACAGCAGGACATTTGAAAGATTAATTTTGTACATGCGCACAAAGAGAGAGAGGGGGGGGGTAAAAAGTAGAGACAAAGGGAGAAAGAAACAGAGAGAGAGAGAGAGGAAAGTAAGCAAGAGGGAATGTGGATGGGAAAGACAAGAGAAAGGGAGAGAGAGAAAAAGAAAAAGCGGTGGAAAGAATAAGAGAGAAAGAGAAACAGACAGACAGACAGACAGAGAAAAAGGAAAGAGATAGGAAGAGACAGACAGGGAGTCGGTGCTGCCAGTTTCCAACTACTGTTGCTGATTAGATCCAGGTGTGCCCGCAACAGAGATGTGACAGTCGAAAGAAGCTAAATTGAATGCAAGTATTAAGTACAAGTAATTCACAGCAAAGAGCACACACTTCTTTACCTTTTATGATATTTCAATTTAGCAGGATTAAAACTGTTTTGTTGTCAGGTGGAAGGTCTTCTTAATGAAAATGCTTATAATAAGCAAGCCTACTGAAGACTTCATAGTATGACTTCCCACAATAAACTCTATGTATGTGCAGTCATGATGGAGTCTTGAACATGAAATTTATTTGTTTGTGTTTTAACACAGTTGACTCGTGTCAAACAACTTTCAACCATTTTTTTTATATTATTACATCCTCGAGTTTTAAATTGATCTATTTCTTTTACCATTTTACACTCTTTCTTTTTTTTTTTTTTGAAAAATCTCAACTTTACCGATGCAGATGTCAATCCTGCCATATTTGGCTGCCATGTGGAGAGGGGTGCAGTTCGTATTGTCCTTGGCCTTAGGGTCAGCACCATGCTCCAGTAGCAGGTTAACCACCTTTAGGTGGCTATTTACGCAGGCTTTGTGGATCGGCATGCGTCCGTGATCTTCCTGGGCATGCAGATTGGCACCCTGCTGCAGCAGGTATCTCACAATATCTTTATGACCATATTCTAAGACAAAAGCAGAACAAGAAAACATCAAAATAGAATTATATGCTTCTAATCTCTTGTAGTGCTTGACCGATATAACATTTTAAAACCCATAATAATACAGATTATTTTCATATTCATGTTGTATTAATTTACAGGGAGAATACATCATTTAAAAGTTTGGTAAAAATTT
>JBOFNI010000096.1:0-38634 GCA_051658845.1 Brevinema sp. | reverse complement strand
TATGGCGATCCGTCTCCTTGAAATGAAACGTATTCTAAAAGATACAGGCTCAATTTATCTCCATTGCGATAACACCATGGGTCATTATCTCAAACTATTATTAGATGTCATTTTTGGCGAGAATAATTTTCGTAATGAGATTATCTGGTGTTATAGACAAGGAGGGCGTAGTAACACGGATTTTTCTCGAAAACATGATACAATTTTTAGATATTCAAAAACAGGTAATCTAATATTTAATGCAGATGCAATTCGTGTACCTTATGAAGGAACAGGGGGATATCAAACATCAGGAAAAGGTGTGCTTAACAAACAAACAGGAACAATTTACAAACCAAATGTTTTAGGGAAAATACCAGAAGATTGGTGGGATATCCCTGCTATTCCTCCAACCAGTGCTGAAAGAATCGGCTATCCCACTCAAAAACCTCTTGCCTTATTGGAGCGTATTATTAAAGCTTCTTGCCCTGAAGGTGGTATTGTCCTTGACCCTTTCTGTGGCTGTGCCACGACCTGCGTTGCCGCCGAGAAACTTGAGCGTAATTGGATTGGCATTGATATTTCAAAAAAAGCCTTTGAACTTGTTAAGATACGACTTCGTAAAGAAATTGCCAACCCTAATGCGTTGTTCCAACATAAAAATACACTCCTTTTCCGAGATGATATCCCCCACCGTACCGATATTGATGCTAAAAAACTCACTGGCAAATACAAAAAAGAAATTAAGATTAATCTCTATGGTAATCAAGCTGGTATTTGTGCAGGCTGTAAAGATCATTTCCGTATCGAAAACTTAGCGATCGATCATATCATCCCTCAAGCGAAGGGAGGCTTCGACAATGAGGATAATCTCCAGTTACTTTGTACCTATTGTAACTCCATCAAAGGCGATCGCCCTATGGAGTATCTCCTCAGTAAAATAGAAGAAGTACGAAGAACTATTTCTTAAATCTTGAAAAACTAAAGACAACAAAATATCCGTCATCACTAAGGAGAAGATATGAAAAAATATTTGCTATTAAGTATATTAGTGATAGCCAGTCCGTTAATAGGATAAAAAATATTGAATATCCGGTCTATCATAACGCATTAAAGTTTTATTTAATCATACGGTATGGGTTTGACTTGTACAGGAAAAATAAGAGCTAAAGAATTCCTAATCCATGCATTAAATTTAGATATACAAATAATCACTATCGAAAATACACTGATAGGTGTTGTTGGAGGACATTTTGGGTTTTAATATTGTATTGAAGAAGTTTGTTATAAAATAGTTTACGCTTTTATGTTGATTTAATAGGAACTAATATTATCGGTATAGAAATACCTCTTTGAAAATTTCTACTTCAACACCATGGACTCCAAATCTGTTTTCCTCTACTACATATTATATAGAGGAAAACAGATTTGGAGTCCATTTAGCTATAGGGTATGATTTTGAGATTAATCCTACTGATTACCGATCTCGATAAGTAATTAATCAAAATAGAAGAAATACTAGGAATTAATTGATAAATTCAGATAAAAACCCCAAACTTTGTCCCGTATTTACATCAAATAATTTCACAACTTCAGGATTCCAATAAAAAGTATATGTATTGTTGATACTAAATTGATGAGCTTGATTATTATTAATATTTACATAGATACTATCATGAACAACAATAGAATTATTTTTTTTATTGAGATCACAAATTCCTTGTAAAGAGAAATAAGAACCTAAGTTTTCAATATTCTGAATACATAATTGTAAAGATTGGTAACTAGGTATTGATTCCGTACTAAAATGTTCAGCACGAAGACCTAGTAATAATTTTTTGCCAATTAATTGTGCTTGATTATGAGTAATGCGAAAAGAAAATTTTTGAAAAATATCCATCAAGATATCTCCTTCTAATGTTAAGGGCAACATTCCCATTGAAGGGGTTCCAATAAATTTTGCTGCAAAAATAGAATCTGGTGATTGATAAATTTCCGTAGCCGATCCCACTTGGACAATTTCTGCATGATTCATCAAGACGATCTGATCAGCCATCGTTAACGCCTCTACTTGGTCATGTGTTACAAAAATAGTAGTAATTCCTAAGCGTTGTTGGAGATTTTTGATCTCAAGTCTCATTTTCACACGTAATTGAGCATCTAAATTAGAGAGAGGCTCATCAAAAAGAAACACTTTTGGTTTTCTAACAATGGCTCTTCCCATCGCTACCCTTTGTCGTTGCCCCCCCGATAATTCTGCCGGTTTTCTATCAAGAAGATGATCAATTTCCAAAATTTCAGCAACTGACTTTATTCGACTCTCAATTTCTTCTTTAGGAATCTTACGATTTTCTAATCCATAACTTAGATTCTTCCGTACCGTCATATGAGGGTATAAGGCGTAATTTTGGAATACCATTGCAACATCTCGCTCTGCAGGATCAATACCGGTAATATCGTCTCCGTCAAGAATCACTTTACCGGAAGAAATATCTTCTAATCCAGCAAGGATTCTTAGAAGAGTGGATTTACCTGAACCAGAAGGTCCTAATAAAACAATGAATTTACCTTGTTCGATTTGTAAAGAAATATTTTTTAATGCGTGGTAATCTCCATAGTATTTTTCTATATTTTCAAAAGAAATAAAAGACATCGTAGCTTCCTTATTTTTCAGAATTGGAAATTCCGGTAATATAATATTTTTGTAATGAAAAAATGAGTATCATCGGTGGGATCATTGCTAAACAAGATAATGCAAGAATATGATGCCAAGGAGCAACACCTTCTCCCTGATTAGAAAGCATATTTTTTAAAGCAACATTAATAATCAAGGTATCCGGAGAATCTCCACCTACTAATAAAGGCCACAGGTATTGATGCCATGCCCCAATAAAAGTAATAATAAATAAAGCAATCAGTGTATTTTTTGACATTGGAAATAAAATATCTTTCAAAAATTTCCAAGGAGTTGCCTTGTCCATAATCGCAGCTTCGATATATTCTTTAGGAATAGTCATAAAAAATTGTCTTAATAAGAACGTAGCGGTAGCACTGGCTATAAGAGGTAATACTACTCCCATAGGAGTCCCAATCATTTGAAGATCAACAATCAACTTAAACGAAGGTACCAATCGAATCTCTACAGGAAGCATGAGCGTCATAAAAATTAACCAAAAAAAGAAATTTTCAAAAGGAATACGAAAAAATACAATAGCATATGCAGAAAAAATCGAAATAATTAATTTTCCGAATGTTACTACCAAAGCTAAAAAAATTGTATTCCAAAATATTCTGGATGCAGTAATCTGCAATCCGGGAACATTAGAGAACAATATTTCGTGATAATTTTTAAAGAAATCATCACCAAATTTAAAAATTCCAACTTCTCCTCTAATTAACTCAGGTAGACTAAGAGTAGAAGCCGTAAAGCCTATCCAAATAGGAAACAAGGAAAATACTACACTACTAATCAACACAAGATATTTTAATAGATGATATTTCTGTATTCTAGACATCATTTCTCTCCTAATGATAATGAATCTTACCACTGGTTAATTTATATTGAATCCATATCAAGAAAGAAACAATAAATAAAATTAACACGGATTGTGCTGCGGAATTACTAAAATGAGAAGATAAAAAGCCATCCAAATAAATTTGATAGGCCATCGTTGTAGTAACACGACCCGGTCCTCCCTTAGTTGTAATATCAATAATACTAAAGGTATTAAAAAAAGCATAAACAATATTCATAATTATTAAATAAATCATTGTAGGCGAAAGAAGTGGCAATTTGACTTTCCAAAATCGATTCCACGGAGAAGGAGAGTCCATTAATGAAGCTTCCAAAACACTTTTAGGAAGATTATATAAAGCAGAACTAATAAAGATAAAATTATATCCTATATGATTCCAAATTGAAATTAAGATAACTAAAACTAATGCTTGTGAGCCATTTAAGGCATGATTCCAGTTAATTCCAATCGATTCAAAAAATACTACAATAATCCCTGAACTCGGATTAAAAAGAAAGAGCCATAACACTCCAGCAACAGCTGGAGCAATCACTTGCGGAAGGATTAAGACCGTTTGAAAAAAACGTTTTCCTATTTTAACATGATGGACAGCTAATGCCATAATCATTGCAGGAATAATAGAAAGTACAACAATAAAAAAGGACAATAAGAATGAGTTAATAATAATCTCATAGTACACAGAATCCGTAAGGATATTCCAATAGATCGTTAAACCAACAAATTTTTTAGATAAACCAAAAGTATCTTCCAAAAAAATTGACATAATAACAGATTGGATGGCAGGATAAATAAAGAATACTCCAATAATTACTAATTGAGGTAACAAAAAGAAAAATGCCAAGAGTTTTTTATTTTTGAAATAAACAGGGTATTTCATAAATTTTCCTTATATTTATCACTAGATTCATTAGAACATATACTAACTATTAGTTTGCTACTTCAAAAGAATTTAAAAGTTGGTTAGCTCTTGCTTCATAGTCTTTTGCCGCTTGTTCAGGAGTAATCCTACCTTGAAATAAGGCCTCCATCACTTCTTCATAAGCAATCCGAATTTGAATAAAGTTGCCTAATCTCCACCCTTGAGAATACTCTGCAATAGGTCTATTAAATTGAAGATAAGGGATTTCTGCTTCAGGGTCTGCCTCATAATAACCTTCACTAAGGGCAAATTCATAAGCCCCTGCCGTTAGAGGTAAATATCCGGTCGCATCATGATACTCAAACATTACTTGTGGAGAATAGGTAAATTTGATAAATTCAGCAATCCCTCGATACACTTCATCACTAAATCCTTCAAAAGCCCAAACAGATGCCCCTCCGACCATACTATTATTTGGAGATTCCGTATATTCTTTAAAATAAGGTATGAATGAAACACCATACTCAAAATCTCCACTCAGTTTGAGAGCGTTTTGACTAGCACTAGAACCAAACATAAGAGCCGTTTCCTGTTTTAAAAACGGTTGGAATCCTCTATCATCTCTACCATAATATTTAAAGAGTTCTTTATCAGACCAATCTTTAAGGTATTGGAAAGTTTTAGTATGAATCTCTGAAAGAGCAATACGTGCCTTTTTAAAATTATCCAATCCATTATTATATGTTGCAAAGGGAATATTATGCATTGCACTTAGTGTTTCTACGAGTACATAACTTCCCCATGTGGAAGTCATAGGAACATATCCTACATTTTTAAGTTTTTGTAACATTATTTCAAATTCTTCAAAAGTTTGAGGAATATTATTCAGATCGACACCAGCTTTTTTAAATGCCTCTTTATTATAGAGCATCACAGGAGTAGAACTGTTAAAGGGAAAGGATTGGAGTTTGCCTTTGTCGGAATAATAAGCTTGAATTCCCGGAATTAGTTTAAAAGAATCAACCGTTGTGTTACCGAATTTTGTGATGATTTCATCTGCAGATTTATAAATACCTTTAGCGGACATCATCGTCCCTGTACCGACCTCAAACACTTGAAGAAGATGAGGTTGTTGTCTTGATTTTGTAGCAGCAATACCGGCAGTTAAAGTTTCTGCGTAGGAACCTTTAAAAATAGCATTAAGATGATATTTATCTTGAGAATTATTAAAACCGTCAATCATATCTCTTAATGCTGCTGAATCCTGAGCCACCCAAAAATTAATTTGAAGTTTGTTGTCTGAATTATAGACATCCTCTTCTATGTTTTTTTGACCCCCACAGGCGGTCAATATAGTAATACTTAATATGCCAATAAATAGTTTTTTCATTTTACACTCCTTTTACTTAGAGAATAATTTAATATAAACTAGTATCAAATACATCTCATAATTGATACTAATAACTTTAAAGTTTGTTAGTTGAAATCAATAATATAAAGATATAAATTATATCTTTATATTATTGATTTCATTCGTTCCCTATTAATTATATTACTCTATCGATAAATTAATGGAATTTGAATTTTATCCAATTTTATCATGAGTATTCCCTAAATAATTCTTTTTTTATCTTAACACAGCCATTATACTTTAAAAAAATTACTTTGTCAATCTCTTTTTGTATGAGGGGGTATGCTTCTTATAGTTCTATGGATATATTAGATTTCCACATAATATATCCATAAATAGCGTTAATTAAGTATACCAACCACACCATTGCAAATGTATAGGAACCGATAGAAATATAAAGAGGGATACTAATCACATTAACAACAATCCACATATACCAGTTTTCAAGAACTTTAAGAGACATAAACCATTGTCCTAAGATTGCAAACACCGTAGATGAGGCATCTATTAACGCTTGTAATTCATTATCATATCGTCCAACATTTTGACCAATAATCGTAAGTATTCCAATACTACATATTGCGATAATCGTATAAAGAATCTTTTCTTTTTTTGATAGCTTTCTTGTAAGTGCAATCGTTGAATCACTAGATTTTTGTTTTTTAACAGGATTCAGCCAATAGTATAAACCATAAAAATTGAGAATTAAATAAACAATATTAATCAAGGCATCCCAAATCAAAGGAGACCAAAAAATAACATAGATTAGCCAAAGACTAACAGAAACTATCCCAAATAAATAATTCCAAATATTCTCTTGAGCAACTAACAAAACACATAATACCCCCATTAATCCTGCAGTATATGTTATTATTAAGCTAATCGTATCTAATACGGTTAGACCATTTTGTATACTAATATAATCTGTATAAGAACCGTAAGTAATTACTGAAAAACTAAATATTCCAAATAAGATTAAATAAATCCGTTCAAATTTTTTATTCATAGAATCCTCCTATAAATATTATATATTATTTAAAATAATTTTAATACTTTTTCGTAAATAATACTTGACAAAAATAAAATAATTAGTATATAATATCAATATCAAATAACTTGTAGGAAATTACAATGACTTTTTTATTCTTTATTTTTTTTATTATTTACTGTTCTTACATTTGTCTTAGTAAAGCAACCAGTCCTATTATAATTTGAAATAGTATCAATTATAAACCGACTCCTTTACTAGGAGTCGGTTTTTTTTTATTTTAATTCTATTTTAAGGAGGAATTATGAGTTCATATTCTATTAATGGCGTTGTGTGTGATGACGAAAATGCCAAAGTATCTATTTTAGATAGAGGAATTTTATACGGTGATGGTATTTTTGAAGGTATTCGGATGTATCATCGACATGTATTTAAATTAGATGAGCATCTAATACGCTTATATGAATCCGCAGATCTATTGGATTTACATATTCCTATTTCTCGGAAAGAATTTACTGAGGAAGTCTTAACTACTGCAAGAGCCTTTGACGGTGATTCTGCTTACGTCCGTATTACTGTCTCTCGTTATGGATCGATAGGATTGTATACTACACCTGATATGCAGGTAAACAGATCGGTCACAATTACTCCACTAAATTATCAAAAAACAGAAACGTATAATAAAGGTCTCTATTTAATAAATGTCCCTTTAGTACGAATTCCTAATAATGCTTTACCAATGAGAGCAAAAACATTAAATTATCTTAATAATATTCTGGCAGTTAATAAAGCAAAAAAAATGGGTGCAGATGATGCTTTATTATTAAATACAGATGGCTATGTGGCAGAATCTTCCGGCTCCAATAT
The DNA here is from genome assembly GCA_051658845.1 of Brevinema sp. Taxonomy (GTDB): domain Bacteria; phylum Spirochaetota; class Brevinematia; order Brevinematales; family Brevinemataceae; genus Brevinema_A. The sequence goes on along the minus strand of JBOFNI010000096.1, from coordinate 30,994 downwards.
ATTCTATATTAAGGATAATAAACTAGTAACCCCTTCTGTTGATGCCGGTATTCTTGTAGGTGTTACTAGAAATTGTATTATCAGTTTGGCAAAAAATATCGGTTTAGAAGTCATCGAAAAATTATTTAATCAAAACGAATTAGAGACAGCCGATGAAATCTTTCTCACCGGTACTGCTATGGAAATCATGCCTGTTTATAAAATTAACGATACAATAATTGGTAACGGTTTACCGGGAACACACACAAAAGTATTAATGCAAGGCTATAAAAATCATATTATAGAAGTACCCGGTTATTCGGTATAAAGGAGAATTATATTATGAATCAAAAAAATCATTCAGATAAAATTTCATTGATTAAAACACTTAATGGAATGAGCTTAGCTATTGCAATTGCACTCATTCCCGGAGCCCTTTTAGGAGAGTTAGTTCAATTTATTACAAGGTATTATCCAGTAGGAGTAGAAATTTTAAAAATTATCAATTTATGTACGACGATGTTACCTTTAGTTATTGGAATATGTGTGGCTTCTCAGCATCATTTAGATACGATTCAAAGTATTTCTGTTGGATTTGCTGCAACAATAGGATCTGGAGTAATTTCTTCTATAGCAGGAGGAGTGTATAGTTTTACCGGTACAGGTGATGTTATTAATGCCGGATTAACTTCTGTGTTGGCTGTATGGCTTATTATTAAATTTTGTCGTCCTTTAAAAAGCATGGCTATTATTATTGTCCCAACATTTATCCCTGTTATAACAGGACTTATAGGAATAATGACACTCCCCTATGTCTCTTTAATTTCCCAGAATATCGGAAATACTATTAATTATTTCACCACTCTTCAACCAATATTAATGGGTATCTTAATTGCAATGGTTTTTACAATTATTATTGTATCCCCTATTTCTACTGTAGGAATCGCATATTCTATTGGTATTTCTGGTGTTGCCGCTGCCGCTGCAAATACAGGAGTTGCAGTAGCAGCTATAGTCTTAGCCATGCTGAGTTATAAAACTAATCCAATAGGGACAGTTCTAGCTCATGTTTTTGGAACACCAAAAATACAGATGGCAAATTTTATCAAAAAACCTGTGATGCTTCTCCCTTGTTTATTAGTTTCAGCAGTTCTCGGTGGTATTACAGGAATATTAAATTTTCAGATGACAACCCAAGCGGCCGGATTTGGAATCGTTGGTGGAATAGGTCCTGTAGCTTTAATGAACCATTTGGGTTGGACAGGTCTTTCTGGTATAATCACTCTTACTTATTTTTTAGGTATTCCTCTTGCTCTCGGAAAAATTTTACAACAAACTAGTAAAAAATTATCTATCATCAGTGATGAAGATTATACACTAGAATATTAACAGATAATTGATCAGATTATCCCTGAGGTCTATATTTCTATACCTCAGGGTAGTTTTTTTGGTTGCTACAGATCATGTTGAGAATGATTGATTCGGAATTAATTAAATCTGTAAGAAATTTACTCCGTAGTTTTGGTATATAACAATATTCACAAAAATAGCTGGCTATATTATTTAGGAAACTATTTTAAGAATACTCTCTTAATTTTATAATATTCCTACATTATAGTAATTAGTAATATTAAACAATCCTATACTATGTTAGAAGTCTATATATTAATTACATTAACCCTGATTTAACCTTTCAAGGATGGGAAGGCCTTTTTCTTGGATTTCTACAATATTCATAAAATTATTAATTAATATAATTTCTTTATGTACTAAAGATTTCAACTCCTGCCCCATCGCAGTAGAAGTAAAATAAAGATCACAATTAATTCCAGCAGCACTAACTAAATCACTGGCTTCTACCTCAAACAAAAATCCATATTCTTTAAAAGCCTCTTCTACTTTCATTTTTAATATCATACTTGTTCCTATTCCGAAACTACAAACCGTTACTATTTTAATTATCCTCATCCATACCTCAATGAATATTTATTTTAATTATAATATATATTAGCTTAAATCGCTACAAAGAATCAAGTTAATTCCAAAAATAAGATCATATTTTAAGAGAAATAATACTATAATCATAAACATCAATACACTAAGAAACTGATAATAAAACTCATTACAACAATCCGTTATTAATTTGGTGTAAATAGAACCATGATTCTTTTTATCACTATTAAATATATAGTTAGCGCTATGATTAGGTGTTGTAGATTGTTATTGTTTACCCATATCAGGTGTTAGTTTATTAAATATCTCGTAATATCAATAGATTTAATGATCTACTATATTATTACTCTAAGCATCAAAAGTTTAATACATCACTCTAAAACTTGATATATTACTTCAATAATAACAAGTATTGTAATACCCCTATTATATCTATAATAAATAACGATTTACATCTTGACGTATTTTAAAAAAGAATCTATAATATATATTAGATCAGATAATCAAATTGGAGTGAATCATGGAAAAAAAACTACAGCGTGGTGATATTAAACGTTATAATGAAATTCAACGTTATTTAGACGTTGCCCGTATTGCGTCTTGGGAAGCCGGACGGATTATCAAGCAAGGATTTAATTCCCTTCAAAGAGTTGAATGGAAAGATGATGTCGATCCTGTAACCGAATCCGATAGAGAAGCCGAACGAGTAATCCGAGAGACAATCTCAGCTCATTTTCCTGAACATGCGATTTTAGGAGAAGAGGGAGGAGCAAACAGTTCAACTTCCTCAGTTCGATGGATTGTAGATCCTATTGACGGTACAGCTAATTTTACAAGAAGAATTCCCCTAGTTGCTGTTACGATTGGAGTAGAAATTGATGGTGAATTAGTCGTCGGTGTGGTCAATAATCCAATCATGGATGAAGAATTTTATGCAGCAAAAGATATGGGAGCTTTTCTTAATGGAGAACGTATTTTCGTTTCCGAGTTGGCGTCCTTAAAAAAAGCATATATAGGATTTGGCTTACGAAGAGAGCCTCAATTACGAGAGCCCATGTTAGATGCGGCAAATCGTCTTTACGGAGAAGTTCGTACCATCCGTCGTATTGGATGTGCTGCATTATCATTAGCATATATTGCTTGTGGACGTATTGACGGCTTATCTGAGATTGGTCTTCTTCCTTGGGATATGGCAGGAGGTGCATTAATCCTTCTCGAAGCAGGCGGAGAACTTGCCAATTTAGACGGTTCTCCCTTTGATCTAAACGAACCAACCGTTTTAGCCGGAAGTCCAAAATTTTTAGAATATCTCATTGATGTTTTTAAAGATGTAAAATTAGATTTTAGTGGTACCAAATTTAGTAGTCAATAATCTAAAATAAAAATAGGGGATTGCTGTATACTATTATTTTAAAAATAGTAAATTGTTATTTTAATTCAATATGGGGTATTCCCTTTTCAGGAGTTTTTTATGAAAAACAAAGTCGTAACTATTAGTTTACGAGGAGGATTGTTAGGACTCTTTCAATCTCCGCAGGCACAAATACAAAAAGTATTAGAACAAGAAGCTGTTGACGGATGGAAAGTAAAATTTGTTTTACCGCCTAACCCAAACCCTTTATTTTTTTTGATTCAAACCTTATTATGTATAATTACACTTTTTATTTATTTTCCTTTACCTTCATATATGGTATTATTTGATAGAGACTAAAAATAAAAAAGCTTTCAATTAATGATAAAACTACCCTCCCATATGGGAGGGTAGTTTTATCATTAATATTCTATTAGAATAGGACTGTTATCTCAACATCTAGTACTCGTATCTTATTCATATTATTCCCCAATAATTTTTACTAATACTCGTTTTTTTCGTTTTCCGTCAAATTCACCATAGAAAATACGCTCCCACGTCCCAAAATCGAGCTTCCCTTCTGTAACGGCAACTACCACCTCCCGTCCCATAATTTGACGCTTTAGATGAGCATCTGCATTATCTTCTCCCGTACGGTTGTGAAGATAATACGCAGGAGAAGGATTAAAAGGAGCTAGCGTTTCCAACCATTTTTTATAGTCTTGATGAAGACCACTTTCGTTGTCATTAATAAAAACAGATGCCGTAATATGCATCGCATTAACTAGGCACAGTCCCTCTTTAATCTTACTTTCTCTTAGGGCTTTTTCTACTTCTCCGGTAATATCAATCAAGTCCATTCTTTCCGGAAGATGAAAAAACAACTCTTTTCTAAATGATTCCATCAAATACCTCACGTCAATTGATTCAACGTATTATAATATATTAACAAACAATTTTCAATGTTTGATCAGGATTGATTGTCAAAGCCAATTTACAAAAGATAATTTTCATTACAATCCGATCAATAATGTTTAATCTCTAAATAACATGATACTTAGATTCTCAAATAGATCAATAAACACAAAGAACATATACCAAATAAATCCTGATAAAAAAAGATTAAAAACTTGTAAGCAGACTCCATTAATCCCTCCAACTAAAAATCCTGAAATAATAACCGGAGTTGTCCAAGGAATCGTAAGACCAGGATGTCTAGGAACAAGATTAAGTATCGTAGCAATATACGTGCTAAAAAAATTTGCCAATGGTGCTAGTATCCACGGAATCATAAATCGAGGATTCATCACAACAGGCATTCCAAAAATAAAAGGTTCGTTGATATTAAAGATCCCTGATATAACAGAAAGATTTGCTATTTGTTTATACAAACGGCTTTTTGCAAAGAAGAGCATTGCCAAAATAATAGAGATTGTACTTCCCGCACCACCTAGAAAAACATAAGATTCTAATGTGCCTCCTATAAAGATATTAGGAAGAATTTCTCCGGCTTAATACGCTATCCTATTCTGATCTCCTATTACCACAAACAAAGGTGCATATAACGTTCCTACTACTAAAGCACCATGAATTCCAAAAAACCACAAAAAATGAAGTAAAATAATATAGAATAAAAATCCCCAAAAACTGGTACCCACTGCAGAAAGCGGTTGTACGATCATATCAACAACAAGAGTATGGAAATTTTCATAAGGGCTTTGATCTACCACAAATCGAATGATTAAAAATACACTAAGCGATACCAGTGCAGGAATTATTGATGTAAACGAGGCTGCAATTGCAGGAGGAACTCCTTCCGGTAAAGAAATAATAATTTTTTTTCTCATTAAAAATGCGTAGATATCTGTAGAGATAATCCCTACTAAAATTGCAGTAAACAAGCCTCTCGATCCAAGATACAAAGCCGGAATGACACCGGACACTAACTCTGTATTATGAGTTACAAAAAATGGCGTCAATAATAAATAACACATAAAAGAAACAATAGCCGGTTGAAGAGCTGGAATCTTATGACTTTCTGCTAATCGATAAGCAATAGAAATCGTAGCAATAACTCCTAACATATCAAGAGTTACCCCAACAATAAGTAACGGATATTTAGACCATTCCAATCCAAAAATACCGGTCATAAAATCACCATAACCGGGAATAGGTAAAGTAACAAAAATCAGAAAAAGTGACCCAATTAAAGAAGGAATTAAGTTAATAATTAGTCCATCTTTAAGAACAATAATATACCTATTCGAAAGGAGAAATCCCATTTTTTCAGAAAAAACAGTTAACACTTTTTCTATTTTATGGTACATGATTATACCCTCCGATTTGCAATTTTTCTGTAGCTATAAGATGATCATCTAATTGTTAGTGAGATATTCCAAAGATTTTCTAAGGTACATATTCCTCCAAAACCCGCATCTCCAATATGTATTATATCTGCACCAGTCATTTTTGACATGAGTGCAATAATCTTAACAACATCAACAGGTGAGGTTTCTTGTGTTGTACCAATAGCCGTTTGGTCAATAGACCTCTATTAAAAACAATTCTCGTACATATTCTACCATCCTTATCAAAAAAATAGTGATCATTTAAATTCTATTACGGTAAAAAATGAAAATATTATACATTATCTTAGTATTATTTTTAATAGTAGTGTTCTTTAAAAAGAGAACACTTTTCTTCTGAGAGACGATTTATTTTAATATTTTAAATATTAGCTGATCCCATAATAAGCCTATTTATATCGTAGACACTCTACCAAAAGCTTGTTTTTGATTGACTTTGTATCGATTATTATATATAATATAAATAAGATAATTACTCGGGAGTCCTTGAAGGACTGAGACTTATTATAAAAATAAGAACCGATAAGACCTGATGCGGATCATGCCGACGTAGGAAGTGATTATATAGTTATCATTTATTAATAACCGTATGAATCCCTCTTCTACCGAGGGATTTTTATTTTGGAGGATTCATGTTTTACCGTTTTATGTTGATTACTCAAAAAAATCAGTCAAATGACAAAGACTATTTTGATTTTATTAAAAAATGTGCCGATGGTGGTATTACCTCACTACAGCTACGAGAGAAACATCTTAATCAAGAAGAATTAACTATTCTCGGTAGTCAATTATTACGTATTTTAGAAGAGTACCGTATTCCTTTAATAATCAACGATTCAGCAGAACTGGCTCAAAAAATTGGTACACCCTATATCCACATCGGGCAAAAAGATGATACGGTAAACCAAAGCCTATCTCTGATTCCTAATGCACAGATTGGTATTTCTATTGCAAGTACTAAACAACTAACATTAGCGAATCAACAATCCTCTATTGCCTATGTCACTGCAAGTGCAGTGTTTCCATCTACTAACAAACAGAATCTTAATACAATATGGGGGTTAGCAGGTTTATCCCAATTATCACAGATCAGTAAACACCCACTTACTGCTATTGGTGGAATCACTCTTGAAAATACGGAAGATATTATCAAACATGGAGCTCAAGGAATTGCCTTAATCGGTGCTTTACACGATTCTTCCGATCCTTACACCCTCTGTAAACGCTTTAGAAATTTATTAGATCAAACGATTAAGGAGTCAGATAAGTGATCGACATCAAAGCATTAAAACAAGAAATCGAAAAAACCAATCCTCTTATTCTAAACATCAGTAATCTTGTTACAATGGATTTTATAGCTAATACGCTCTTAGCTTTAGGCGCTTCTCCTATCATGAGTAATGATAGAGAAGATGCCCTAGAATTATATGATATAAGTAATGCTATCACGATTAACATAGGCACACTCAATCAAGATTTTATACAAATGGCGTTAGCTGTTGCCCATAAAAATAACAAGCAGAAACCACTCGTTTTAGACCCTGTGGGTACAGGATCTAGTACCCTAAGGTCACAAACCAATACAGAATTATTACCTTATTGTACGATTTTAAGAGGTAATGCAGGAGAAATAATCGCTCTTCAGCACTCTTCTTTCAAACCCAAAGGGGTAGACAGCTCTATTGATTCTGGGGATGCTCTTGACGATGCACGATTATTAAGCCAACAATATCACATCCCTATTGCTATCTCAGGAGCTATTGATTATATCGTTTTTCACTCATCCCAATATCTATGTCCGTTTGGACATAGCTTGATGTCTAAAATTACAGGGATGGGTTGTGTTCTTACAAGTGTCATTGCCGCTTTTAACTGCGTTTTAGAAGACCCTGTAAAAGCTACTCACTCAGCTCTTTTATTTTATGGATTATGTGGAGAACTGACCTATCAAAAAGATCCTTCATTAGCTTTTTTTAAAAATTACTTTATCGATACGATTCATTCGCCAGATTATAATTATATTCAACAAAAAATAAATACCCTCAATTAGGAGTCATACTATGATCCAATTTCCCTGTCTCTCTATCGCAGGATTTGATAATTCTGGAGGTGCCGGACTTCAAGCAGATCTTAAAGTGTTTTCTGCATTCGGATGTTACGGTATGACTGTCTTAACAGCCATTGCTGTGCAAAATACCACAGGGGTGAAACATTGTGAAATGATCCCTGTTTCTGTTATTCGTCAACAATTAGAAACTATTTTTGAAGATATCCCCCCTCAAGCAATAAAAATCGGTATGCTCTTTAATAAAGAGATTATTAATACGATTTATGATTTTTTTATCGTCAATAATATTAAAACTCCCTTAATCATCGATCCTGTAATGATGGCAAAAAGTGGTGATCCTTTATTATTACCGGAAGCTCGAAGCAGTCTCATTGAAAAACTAATTCCTTTAGCTGATCTGATAACCCCCAACCTCCCTGAGGCATTAGAATTAATCGGTAGTAACAAAAATCTTCCACAAGAAGAAATAGCCCAAAGAATTTTAAAATTAGGTTGTCGTGCCGTTCTCGTCAAAGGTGGACATTATGAAGGAGATCATGCTACAGATCTATTTTTAGAAAAAGAACCTATATTATTATCCAGCCCAAGAATACAAACAAAAAACACTCATGGTACAGGGTGTACATTATCTGCCGCAATTACAGCATTAATTGCTCGACAATATCCCTTGATTGATAGCGTTCGGCTCGCTAAAAAATATCTACAAAAAGCCTTAGAATCGGCGAAACTTCAAAGTGTCGGTAACGGTGCTGGTCCTACAGACCATTTATGGTTTTTAGACCAAGCCTGTGCGGGAAAATTGGATGATAAATAAGATTAAAACAAATTTATTTTTTATCATATTTTTTATCGTTAGTACAATATTAATCGTTTATGGAGCATATATCGATTTTTCCAACTTCGGTACTCCTAATATAAAAAATTATATGGGTCTGGCTCTTAGCATCGGTGCTTCTTTTTTAGGAGTAATCTTTGTGATTTTAGAAGTAAAAGCACGGATCTCTATGTTTGTTGTAGGAATACTCGGAGCTTTTTGTTCCATTTTATATTTGTATTTTTTCTCCCCACTAATATGGGATTTAGCTATCGCAATCGTTTATATTATTCTTAATGCTTATGGACTTTACTATTATTCGGAGAAAAGATATCATAATCATCAATTATTAATAAAAACACTGTCAGCTAAAGAAATAATAGGGTATACCGTCATTGGTATCATAGGAATAGTTACCCTTTCTCTACTAGGTATCCGGTGGAGTCGATATTCCTCTCTTATTCAAGCAATTGGTGATGCCTCCACCACTATCATTTCTATTATTGGACAATGGCTTTTATCAAAAAAATATTTAGAAATATGGTATCTATGGATATTAACGAATACTATTAGTATTCCCCTATATATTAGTATTAATTCTTATGTTTATGCGATGGTTTTTGTCAGTTATTTATCCATATCATTTTACGGATTATATACTTGGAAAAAAATCTTGCTCTCCAAATAATAAAGTTTATCTAAAATCTTACCGAAATAGAGATATTCAAGAAATATATAGACTATAACGATCGAGTTCGATATTTTTGAGGTACTCATGAAAATTCAAAATAACTCTTTTCATCAGCAGTTACAAAATAAAATTTTATTTATCTGTAATTCCGTTATTATTATCACCCTACTTATTTTATCGGTAGTTACTTTTATTGCCAATCAACAAAGTACGATGACCATTGCCTTAATTGGGGTTTTTATTTTAGGGGTATCTATTTTACTTCAAGTATTAAAATATTATATAGCTGCCAGCTATGTTTCTATCCTCTCCCTTACCGCTGCAACATTTGGTATCTTATTTAACCGTCCAGAAGTAAACGCCGATCTTGTCTATCTTTTTGTCTCTTATGAAGTGGTACCGTTGATGCTTGCCGGTATTCTTGGGCAAAAACGTTCTTTCTCTATCAGTATTACGATCCTAATGCTCTTACTTTTGACTTATTATATTGTATCCGTACAAGGACCTATTATCGGTATTAATCATACAGTACAAATATTTGGTGCTTATATTTGTACTTCTGTGATCGGTATCCTTAGTGATCAGACTTATCTGCTTACCGGTCAGATGATGAATCGCTATCACTTAGAAAAACAAATCTCTGACGATAAACACAAACAGCTTCAAGCAATTATCAATATTTACCAAAATAATCAGCAATCAGGAACACAACTGGAAACGCTGCATATTGATAACGATACTTTAGCCGGACAAATAAGTGAACTATTTCAAAAATTCACGGAAGATATGCATGCCTTGAATCAATTCCTTAAAGATATTCATATTCGTGGTGAGAATGTTGCTAATTCAGGATCTAATATTCTCAAGGTATTCTCTAATCATAAAGAAAATATTATCAATTATAAAGGAAAAATTGATCAAATTTCCGAGACCTCTCAAGATATCGATCTCATTGTCCAAAATCGTAAAGTACAAATGAATGAATTAATTGAATTATCCACTAAAGGTGGTGGATATATGCAGGAATCGATTACAGCTGTAGAAAAAGTTGCAGAAAACTCAAAAAATATGGTCGACATGATTTCATTAATTATGGAAGTCGCCGAAAAAACAAATATTCTAGCCTTAAATGCAGCCGTTGAGGCTTCCCGCGCCGGAAAATACGGAGGAGGTTTTGCTATTGTTGCTAAAGAAATTAAAGCCCTTTCTACTGAAACCACCCAAAACGCCGACACGATCAATCGATCTCTTCAAAATAATATTACCTCTATTTCAGAAGCGGTTAGTATCATTAAAAATGTCGGTGTATCTTTCCAGCACCTCAATAGTAGTATCCTTGATTTTTCCGGAGCTATTGACCAAATTGTTGTCAAGATTAATAATCTAAACCAACAAAATTCTCAAATGTCTATTGAAACTAAGAATACTATCTCTCTTATCAACGAAGTTCAAAATGTTGTTGAAAAAATGATCCAAAATATGGAATTAGGTAACCAAAAAATCAGTGGTGTTCAGAATTTATCCACAGTAATCGGTAAAGATATTACCCAATTACATCAAACAACAAATTCTATTAGTACTTCTGGGCGAAAAATTCAAGAAAAATATAGAGAATATTGCTACTCTGTTAAAAAAGTCGAAAATGTTGTCCAAGAAATCAGTCAGCAAGTCGAATCTCAAACAACATAATATGATATAAGTATTTGATTCTCTAATGATTTCTTTATTAGTTCTTATTTAGATAAATCACTTATTCAAATAAAAAGCAGATTCCTTTTATAAAGGAATCTGCTTTAATATATAACAACTTAATAGAGAAAAGAAATCTCAATAAATTTCTTTTTTATGTGCTTAGATATTATTTAAGCGTCTCCGTACTTCTAAGGCTAATGCTAAGTTAGCATTCACTCGAAGAACCTCATCAATAAGTGTCTTTGCTTTATCATATTCTTTAAGATTTTCAAATACAAGACCTAAATGTGTTTTATAAATTAAATTTGCTTGCGAATTATTAGGAGAATAGGCAATAGCCGATTTAAAAGAAACCTCCGCTTGATGAAAATATCCAATCCGCATTAATGCTAAGCCCAAACGATTAAATCCAGTTGCCGAACGAGGGTTTAAACTAATCGCCGTTCGGTAAGAGTTGACCGCACTATTATAATCCTGAGCCTTCATATAGGCATTGCCCATTGCCGTTTGAATAAGAAAACTCGGTCCTACCGCATTTAACGCTTCGTTCCCTATTCTGAGAACCTGCTCCCTTGTTTCTGATAATTCAATCAGATCAGCGTATGCTTGAGCATTTTGTGGGTTTTGCTGGATCATCCGTCTTAGCTCAAGCTCTGTTTGGGCAAATATGGGCATATTAATACCAAAAAATACAACTAATAGTAGGAATCGCATAAAAACCTCCGATAAAACTAACCCTAATAGTATAGCACTGAGAAATAAAAAGATCAACTTTTTATCATTTCTTGCATAAGAAAAAAATATTAGTTATAATATGTAGGAAGGAGATCATGATGTTATATTCAAAATCTTATATTACAACACTCAAAGAAACCCCTAGAGATGCAGAAATTATTAGCCATCAATTAATGCTTCGAGCAGGATTAATTCGTAAATCTTCCTCAGGATTATATACTTGGATGCCTTTAGGAAAAAGGGTGTTGGATAAAGTAATCTCCCTTACCAAACAAGAAATGGATCGAGCTGGTGCTTTGGAAATTCTCCCTCCTTTTGTGACTCATGGAGAACTTTGGAAAGAATCCGGACGTTGGGAAATGATGGGGAAAGAGTTACTCCGTTTCCAAGATAGACATCTTCATGATATGGTCTTAGGACCTACGCATGAAGAGGCATTTACACAAATTATCAAAGAAACTGCCCAATCCTATCAAGATTTACCGATTAATCTTTATCAAATTAATATTAAATTCCGAGATGAAATTCGTCCTCGTTACGGAATGATCCGATGCCGAGAATTTATTATGAAAGATGCTTATTCTTTTGATATTGATGAACAAGGTTTAGATCAAAGCTATCAAGCCATGAGAAAAGCTTACTTAAGCCTCTTCAAACGAATCGGACTTACTGTTGATCCTGTATTGGCAGACTCAGGAAATATTGGAGGGAGTGGTTCTGAAGAATTTATGGTACCTTCCGGAGTCGGCGAAGATGAAATTATACGATGCTCCTGTGGTTATGCAGCTAATACGGAAAAAGCAGAGTCTATTATTCCAATACAAGTCCCAAAATCAGAACAAACTCTTGAGCAAATCCATACCCCTAATATTAAAACCATGGACGATTTAGCAATTTTTTTCCAATGTGACACTAAAGATTTGGTAAAAGCATTTGTGGTTGAAGCTGATGGTCGTTTTGTAATGGCCTGTATTCGAGGAGATCTCCAAATTAATGAGGTAAAACTACAACATTTAATTGGTGCTGTCGAGATGCAGATCGCCGATGCTGATTTAATTTGGGATCAGTTAAAAATACCGGCAGGATTTTTAGGAGCAAAAGATTCACCTATCGATGTCTATGCAGATGAATCTATTATTGATATGCAAGATACCGTTATTGGAGCTAATATTAAAGATATGCACTGGAAAGGCGTTTCTATAAAACGAGACTGTAAAATCACCAAAATAGGGCATTTTCATTTAGCACAAGCCGATCATTTATGCCTTCAATGCGCCACCCCTTTACAGAGTTATAAAGGGATTGAAGTCGGACATATTTTTAAATTAGGAAGAAAATATACAGAAGCAATGAATGTCAAAGTCTTAGATCAAAACAATCAAGAAATTATCCCTACCTGTGGATGTTACGGAATCGGAATTGGAAGAGTTATTGCAGCAGCCATTGAACAAGGTGCAGATAATAACGGAATTGTCTTTCCAATTTCTATCGCTCCTTATCAAGTTCTTATTATACCCACTCTTACAGAGGGAGAACTCTATCACGAAGCTCAGGCACTCTATCATGATCTTCAGCGTCAACAGGTAGAAGTCCTTTTGGATGATCGTAACGAACGTCCGGGGGTCAAATTTAAAGATGCTGATCTTATCGGTATTCCCATCCGTATAACGGTAGGGCGTTCTTGGCAGGAAAAACAAGAGTTTGAAATAAAAATCCGACGTAATGGAGAGATTCTATCTATTCCCAAATCAGAAGTTTCTAAGGTAATTATGGATCTCATTACTCAAGAATATCAAAGGTTGGATTAGTATGATATTAATTGTTATTTTCTTTTTTATAACGACAATAAAAACGTACTCTTTTTATGATCTTTATGGAGATATCCCCTTTCAGTATAAAGTGGTTTTTACCGGAGAAGTTATTATTTCCTCAAAATATTTTAATTATACAAATACCAACGGTTCTTTTAATTTTAATTATATCGTCGTAACCCGTTCGGAATTTAGTACCGATAAGCAGGTTATTGTTGATTGGTATTTTTCTCAGTTGGAAAGCACCAATCTTCCTCCTATTTTAAGCTCTATGTGGGCCTATTATCTTCGAAGTAAACAAAATGAGATTACCTATTCCGTCAAACTCGACACGGATCATTTTTTAGTATTCAGTAAAGAAGGAAAACGGCATCCTATTGGATATTTTTTAGAAAGTATCTTTCCTATCATTAATTTACAACAATCCTTATATCAGAAGGAGTATTATTTAGAACTTCCGGAAACTGCTCAACAAAAAAATTATATAACCCTGAAGATTCAAGGTTGGGATTTTTTCAGATATACCCGACCTCTTGACTCTCGCCCTTTAATTCTCCTAGAAACAAATACTCAATTTATTAACGATATTTATCAATACTATGCTAAAAAGCAAACACAAGATCAATCTGCTGTTTTTTGGATGCAAAATATAGAAATTGCTCGAATGAACTCTCATAAACGGGTTAAAGATGAAAGCACCTTAACGGGAATGTATTTTATTGATTTAAAAAATAAAATAATGTCTGAAGCCACAATTATGGGAAAAATAGCAACAGAAATCGCCTATCAATACCAAAATTTTAAGCTTCCTTTTAACGTATCCCTAGAAGGCAAATTTGATATTATTTCAACAGCCTCACCCCAAGTGCTAGACACTAACTATATTAAATTTACCGAATAATATTAGACCTATTTTAAGGAATCATTATGAAAACTTTTATCTCATGGAATATCAACGGTGTCCGTGCCGTCACAAAAAAAGGATTTTTAGACTGGCTACATAAATATAATCCTGATATTCTGGGAATCCAAGAAATTAAAGCCGAAGCTCATCAATTAGAGCCTCTCATCCGAGCACCAGAAGGTAGAGTAACGTACTGGAATCCCTGCCGAACAAAAAAGGGATACTCAGGTACTGCTTTATTTACCCGTCAAGAACCGCAATCCATTGAATTGGGTTGGGGTGAAGAACGTTATGATCAAGAAGGGCGTACGATTATGGCCGATTATGGAGATTTTGTTTTTTTTACTATTTATTTTCCCAATGGAGAAAGTTCTCCGGAACGCTTACAGTATAAATTAGATTTTTACGATTCCTTTTTAGAATATATCATCCAGCTCAAAAAAGAAGGACGTAGTATTATTTTTTCCGGTGATGTCAATACAGCTCATACAGAAATCGATCTTGCACGACCAAAAGAAAATCAAAACACATCAGGCTTTCTACCGATAGAACGAGCATGGATTGACCGTGTGATCCAAGCAGGATTTGTTGATACATTTCGATATATACACCCACAAACCACCGATCGCTATTCTTGGTGGAGCTATCGGGCAGGAGCTCGAGAACGAAATGTCGGATGGAGAATCGATTATTTTTTTATCAGTGAAGATCTTCTTCCAAGACTTAAAGATGCGTTTATCCTACATGATATTCATGGATCGGATCATTGCCCTGTAGGAATTACCATAGATTTATGATGCTTGACCCTATCCTTTCCCTATTACTCTCAGCTCCTCATTCTTTACAAAAAATATCCCAAGAATTATCTAGCCCCCTAAATACTGTTTACAAACATATTAAAAAACTCCGTACAGAAGGGTATGTAATTGATAATGATAACGATCTGTTTATATTAAAAGAACCTTTTCCTTTTCATATAATCCCAGAACAAATCAATTATCTTCTCAAAGATATCTCCCATCCGGAGATTTTATTTGTTGATCAAACAGAATCTACCAATACACTAGCTAAAGAAATTTTACATAAACATCGAGAACCCTTTATTTTGCTTACCCGAAATCAACCATTAGGAAGAGGGCGGATGGATCGCTTATGGCAGATGACAGCCGATCATGACATCGCCATGAGTTTTACTGTTCCTTATTCATACAAACCACAACTGTTATTCTCTGTTACTCGTTTAGTTGCATTATCAATTTACCGTGTTCTTAGGAAATATTATCCGCACATTGCTATTAAGTGGCCAAATGATATTATTACGAAAGATAATCAAAAAATATGCGGAATTCTTACAGAAAATATTTTAGAAAATAATCAGATACAATATCTCATTATTGGTATCGGTGTTAATATTAACAGTACTAATCTACCGGATTATGCCTCATCTATTAGGGAGCTATCCCAACAGTTTATTGAGATAAACTACATTTATTCAGAGATCATTACAGAGCTTTCTTCTCTGTGGGATTATTTTCCAAGGAATGAAAAAAAAATCTCCCAAGAATGGGAGAAATCGTTAGCTTGGTTAGGAGAAATTGTATCACTTACTTGGGACAACAAGATCCATCAAGGAATACTCAAATTGGTATTAGCTGATGGATCACTAGTGTTATCTATTGGTAACAAAGATGTTGTTTTTTTTGCCGGTGATCTATCCAAAATTACTTTACGAAAAAAATAACTACCTCAATAAGTAAAAACAATCTATTAATATTTAAAATTTTGAAGTACCAGCATGTCTAGTCCTACTACGGCTGGATGAAGAGATAGCCCCCCGAATACTATAGACATCTTTAGAAATTAATTGATTATTCTCTACATATAAGACCGGATCGCTTTGCAACACTTGTGCCATAACCTTTTGCCCGATACTAGGATCCATTCCAATAAACTGAACTACATCATCAGGAGACATTTCAAAGGCATGAGCTAATCCTTTTCTTAAAGGAATACGATTTTTTTGTAATAAGGTTCGTAAAGCATCATAAATCTTAGCAGAAGGATCGGAAATTAATTGATTTGCCAATCGTTTGTAAATCAACCAAATACGATCAGAAAGTAATTGGATAATACGACGAGCAATTTCCGGATACGTTTTAATGTACAATTCAAAGTTTTTTTTGTTAATACAAAGAAGGGTTGTCCGAGTCGCAGCAACTGCCGAAGCTGATCTGGGAATATTTTCTAAAATAGCCATTTCTCCAAATACATCTTTTTCTTTGAGCATCCCTAGTAATACCTCTGTCTTATTAACGAGTTTGGAGATTTTGACAAATCCTTCAACAATAATATACATATCTTCTCCTTCTTCCATTTCAAGAAAAATAGGAGTCCCTGCTTCATAGATTTTTTGTATTCCTTGCTGAACTGGTTGAATAGACGACGGATCATTATTTAGAACTTGAAGATATTGTCGTGCTTTTTCGATATCACTATCATAAGGAAACATTTCTATAAATTTTGTAAAAGCATAACCGGCAAGAAGATTTTTACCTTCTGTTTGATAATACTCTCCAAGAGTGAACAAGGTACTGGAGGTATGATGTTCCATACTTTTCATATTTTCACTTGCCAAATGACTTAGGGCAGTATTATATTTTCGTAATCGATGAGAAAAATAACGAATAATTTTCATTGCAACAGGCGCCATCTGTGTAATTAATGATTCAAACTGATCAAATTTGACAATAATTAATACACTATCCTCAAGCACTTTAATACTGGAAAGTCGTGCTCTTTGACTCATACATTCCAATACCCCAAAAAAATCTCCAGCTTTGATAATTAAATCAGGCTCTTCTGTTAAACTATTTAAGGGATTTTCTTCGATTAACGAACCTCTTTGAACAATATAAAATTCAGAACTTTCTATTTGTTCTTCTATGTATACATAAGCACCCGCTCTAAAACTAACAGTCTTAAATTTTACTGCTTCCATTTTTTCCCCATTACTTTATTATACCTAAAACACATTTTTATTAATTATATATCGGAAATTTCTCACATAAAGAAATAATTTCCTGTTTAATTTTTTCTAATTCTTGACGATCCATCCGAGATTGGATCACACGATCAATCCAACATACGATCCGAACACACTCTTCTTCTTTCATCCCTCTTGTTGTAATCGCAGGAGTCCCAATACGAATACCAGACGGACGCATTGGCGGATTTGGGTCAAAAGGAATTGCATTTTTATTAAGAGTAATGTGGACTTGATCACATAAATTGGATACCTCTTTACCATTCGTATTATGAGAACGAACATCGACAATGAGAAGATGATTATCCGTTCCTCCCCCAATAATAGAATACCCCAAAGAAGTTAAGGTATTTGCCATTATTTGAGCATTCTTGACTACCTGTTGCTGATAACACTTAAAATCATCCTGTAAGGCCTCTTGAAATGCAACTGCTTTCGCAGCAATCACATGCATTAAGGGACCTCCTTGAATACCTGGAAACACCATTTTATCAATACTTTTTGCAAACTCTTCTTTACAAAGAATCAATCCTCCACGAGGACCTCGTAATGTTTTGTGTGTTGTTGAGGTTACGACATCAGCGATCGGTACAGGATTAGGATGTAAACCCGTAGCGACCAGTCCTGCTATATGAGCCATATCTACCATAAAATATGCTCCAACTTCATCAGCAATATTACGAAATTCTTGGAAATCAATAATCCGAGAATAAGCAGAAGCACCGGCAATAATAAGTCTCGGTCTAATCTCTAAGGCTTGCTTCCGAATCTCATTATAGTCCAGTAAATGAGTATCAGGATTGACCTGATAAGCAAAAGCTTCGTAAAGTTGTCCAGAAAAATTAAGAGAAAATCCATGAGTGAGATGTCCTCCTGCAGCAAGCCCCATTCCTAAAATCTTATCTCCCGGCTTTAATAAAGCCATATAGACAGCCATATTTGCTTGCGATCCTGAGTGAGTTTGTACATTAGCATGTTCTGCATTAAAAAGTTTTTTTGCCCGATCAATCGCCAAGGATTCGGCAATATCCACATACTCACAACCACCATAATAACGAGCCAAAGGATATCCTTCAGCATATTTATTGGTCAAAATACTTCCTTGTACACTCAATACAGAATCAGATACAATATTTTCGGATGCGATTAACTCTATCGTATATTGCTGACGTTTTAGTTCATTACAAATCGCTTGATACAAATCCGGATCTTTTTTTTGTAATTCTTGATATAACATCCCCTGCCCCTTAGAACAAAATTAATACATAACAAATTATTATACATAATTTTTATATAAAAATCAAGCTTATACAATTTCACAAATCCTTTACTTATTATATTGATGTCATTATTATCAAAAAGACATAGAATATTTACATATCGTATAAGTAGAAAATTATCATAAAATTAATAGCCCTCAATAAAACAGAAAATATCTTGACAAAGCACTAAAAATATTTTATAATAATAATATCAAATAAGCTCAGATGGTGGAACTGGTAGACACGCTAGCTTGAGGGGCTAGTGGCCATCTTGGTCGTGCAGGTTCAAGTCCTGTTCTGAGCAATGACTTTATAAGTCAAAAATTCGTACAAGCTTTGATATTTTCAAGGCTTGTTTCTTTTTTAAATTCTTTAAAAATCTCACTGTGTATAGATTATTCTACTCGAGCAAGACTATCTATAATATAATTTAACTAAATTGAGGAAGAATATTATACATAACTAAAACATGACAGATAGCAACAACTAAGCCATAGGTGATTAGAACGTAAACAACCCCATTATTTTTAAAAAAGGTATATTCCGGATTTTTAATAATACATGTATCTTTTTTAAGAGCTCGTAGTAAAAGAGCGGGGACAATAACAGACCAAATAGCTGCAAAAAGTCCTGCCCAAGCAATAGCTTGGATAAAACCTTCTGGAAAAAAAATACCTCCGATAAGTGGGGGTATAAAGGTTATACATGTTGTTTTAGTTCGCCCTATTACTGTATTATCAAAATGCAAAAGATCAGAAAGATAGTCAAACAAACCCAAACCTGCTCCAAGAAATGAGGTAGTAATGGCACTAAAACTAAACACTTCTAGGAGTATAAACATTAAATCACCGGTTTTGTTACCACTTGCTTGAAGAAGAATACCTACATTACCCCCTTGAGCAATTACTTCTCGAAACGCATCCCGTGAAACGATACCGTTGATAACAAAAATCCATATAAAATAGACACCAAAAGATATTGATATACCATAAACACAACATTTTAAAATACTCACAGGATCTTTACCAAAATATTTTACAAGACTCGGAACACTCGCATGAAAACAAAACGAGGTAAGATAGGTTGATAAGGTTGCCCAAATAAACATTGTTAACACAGAAGTAGGCTCTTTCACCTTTGAAAAATAGTTGCCAAAATCAATAGCTGGTACAAGTCCAAAAGATATTACAATAAAAGAAAATACCATAATGATCATCAGGACAATCGCTATACGGTCTACAATCCATGTACTACACCAAACAATAAAAATTAAAGGTAAAGTAAATAGCAAACTAATCCATGTGCGATTAAAGATTTGTCCTGTAGTTTTTTGTATTGCATAAATAATAACAGATCCTCCCCCACTAATATAAGCGTAGACTAAAATATACAATACAAACATAACAGAAAGTCCAGTAATAATACTCCAATTTCTACCAAGGAGTCGTTGAGTTAGGGTATTAAAACTAGCACCTGGCTCAAAATAAAGATTAACTTCTAGAAGGATTACGGCAGAAATTAACATAAAAAAACAAGACATAAGAAGAATAATTATCGACCATGAAAACCACATTCCTGCAGAAGCGACAGGAAGAGCAAGCATTCCAGCTCCGATTGTTGTACTCGCAACAATCATTGTCCCCCCTAAAACGGATGCTTTTTTTGTCATTAGAAACTCCTAATAATAAAAAATCCACGGAAAAATAAAATTGCCGTGGCTATTCATTAATTTTTACCCAATTTTCTTAAAATAAGAAATGAAAAAGTGTAGAAAGTTAGGTGTATATTTTGATTGATTTTCGATATTTGACAAGATGAATACACCCCTCAGTAACAATATCCGAACATAAATTAATAATACTAATAAATATTTTATCAATACCTCTATATATAATAGTATAGAGGTATTTTTTTGTCAAGATCTGTATTTTAGGAATAGGTCTTAAGAAGTATTTATAAGATAATAAAGAAGAAGAAGATGATGATGATGATAATTACATATTTTTTTGCTCTTCTTGAAGCATCTGTTTGTCATAAAATAATAGAAAAGGAAGATAAACCAAACAAGACACCATAATATTTATAATATTAAGAAATAACGCACGTATACTTCCCCCAGAAGAAAGGTAAGCTCCTAAAGGTCCTGGAAATGTCCATGGAGCAAGAATTACATTAGGAGGAACAACTCCTGTTTGAATAGCAAGCCATGTAATAACCGTCATTACCATCGGAGCGATAATAAATGGAATTGCTAAAATAGGATTTAATACAATAGGATAACCAAAAATAACAGGTTCATTAATATTAAATAAAGCTGGTATAATAGTAGCACGTCCCATAGACTTTATAAAAGTTGAACGGGCAACAAACAAACTCAGTAAAACCAATCCTATTGTTGCTCCAGAGCCTCCAATCCATATATACCACTGATAAAAGGGTTCAGGGAAAATATGTGCCGGTGTCTCACCAATCGCAAAAGCAGCCGCATTACTATCTAACAATTGTAACCATATTGGACGAACAACTGCCCCTATAATAGAAACTCCATGAATACCAGCAACCCATAAAAGACAAGTAAAAAATACTATTAATAACGCACCGGGAAGACTATCGACCCCAAGAGCTAGCCATGAAAATGCTTTTCCGATAATAGCATGTAAATTGATATAGGAAGCATCAGGAAAAAATATTTTAGGACCAAAATGAAGCGATCCAAATAAAACCAAAATACAAGCCATTGGGTAAAGAGCCTCAAAGGAACGCATAATCGATGGAGGAACACCATCAGGCATTTTAATAACTAACTTAGATTCTTTAAACCAACGAAAGATTTCTGTAGATACAAAAGCAGTAATAATCCCAACAAACAAACCTGCGGATCCTAGATTAATAATAGGGATAACTAAACCTAGAGCTTGTCCTGCCGATTCTGCTGAGGGAAAAGATTGTGTCAAGAAAAAAGCTACTAAAGCCAGTGTTCCTCCTGTAACTCCATCAAGATTATAAGCACGAGATAAGGTATATGCCGTATTATAAACTACATATACAGCAATCAATCCCATCGTTGCACGAAAAGGAATAAGAAGTTCTAAACGGTTAGTGGCAACCCAATGAAAAAAACCTACTGTTTCAAACCAATCTTGAGGAATAGGAGGAAAAGCAATTAATAAAAAAAACGATCCTACTATTGTCAAAGGGATTGTAGAAATCATCCCTTCTCGAATAGCACTAATATGTTTCACATTATTGAGTGCCATTAACACAGGCATTAATTTTTTTTCTATAAAATCCATCATCGTTCAATCCTTTTTATATTTTTTTAATAGAATAATTTGTACAGATTATATATCAATCAGCAAAAGAACACCAATAAATATACCACATCATTTTGACTCCTGTATTAGCTCAAAAAGAATTAATTCAAATTCTTGAGCAATTTTATCCCAATCAAAATTCTTTGCATAACACAAAGCACGTTCTTGAAGAATATGGTTCTTAGAGTCCTGTAAATAACGAATAATAAGTGCTGCTAAGGCTTCAGCATCAGAGAATTTGGTAAGAAAACCATTGACTCCGGAACGTACCGCATCCCTTACTCCTTGAACCTCAAAACCAAAGACAGGACAAGAACAAGCAGAGGCTTCAATAGCAGTAATTCCCCAACCTTCTTTTTCGGAAGTAAACAATAAGGCTTGAGATTGTTCTAATAATCGTTTTTTTTCTTCTTCTGAAATATACCCTAAAAATTCAATCGCATGATCTATGTGTAATTGTTTTGCGTACTTTTTTAGTGTTTGTTCTTGACTACCTCTACCGGCGATCAACAGTCGTGCTTGAGGATACTGTTGAAGAACCAACTGAAATGTTTTTAAGGATAGGTCTACTCTTTTAGCACGGGTTAAACGTCCTACCGTACATAATTGAAATGGAATTTTAGTTAATCTGCGAACCTCTATATAATTTCTATCAATCCCATTCGGTAATAAAATTATTTTCTGAAAGTTTGCAAAATTAAGTAATTCTTGTTTGGTACTTTCCGAAACAACAAGCATTGGCGTCTTAAGATAGGATCGTAATGCTATTCTTTCCATAAAATAAACATAACATGCTACAGGCAACGGAAGTAATTGAAATAACGTATGTCCATGGATGTGATGAAAAATAGCAATAATAGGAACATCTTTAATATAAAGAGGTGTCTGTAAACCGATTTTTGAAACATCATCGATGATAAGATCAAAACCTTGTGAAAATAAACATTTTTTCCAAAGTTGAGAAAAAGTAAAATTAAACAAAAACGGATGCCCTTCTCTTCGGACTTCATACCCATGATAGGAAAAAACTTCGATCGTTTTTGTTACTCTGGTACTGATGAGTACTACTTCATGTTTCTTCGCCAAAAAAGAGAGCAGGTGATCCAAATGTACCTCTGCTCCACCGGCTTCCGGATGGAGAGGATCTCTCCAATTTAAAGCCAAAATTTTTAATTTTTTCATATCCGTAAACTGTATCATCCTATTTTTAGAGATTTTTATCCTTATTAGGAACTAAACCTTCTTTAATAAAAATGACATCTTCTGCCAAATGAGTACTTAGGTCTGCCATCCTCTCAAAATTACGGGTAATATTCATGATTTGAAGTAAATGTTCTACATCTACTGCTTGGTTCATTTCTTTAATAATTTGTTTTAACATCCTCGTGCAAAGATCATCTACTCTATCATCATGTTGGATCACTGCTACAGCAATGAGACAATTTTCTTCAATAAAAGCCTTACTAACATCGGTGAGCATCTTTCGATTTTCTTCTGCCATTTCTAATATTTTAGGGTATTCACTAATATGAAACGCGTCTTGCCAACGGTATGTTGCCAGTGCAATTTTAGTAACCAAATCTCCCATTCGCTCTAAATCGCTTCCCATCCCTGACATTTTAATAATACCGCGCAGATGTCCTGCTTCAGGATGATATAAGGCTAAGATTCCCAAACATTCTTGGGCAACTTCCAATTTAAGCTGATTGGCTTGAGGCTCAAGAATATCGATTACCTCTTTAACAAGATCCCAATTTTTATTCTGAGCTCCTTCCATTGTTTTTATTAGCATTGTATCAATAAGTATTATATACTCAACAATCATTTGTTTTACTTCAGCTATTTTGATTTCAACCACATTCATAATAAATCTCCACCAATCTTATAATATTTTTATTATACTATAATATAGCAAAAAGTCAATATTTTATTTCAAGTACTTACACTTATTTTTGATTGAAAAACAGACAAATAAATGCACAACGATCAATCTAATAAAAAGACATATTCACTTTTTGTTTAAAATATTGACACAGCATGTTTATATGTGTTATAATAACGCATAAATACGCAATTATTAGGAGGTTGGTGTGATTTTAGACCAAATGAACGACATCGTAAATACATTAAACGATTATATGTACTCTTATATTTTAATAGTACTGTTATTAGGAATTGGTTTGTTTTATAGTATTAAAACAAAGTTTATTCAGTTTGATTGGGCAAATATCAAATTGGCATTCAAAGAAAGTCTGCAAGATTCTGATAAGACAAACAAAAAAATCTCTCCCTTTGAAGCTTTTGCAGTAACAACAGCTTCTCGAGTCGGCACCGGAAACTTAGCGGGGATTGCTCTTGCAATTACCTTAGGAGGACCTGGTGCCGTTTTTTGGATGTGGATTACAGCATTATTAGGTGGAGCTTTATCTTTTGTCGAATCAACCTTAGCACAAGTGTATAAAACAGAAGATAATACAGAATCTTCCAATACAACTCATTTTCGGGGTGGTCCTTCCTATTATATGCAAAAAGGACTTGGCTCTAAAAGCTTAGGGAGTTTCTTTGCCTTAATCCTTATCTTCGTTTTTGGTTTTTCTTTTAATGCTGTACAAGCAAATACCATATCTCAAGCATTCCAAAACGGTTTTAATATTCCTTCTATTTATTCTGCCACTATTCTCAGTATTATTACCGCTATTTTTATTTTTAAAGGGCTTCCTGGGATCGCACGCTCATCAGCAATTATTGTTCCTATCATGGCCTTACTTTATTTAATTTTATGCTCTATTGTAATTCTCAGTAATTTCAGCCGTATTCCAGAGGTGTTCAGTATGATTTTTGAAAATGCTTTTGGTTTTCGAGAGTTTGGTACTGGCACCTTAATCGGAACGATTACCACAGGGATTAAGAGAGGATTATTTTCTAATGAAGCAGGTATGGGTTCTGCACCTAATGCTGCAGCATCCGCTTCTACTTCACACCCTGTCAAACAAGGGTTAATACAGGCTTGTGGAGTATTCTTTGATACGATTATTATTTGTTCTGCAACTGCCTTTTTGATTTTATTTTCAGGAGTCGATTTTAGTGACCCTAACCAATCAGGAATTATTCTTACACAAACGGCACTCAATTCTTTCTTTGGAAATTTTGGAAATGTCTTTTTAACTATTTGTATCTTTTTACTTGCATTTTCTTCTGTATTAGGTAATTATTTTTACGCTCAAAATAGCCTCTCTTTTTTAAGTTCTAAGAAAAACTATATGTTTATCTTCCAAATAGCTGTCATTGCTTCGGTATTTTTAGGATCTGTAAGTACCTTATCTGTTGTATGGAATATGGCAGATCTATTAATGGGAATTATGACCATCCTCAATCTCTATGCAATCCTTAAACTCTATAAAGTGCTTACCTCAACCCTTCAGGATTACAAAACACAACGAGCAAAAGATCAAAATCCTATCTTTAAAAATAGTGAGTTTGAGTGTTGGAAATAAGATATTCTTCCTTTTTAATAATTATCTATACAATGTTGTGTAGATAATTATTAAAAAATATTGACAGAAGATATATTTTTTGTTATAATATATTTCATTATGTGCCTATAGCTCAGCTGGATAGAGCATTGGATTGCGGTTCCAAAGGTCTTAGGTTCGACTCCTAATAGGCACGATAAAAAAACCACTACTTTATTTAGTAGTGGTTTTTTTACTTCATATTAAAAATATCCCTTTCTTTGCCAATAAGCTAATATTTCTTGATTGAGATCAAGAGTCTTCTCCCTCTCCGATACTCCTCCAATAAATTCCCTATAAAAGGATTGACCTGCGATCGGCACCAAAACCCCTCGAGTATTCGGATAAGAAACATAAACAAAAACATAAGTATCGTCTTTTAATGTCATATAAGGAAGTTCCACAGCTGACTCCCATTTTCCATTGACTGCAGGAAGTGATTTCAAAAGGATAGGTTTTTTTTGATTAATTAATGCCATTACACCATCTATAGAATTTGGAACATGAGTCATATTTGTAAACACATACCAAGATACAACAAATTGTGCTTTAAAAATAGTTCTCCCCGTTACTTGAGCAAAATAATCAAAAAGCTGTTCATTGGGGGAAAAATTTAAAATATATTGATTTACTGCAGGAATACGATCTACAAGACCTTGCTGTAAAAAAGGAATCCTTTCTTGGAGATAAGGGTCAATATTCTCTGAGGAAAACTGCCTGTTTAATAATTCAATATTTTCTCTAGGGTAACCCAAATTATACAAAAAGAATACTGAAAATAAAATAACTCTATACATAAGATACCAATCACTTATTAAAATAGCTCTATAGAATTATCGGTATTTTTAATAATTTTATAAGCTATTCATCGTGATTAATACGATACCCCCATCGTCGATTATGATAAACAATTAATAAAACCAAGAATATACCAAACATTCCGTTAACAGGATAGAGAATATTAACCAGCCTTCCAAAAGGAACGGAGGATAAGAATAAGCCTCCTATCCCCAAAAGAACAATAATGATAATATACCTCGTTTTCCAAAAATCGAATTTTTTACGAATGACATTACTCACAGACCATAGACAGACAGTACCGGCAGAGTACATGGCAATAAAAATCAATAAAGTAATAACAAAAGCCAGGCTTGGAGAAATTTGTTCTGCAAAATATAAGGTTACAATAGGAAGCTCATAAACTTTATCCAAATAAAGAATAATCGCAAAATGGATTGTTAGAATGACCGTTACAAATCCGAAAGCACCCCCTAAAATCCCATAAAATCCACTATTTCTTTGTTCAAGATTCATTCCTGTATCAAACAAAAATTGAGATGATGCCAAAACAATCGTACCACTGTATAAAATACCAGCTCCATAAAAAGAATCACTTCCCACAGTAATTGGGTAATCTCGAATAAATGAGGAAATAGAAGGAATATTACCCAGTCCTTTTAAAATTACGACAACAGACACCACAAAGATCACAGCAGCAATTCCTCTACCAATATAGCTTAGATATTTAGCAATATATTGAAATTTAAAAAAAATACTGACAACTGAAAGCGTACACACTAAAAATCTTCCAATCACATTAGGGATATTAAAAAACTGTTCCAATACGGATCCTGCCCCAGCAATCATAATAATATAAGATCCAAATAATAAGATGGGAATAACGGCATTATAAAAACGTCCGATTACTGAACCACCAAAATATTCAAAAACTGAAATCTTATGATCATTACGACAAAGCCAACCTGCATCAATTAGAGATTCCCCCCCATAAAGCATAAAGATAAAAGTAATAACTCCACCTAAAAATCCCAACCAGCCAAATCCCGAAAAAAATTGTAGAATTTCTTGACCTGATGTAAAGCCAGCACCAATATTTAACATCATATAGATCCCTGAAATTTTTATAATTTCTTTACGATTTTTACCCATTTCTACCTTCTAAACACTACTTTTTTATAATCATATGACTCTTTCAAGTATCAATATATCGATTTTATTATAATAAAGAACAATAATATTGTCAATGTTTTCAAAATAATGGAAACATCTCTTTTGATACTGGATAAAAAAGATCAAAATCACCTAAAAAGTTCCTATTAATTTCTTGACCAAATGAAAATAATAGGATATACTATTAGATGTTAATAATATGGAGGGATAATGGAGTATTTATTACAGGGTGGCTGGGTTATGCTGACAATTTTACTTTCTTCCATTATTGGCTTAGCCGTTTTTTTTGAACGTTTATTTTATCTACATACTGTTATTAAAAATGCACACATCATCAAACAAGAAATGCAGGAAAAATTTAGGGGTATGAAAATCGGAGATGCTATTACTATCTGTAATAATCATCCAGGTACCGCTTCTAATATTATCAAAGCCGGTCTCCAAGCGTCTCGCTCCCGAGAAGAAATGGAACGTGCAATGGAAGATATCGCCAAATACGAACTGCCAAAATTAAATAAACACCTCCCAATTCTTGCGACAATTATTAATATTTCAACCCTTTTAGGGCTTTTAGGCACTGTATTAGGAATGATTACTTCAACATCAGTACTAGCATCGCAAGGATTAAACAATCCTCAAGAATTAATTGGTGGGATTGCACAAGCATTAGTGACAACGGCAGCAGGACTTATTGTATCCATTCCATCGTTGATTGCTTATAACTACCTCAGTACTCGAATAGACTATATTATTCTAAGTATTGAATCCAGTGCTACTGAGCTTATAAAAGTCATTAAGCCTACCATCATTCCCAGTCTAAGTCAAACAACAAAACTTAAAGAATGGTAATAATATAAACACAAGGATCTTTTATGAAAACACACAAAGAACAGAATACGATCAATCCTCGTAAATCATTATATCGTATCGTATTACAAATTTTCGTTTGGGGATTGATCATCGCTTTCGTCTCTACTCTTGGAGTGATGTGGGATGGTACAAGTGGTGGATTTCCTGTTATTTTAGGCTCTTCTAAAGGAAAAATCGACCTTTCTCCCCAAAATTTCTATATGATGGAATACAATCGATTAAATGAAGAACTCCAAAAAAACAATCCTAATATTGATCCCAGAATACTCACCCGATACATCCAACAAGCGAGTTTAACAAATACAGAAAATGCATTCGCAAGACAACTCTTTTACCAAGATATTAATTTATTACCCTCTGCTAAAACTTTTCGAGAAATACAAGCAAATACAGGGTTAAGCTCTAATTTAATCAACTTCCAATATGCTGAAAATTATTATCTCAACCCTGTCGGTGTATTACCGGTATTAGCATCTCCTACCGTATCCGATATGTATGCTATTTCGGATCTTCAAAAATTAACTATTGCTCTTGAAATTCTTACCTTGAATAAGACAAATTTCCTTTATGCAAACCTCTCAGAGAAAGAAAAAACACAACATTACTTAAATACTTTTGAACAATGGATCGATACTATTGTCATTCAAGAAATTAAAACACTAAATCGTGGACAAGCACGAAGGGTTGTTAATTTAATTAATAAAAACGGAGTAGAGGATGCTTTAGCTGAATTAGCATCTGATACTAATATAACCATACAAAAAGATATTATTGTTACAACCGAAAATTTTTCATACTTTAATGATATTCTTATGGCCTATAAAACCAATACACACCCTATAACAGTAGCAGGTCCTTTATACAAGCAAGGAGAATATTCTGTTGCTCTACTCAGTAATATTACTGATTTTTCTCAGCTCCCTATGAACACTCAGCAAGAAATAGGATTAGATTATCTTCAAAAAAACTATCAACAGATAGCAAAACAATATTATGCCGAGTGGAATAATACTCTTACAAGATTTCAAGAAGAAATCTCTACCAATACTTCTTTTAGTGTTGTAGTTAATAGTATTTCCGGAGTAATAAACCATAACACTCTACCTTTCAACCTATTAAACACAACCGTTACCAATGTTTTCGGCGAATTGATTAACTTACCGATATTAACAAACCCTGAGATTTTAAATGGTATATTGAATACTCCACTTTCCGAAATATCATCACTTATTCATCCTCAATCCGATCTCTATGTATTTGTACGTCCGTTATTACGTCAATACCGTCAAGACGAAAATCCAAACAATATTTATGAAGATCCAGAACTCTTCCAGAATATATTTTATTATAAAAATACTACTTTAAAAGATTCATTAAATTCTCAAATAGTAAAAAAATATTATAAGATCAAAACCTATCCAGATGTACTCAGTAATTTAAGTGGTTATTAAAAATAAATTCCAAAAAGGAGCATTTTATGGCGGAAAAAAAAGGTTTGGATCCAGGATTTTTAATCAAAACTTTAGGACAAAGTAATTTCACTTCACCAGCATTTCATTTAGGACCAAGCGGTTTTGTAACAGATAATGAACGAGTTTTATATGATGTGATCTATCACCATAACACCGATCAAATGCCTGAACCTACCCTATCTTTTGAGAAAGCCGGACCTCGAAAAAATATGTTCTTTGACCCAAAAAAGAGTAAAGCTGCAATTATTACCTGTGGAGGATTATGTCCGGGTATTAATGACGTCATTCGTTCCATTGTTCGGGAACTTTATTTCGGTTATGGTGTGCAGTCTATTTTAGGTATTCCTTATGGATATCAAGGACTCACTAATCTTAAAAAATATAAACCTATCACCTTGGATCCTGAAGTCGTTGACAATATTCATACCTTAGGGGGAACAATTTTGGGTTCTTCTCGAGGCGGGGGAGATAAAGTCAAAGAAATGGTTGATACCCTTGAATTTTTAGAAGTCAATATCTTATTTACTATTGGAGGAGATGGTACTCTTAAAGGAGCCCACGGTCTTGTAGAAGAAATCGAACGAAGAGGATTAACAATTTCGATTATCGGTATTCCAAAAACGATTGATAATGATATTAGTTATATACAAAATTCTTTTGGATTTGAAACTGCTTTTAGTCTTGCTGTTAATGCAATAGCCAGTGCCAGTATCGAAGCCGATAATGCTCCTATGGGGATTGGATTGGTAAAATTAATGGGAAGACATTCAGGATTTATTGCAACTAATGCTACTTTAGCGATGAATGATGTGAATTTTGTCTTTGTCCCCGAAGTTCCTTTCAAAATGGACGGTCCTGATGGATTTTTATTTGCTTTAGAAAAACGCTTGTTAGCACGTGATCATGCTGTGATCTGTATTGCAGAAGGTGCTGGACAGGAACTCTTAGTAGAAGATTCCACTCTTCAAGCAAAAGACGCTTCTAATAATATCAAACTTGCAGATGTCGGGATATGGATGAAAGAACGAATATTACAATATTTTCAATCTCGTAATATAGAAGTCAATCTTAAATATATTGATCCTAGTTATATGATTAGAAGTGCTCCTGCGTGTCCTAACGATTCTTTATACTGTCTCTTATTGGGACAATATGCTGTTCATGCAGCAATGGCAGGAAAAACAGA
>JBOFNI010000095.1:0-4533 GCA_051658845.1 Brevinema sp. | reverse complement strand
TAGGGTGTTGTAGAACGGTATATCCGTACCAAAGAGCGTGAAATATTTCTTTAAAAATATTGTTGATTCCTAGTTGTTCCAGCATTTGTTTAATAAATTTTACTTCCTCTTCTTTTTCGCCCTGTATTTCCCAAGGATCGCCTACGACTGCCGATTCTCTTGCCAAAATAACACTTTGTACTTCAGGAGAATAGCTTAGATTTTTTAATGCTTTATGAGGAGAAATTCCATGTCTGAGAAAAAATTGATGATCGGGATTGGGTATCTGTCGCCATAGACGAAGCATTTGCAGACTTTTAATATTATTGAGATTGTTTACCATGAGGACTCCTTATACCATTGTTTTGTATTTTTAGGGATAACTTGGTAAGAATTATTTGCTATTTTCTGATTAATTTGATTTAAAATATCGATTGCCCCAGCCAAGGCGTCCGGTGCATCATCATGGACGGTAGAATTAGGAAAATACAATAACTGTTCAATTAATATTTTTCCTGCTTTTGTATTGATAAATTGAGGATTAAACAGAATACGATTTGTTTCAAAAATAGGTAAGAGGCGTGAAATCCGAAGTTCTTTTTTTTGATACTGTTTCACTCCTGATAAGCGGAGATCTACACCCTGTTGTTTTGCAAAATGATCCAAGTCTTTCATATAGTACAATTGAAAGGAGTTATTTTCGATATATGTTCCTAAGATATGATGATGATGTTTTTGGTACATTCCGACAATTTGTTCAAAAAACGATAGATCAGAGCCTTGGATGAGTACGGCATCAACAATTTCAAAAATTCCTTGTTTGTCTTTGGCTACTAAGATTCCGGCTTTGAAGTCGTTATTTTTAATTCCGTCTACAGAGGGATCAATAAAGATTACTTTAGGGCTATTTTCTTCTATTCTGCCTTCTTTGATATAGGATTCTTTAAATAATGAATATTCTTCATCGGTGGGCATATTCTGATATTCCGAGTTAAAAGCGGATATTCCCATAATATTTTTTTGTTTTTGTAAAAATCGTAAAGGGAATCGTGTTTCCCATAGAGATTTACTTTTTCCGGATTTGGAAATAATTACGGCTTGGTAGATTTTCCGTGTCCAAGTGTTCCAAGGAGCTTCCTTATCAAGGAGTAATGTTCCCATAACCGATCTTCGCCTTAGGATCGTTCCAACAATAATAATTTTTCCCTTAGGTTTTAAAGAAGGAATTAATCCTCTGGTGATGGTATCGAGTGTTTTTTTTACAATTTTTGGACTTAAAGCTTCTTCGTCTTTTTCGATATCGTCTAATATGATAAGATCCGGACGATGTTGTCGTGATCGGAATCCCCTTAGTGCTTGTTTTCGACCACGTGCAAGAATGCGTGTTTTATGAACAACAAAATCTCCCTCTTCCCCGTATTTTATTAATAAAGAGCCGAAATCAGCGATAATTCTTCTATTATCTGAAAATTCAATACGAATAAAATCACAGAGATCTTTAGCAAGATTATCAGTAGCAGAAACAATAACAATGAAGTGGTATTGTTCTCTGATAATACTCCATAATACATAAGCAAAGCTAATCAACGTTGATTTCGAAAATCCTCGTGGTGCTCCGATCACAATAGGAGAGTGTTGTGTTTCAATTAATTGAATAATCTCTTTATGGAATTTAGGACTTTTAGATTCAGCATAATGAGGTAGATAATTCTTAAAAAATGTCCAAAAGTCTTGGATCGATTTCTGTTTTCTTTGTAATGTATTTTGTTGAGGATCAAAATCAATAAAGCTGTTGTGAAACAATTCCAATATTTGTGGGATACTTTTTTTATATTGTGATGGACTTAGTTTCATAAATTCCTTCTATTTTCTTTGGACTTCATAAAGGGATGGACGATCTCTCTAATAATTGAGGTATATTGAGGGAAATTTTTTTTAGTATAGTAAGCAAATTCTTCCATGACTCGTATTGTTTCTCCTAAGGGATCAAGAGATGCGTCGTATTTTTTTTTCATAGAAATATATTTATCTAATTTAGATAACAAATCTTTATCTTCCGGATTATTTTCTATTTTTTGCATAGTTATTGACATTTGATTTTCGAGCCAAATAGGGGCGTTAATCATCTTATATTTTTTCAATTTAAATAGTCCTTTTAGAAACGATGTTGTATATTATAACATGGAAAGTGAAATTCTTTGGGTTATTTAGGGTACATTTTTCGATATTTTTTTATTGTTTTTTGTTAATGTAAGTGGTGTTTAATAAACAATTTATAAATTTTTGATAAAAAAATTTTTGGAAAATAGGGAACATTGACAAAAAAAAGCATCATTTGATGCTTTTTTTTGAATGATTATTTAAGATATTTTTTATAAGAAATGGAGCTATTTTATATTAATAATAAAATTCTCTTTTTTTGGTAAAAAGATTTCTTTTAGATTTTATTCATGATTCCAACTACTTCCCCCAGAAGAATAAGATCTCCTAGTTGAAGAGAATCTTTGGGATAGACTTCTGTTTCATAGAGAGGATTATCACTTTTGAGAAGAATATCGCCTGTTCCTGTTTTCTGGATTCGCTTACAGCGTAACTCGTTATCGTGAAGGAAAACGAAGATTCCTTCCGATTTAAGACCAGCTATTTTACGAACTAGAACCCAAGAATCTTTTGCGATTGTTGGATACATTGAATCACCGATAATTTTTAGGATGACTGTATTTTTCCCCCAATAAGCTTTAAATTCTACACCAATCTCCGTAGTTCCTATGATCAGTTCTTGATTATTGACAGATCCTGCCCCTGCAGAAGCATGAATATCAACGATAGGCACAGAGTAATGTTTTTGTGTGAGCTCTTCGACGGTACGGGATTGAAATGCTTGCCCTTCTCCGGTTAGAAGCCATATAAGATTAACACCTAAATCGTTAATTTTGGACAAGATAGGGGCTTTTAAAACCGTATCGTTCGTTTCTAGTCGTGAAACAATCATGGTGGCAATCCCAAGTTTTTTCCCAAATTCCTGTTGTGATAAATTAAGTGATTTTCTTATTTCTCTTAAACGTTCTCCATAAGACATAGATCCCTCGATTGATTTTTAACAAAAATAGATAAAAGTATTGACAAATATATTAATTTATGATAACATATGTTTGTAATATTTATCTATAATATGTAATTTCGGATAAATATCGATAAAACTTAAGAGGATTAATGTTATTTTAACAGAAATTTTAGAATTTATATAAAGGAGGCGTGTAATGGTGAGATTAGAGGATATTATGGAGATGGAATTCTCATTGTCGGGTCGATTTATTCGAGAAATAAAAGTAGGTAATTTATTATTAGTAGAGTTTCTAGGCGATAATAAAATAGTATACGACCTACTAATTCCTATTGGTAATACTTTTTTAGTGTTAGCATACCGTGGCATTCGTCGTCATTGTAGGGTTATGGTACGATCTTATACATTGGCAAATAAAACACGGTATCAATTACTATGGATTTTTGAAGATCGAAAACATCTAAGGAGGGATCAAAATATTATCGATAGAAAGTGAGATATTTGTATCTTAAAAAGATATAAATATTACTCAGAGATAAAGAAATTGATTGAAAATATATCGATAAGGAGGAATGATTAAAATGAGGCATAATAAAGAAGACTTATATTGATCTTGGTATAAAATAAATATTTTAGGAGCAGATAATGATAGAATTTATTAGAGATCTTTGTGATAGTGACGAAGAATTTTTATTGATTGGGCTATGGTTGAATAAATTTGTAGAAAATCATAAAAATCGTTATTTATATATCCCTAAATCGTTGACTAAGAAAAAAGGAGAAAAAGGGAAAAAGCATGTCAATTTGAGACAACTATACAAAGTGATATATACTTATGCTCCTCATACGGCTGCATTTAAAATTAAAAGTTTAATGCGGAATTTTGGGGGAGTCCGTATGTATGTACCGGTGATGGGGACATTTTTTCGGATATTAAGAAATGATAAATTTTATAAGTGTCGAGAATTGGGCTTTTCTTATCAAGATTTGGGGATATTATTTGGGAAAGATTCTTTAGCTTTAAGAAAATTACAATATTCTCAAAAGAGATTAAAGGAAGAGTGATAACCTTTATTCTATTTAAAATATCAAGAAATACTTGACGCTTTTGGAATATTAAGCTATAATTAAAAATAAAGGGGATGTTCGGTTTCGATCGGGAGATTTTCGGTATAAGTTTCAGGCAGGTCTGAGTATATCTTCAAAAGGCTCACTTTTTAGTTGCAAACGACAACTACGCTTACGCTGCTTAATCATAGCACGTTTCAAGATCGCTCTTTTTTGATCTCGTGAGAGTGATTTTGATTATAACTTAGAGATCTCGGTATGTGATGTAGTAGGGTTGCATACTTAAATTTACTACTTACAGCAAAGAGAGGTTTGTTTATTTTCCAAACTTTGCCTAAGAGAAAAAAATAAACCAAGCTTGTGGATAAGGCTTATATCAAGACTTTCGGGACGCGGGTTCGATTCCCGCCATCTCCAATGCC
>JBOFNI010000094.1:0-1477 GCA_051658845.1 Brevinema sp. | reverse complement strand
GGAATAATTATGTATGCGCATAAAATAATAATAATAATAATGAAAAAAGCAGCAATGTATGATGACTGCACAAAAAAAGTTAGGTAGAGAGCAAGGTACGAACGCTTTAATTACAGGTGTTACTTATAGTTAGCACTCTTGTCGCTATGAAAAACACTAGTAGAACGTATATAAAAATATAAAAAGTTACTCCATAGCACTGAAAAAATATAAAAATTAATTAATCTCCAGCACTGAGCACAATGGTAAAATTCATGTGAACAAGTAAAATGTCTGTGTAGGTTAAAAACACTGAAAAAAGATTGCACACAAGGACGAAAATAGGGAGGGTACGATTAGATACAATTGTTTATTGAAGGAAAAGAAGGAGACACCCAGCGCTCAGTCCAAAGTAATAAGGTCATTGTCGGAGAAGTATGCGGGGGAAGACAGGTTGGGAGAGCGAGACTGGTCGTTGGAAAGAGAGGGCGGCGATTGACAGCTGCTCTGAAGTTGGGGGAAATGCCACCTGAGAAGGTTACCGACGCGAGAAGACCGGTCAGATGAGTGGTCAGGAGTGACCCCACTGTCCGGACAGGTTGATGGGCTAATCTCATCGTCAGTTTGGGTCCCAATCTCACGTGTGCACGGTGGGAACACTATGCGCACGGGTGAGGAGTGATGAAGCGTTTGCAGGTGGATGAGTTGGTCTAGAAACAGGCTAATTTCCCCCGCTAAACATGATAATTGTGAACGCCATGTCCGCCTGATAGAGTCCCTTCTGGCAGGAGAAAAACGAGCTGGGAAAGAAGCAGGATTAGAGAAAGGCTGTTAAGACTAATCGTACTACAGAGGGAAGATGTATATTAGCACACTACACGAGCACAGAGCACTAATCACGGTAACAAACACTGCATTAAAAAAAGAGAGGAGACATTAAAATAGTCTAAAAAGAGCGGTAGGGCAGACAAAAAAGCTATTTGAGTAATCATAAATTGTACTTACGCATTATAAAGTAAGAAAACTATCCTCAGGAAGAAAAACGTAACAACAAGTTGTCTCCAGGGAATAGAAATGCTGAAATGCGAATTGGATGAACACAGAAGGGTAAAAGGTGAGACACAACTATTTAAAAAAACAAAAAAAAACAAATAGATAAAAGTCGAGAATTAAGGGGAATTTATTACAGGCGGGTGGGACTTAGGAAACCTAGATAGGGAGTAGGGTAAAAGATAAGGGGAATTTAAACAAGGAGGAGGGGAAACCAGTAAAAGATAACGGGAATCGGGCTAACTAAAGAGTATAAAAAAAGGAAGGCTCACACCAGGTTTTTGCGCACTTTTTTGGCTCTGGGACTCCGCTTGGAGAACTTCTGCTAAATTATTGTGCCCTTTCTTTGTATTGGAAGCTGTATTTTTGGGTCCAAAAAGGCTTTTTTGACTGCAATAAAGAGAAAGTTTTTGCTCCTTCTCATCCTTGGCTCAAGTCTTACTTCTTT
>JBOFNI010000093.1:0-61653 GCA_051658845.1 Brevinema sp. | reverse complement strand
TTTCGATAGATTAGTTTGCTGCATTGTATGGGGGATAATACTTACTTTAAATCCTGTATTATCAATATCAATAACAGTTAAACTAATCCCATCTATCGTGATAGATCCTCTCTTAATAATATATCTAAGAATATCTTCTGATGCGGTAACAGAGATAACGGACGCAATACTATTCTGTTGAATGCCAGCTATAATACCTACAGCGTCAATATGACCGCTAACAATATGTCCCCCTAAACGATCTGATAACCTTAATGCTCTCTCTAAATTAACAATATCTCCTTGTAAAAGTGTTGATAATGACGTGACCTGTATTGTTTCATTCATAACATCTGCATTAAAAGTGAAATCATCTTTTTTTGTAATAGTCAAACATACTCCATTAACAGCAATACTATCTCCACATTTCGTATCATCTAAAAGATTGCATTCAATAGTGAATTCTACGGATTGTTGAGATTTGCGTAGTTTTTTTATTACTCCCAAACCTTCTACGATACCTGTAAACATAGTAACCTCTTATTTTTTTATGTACGCTTCAACAATTAGGTCTTTACTATTCGATCTTGCTGTTAGTTCTTCTAAAATAAATGCCTCATCTAAAGAATCAACTCCTAAGCCACTAACAAAAGATTTACCGCTCCCCAAAATAATAGGAGCATAATAGAGCTGCACTTTATCAATGATTTTTGACTCTAAAGCGGAGTATGCCAATTCAGCACCTCCTTCTAACATAATACTATCGATACCTCGTTGTCCTAGTAACTCCGCTAAGTAATTAAGATCTATTCTATTATTTTGTGATGGAATACAAAGAATTTCTACTCCATACTGTTGATAGGGGAGGTATTTTTCAACATTTAATTCTTTAGTTACAATAATAACGGGAATTTCTTGAGCACTTTGAACAATTTTAGAAAATAGAGGAGTCCGTAAGGTTGAATCAATAATAATTCGGATAGGGTTTCTCCCGTTTTCTATTCTGGATGTCAATACAGGATCATCGCTCAGTACCGTATTAATTCCTACCATTATTGCTGTATATTGACTACGTAGGCGATGAACTTCTCGTCGAGATTCTTCAGAAGAAATCCATTTAGACTGTCCCGTATGGGTACAAATTTTCCCATCAAGACTCATGGCACTTTTTAACAAAATAAAAGGACGATTAGTAAGCATAAATTTAAAAAACGCTTCGTTAATTTTTTTTGCTTCTTCTTCTAAAAGTCCTACGGTAACATCAATGGCTGATTCTCTAAGTATTTGAACACCTTTTCCTGAGACTAAAGGATTGGGATCTAAGGATGCTACATAGACTTTTTTAATACCCCGTTCGATAATCGCTTTTGCACAGGGTGGAGTTTTTCCATAATGAGAACAAGGCTCTAATGAAACGTAAAGCTCCGTATCGTAAAAAGAAAAGTCTTTAGGAAGAGAGTGAAAAAGATTAATTTCCGCATGAGCATCTCCATAAGACTGATGATATCCTTCTGCAATAATTTTATCATTTTGGGTAAGTACAGCTCCAACTCTAGGATTAGGTGAGACAAAACCGTACTGAGCAATTTCTATTGCTCTTTTCATAAAAAATTCTTGCATTCATTGATTCCTAAATATGATAACTGATCATCATAAAAGCCCTAAGTGTTTTAATACTTAGGGCTTAGATCTAAAACATAGTATAAACTGACTCCAATAATAGAATTAATCATCCTAATAGAAGTCTTTCGATACTTATTAATCTTCTTTCATCCAGACTATACTGTCGGCTTTGGAATTACACCAAATCTGCCTTATGGCTCGTGGGCTTTACCACCGGTAGGGAATTACACCCTGCCCCGAAGATATATTATTATACAAAATATTTTATCCTTTGTCAATCAAAAGATCTTGACAAAATAAAGAAAATCAGCTAAAATATTAAATATTTTTATAAATAAAAGGAAGAGCATGAGCTATTTAGAGTTATTAAAACATATTTTTATTGAAAGTTACCGGTATCAATATATCTTACAAGGACTTGGTTTTTCCTTAGGGGTAACGTTATTCTCTGCTTGTATGGGAATCATTTGTGGAACTATTCTTGCTATTATGCGTATTACTACTAAATTTAATCCTTTTAATATTTTTGCCTCTTGCTATATTGATGTAGTTAGAGGAACTCCTGTTGTAGTACAATTAATGATTCTCGCCAATGTTATTTTTGTAGGGTATTTAAGAGATGTTCCTATTTTTTTTGTTGCAGGAATTACATTCGGATTAAATTCCGGTGCTTATGTTGCCGAAATTATTCGATCCGGAATCAACGGTCTGGATCGTGGGCAAATGGATGCAGCACGTGCATTAGGAATGAATTATTCACTGGCAATGCGGGTAATTATTCTTCCTCAAGCCGTCAAAAAAATTCTCCCTACCTTAGTAAACGAATTTATTACCCTCATTAAAGAAACTTCTGTCGTTGGATTTATAGGAGGAGTAGATTTACTACGTTCCGCCAATATTATTACCAGTCAGACATACAGAGGGGTAGAGCCTCTCTTATTAGTTGGATTTATTTATTTAATTATTATTGCCCTATTTACTAAAGCAATGAGAAAAATCGAAGAGAGACTACAAGCCAGTGATTAAAATTCAGAATTTACATAAAAATTTTGGCACCTTAGAGGTTCTTAAGGATATTTCTCTAACGATTAATAAAGGTGAAGTTGTTTCTATTATCGGTCCTTCTGGTAGTGGTAAATCAACCTTATTACGTTGTATCAATAAACTAGAAGATTTTCATCAAGGGCATATTTTTATTGAAGGAATTGATATTAGTGATTCGTTAACAAATATCAATGAAATACGCAAAAATGTAGGGATGGTTTTTCAACATTTTAATCTTTTCCCCCATAAAACCGTGCTTCAAAATCTAATACTTGCACCTTTATTAGTAAAAAAAACAGACGAAGAAACAGCACAAAAAAAAGCCGAAATTCTTTTAGAAAGAGTAGGGTT
Source organism: Brevinema sp. (assembly GCA_051658845.1). GTDB lineage: Bacteria > Spirochaetota > Brevinematia > Brevinematales > Brevinemataceae > Brevinema_A. The sequence continues at coordinate 58,656 of JBOFNI010000093.1, read as the reverse complement.
AATCTCTAAAATTAACGAGTATCCCAATAAACTTTCTGGAGGGCAGAAACAACGGATAGCTATTGCACGTGCTTTGGCGATGGATCCCCATGTTATGCTCTTCGATGAACCAACTTCAGCATTGGATCCAGAAATGATCAAAGAGGTACTGGATGTAATCAATGACCTTGCACAAGAAGGAATGACCATGCTTGTCGTTACTCACGAAATGGGATTTGCCTCCAATATTTCTTCTCGGACGATCTTTATGGATGAGGGATATATCTTAGAAGATGCTCCTTCTAAAGTATTATTTAATAATCCAACACACGAACGAACAAAAGATTTTTTAGACAAAGTTCTTAATCATATATAGGAGAAAATAAGATGAAAATTTTCACAAAAATTATAGGAACAATTAGTATATTCGTATTTATATCTTGTGGTATGCAAAAAAACGTATTAATCGTAGGAACCAACGCAGAATTTCCTCCTTTTGAGTATTTAGAAAATAATACTATTACAGGATTCGATATTGATTTAATTCAAGCAATTGCTGAAGAAATGCAAACAAATATCCGAATCGAAAACCTCTCTTGGGAAGGATTACTCCCTGCATTACAAAGTAAAAAAGTCGATTTGATTATTGCAGGAATGACGGCTACTGAAGATCGGAAACAGGTGGTTAACTTCTCCGATACTTATTATATCGCTAAAGAACAAATGATAGTTCTTCATACAAATAATATAACTATTAATACAATGGATGATCTTACCGGTAAGAAAGTAGGGGTCATCTTAGGATTCACGGGAGATATTATTGTTAGTGAGTTAGAAGGTGTTCAAGTAGAACGTTATAATGGAGCTTCTCAAGCTGTTATCGATCTCCAGAACGGTAAAATTGACGCATTGGTATTAGATGATATTCCGGCAAAAAGCTATGTAGCCAATACTGGTAATCTCAAAGCAATAGCAGGAAACAATACCCAAGAAGAATATTCTATTGCCCTCCGTAAAGAAGATACCGAATTATTAACAAAAATAAATCAAGCACTTATTACACTCCAAGAAAATGGAGTTTATGACACCATTTATAACAAATATTTTTCTGAAAACTAACTAAAAATAGTTTATCTTATTTGATATTTTATGTAATCATAAAAATGCTATAAGGAGTAAAAATGTTTAAAATACTAATCTTTCTATTATTTAGTACCTCTACCTTAGTGCCTCTACCTTTGGTAAAGAGAGTGACCAAGCAGTGTTTCCTGAATGTTTACAAAATACAAAATAGTCTGCAGCAAATACTAAAAAGAATTATAGTGTTATCCTAGAGTTTCAAAATAATATTGAGATTAGATATACATATAATAAGGGAAAATCGGATACATTAATTGGAGCTAATTACGTTCGTAATATAGGGTTTTTCTTTTATGAAGGTTACCAAAATCCGGATATCATAATGATAGAAGATACTTTATTAACTGAAATTCTTATCAATTCTGATGATAAAGAGGTACGTTATAGAGAATGGACAAAAATAGAGCAATAACATTTAATAATAAGAGAAAAGAAGTCATAGATTTATAAATAAGAGGGGATTCATCCATTGTTTCACAAAAAAGAAAATATCGGGCTAGGAGTATTATACTTAGCATCTTTTTTTTGGGGAAGTGCCTTTGTTGCTCAAAAAATTTTAGTCGACGCCGGAATTTCTCCTTTTTATATGATAGGAATCAGAACGCTCTTCTCTTTATTGTTGATATTTTTGATTATAAAGATGCCCATTGCCTTACGAACAGTTAAAAAATCCAGTATTATGGGATTTTTGGTTTTTTTGGTTTTTGCTACACAAACGTATGGTCTTAAAACTTTAGATAGTTCCGTAAGTGCTTTTATTACTAGTTTAAATCTAGTTCTTATTCCTTTTTTTAATAGCATGATGTATCGATCAAAAATTTTAATTTCTAATATTATTTCTATTTTTATCGCCTTAATAGGGGTGTATTTCTTTAATCTCTCAGATAATTTTCAATTTGTTTGGAATATTGGTATGCTACTAACAGTATTCTGTGCCATATTCTGTGCAATTCAATTAGTTGTAGGAAATCAATTAATTAAAGGAGAGAATCCTTTACAGATGGCGGTTTTTCAAAATATTTTTTGTAGTCTTTATGCTTTTATTTTTGTTTTTCTATTACGAGAACCTTTTCCCAGTAATTGGAATACTATAAATATCATCGCTTTATGTTATTTAGGCTTGATTGCTACAGCTTTATGTTTCCTTCTCTTAGCCGTTGGACAACATTATATCAAAGATGTAGTTAAAGTCGGCTTGATTATGTCTCTCCAACCTATTTTTACTATTATTATTGCGATTCCTTTATTAGGAGAACAGATTACTCTTTTTAAAATAATAGGGATTCTCTGTGTCATCACCGCAATATTTATTGATGAATACAGCACTTATCATACATCAAAACACGTTAATAAAACTATTTAGATATACTAATAGACTATTTTCAAGATAACTCAGATAAATATTTATTGTTATATAATTATAACCAACCCTTATTTCTGTATTTATATATTTGATAATTATCTATAATGGATATTATGTCTACAAACGTAGATATAACCAATACTTGCACTAATCATAAATTTAACGGAAGGAAAAATTATGTAAACAATAGCTTTGAAGTTACAGCGGTAAAAAAACTTCTAGAATTAATAGTAATATTTGATAAAGCCGGTAGACTGGAAGAGGTGCCGGCAGAATACCAAGAAATTTATAATATAGTACAGGATGCCACTACGTATTTTACGTAGTGGCTCTTTGCGTTTTAAAATAGGCAGGAAATTTCTACAAAATTGAGGGAGAATATGCTCTTAGTAAAAACATCGAAGACTCTTGAATCGGTTGTCAAGAAAATTAAAGAATGGATTAAATCTCAGTATGAAGATTATACTATTGAGCAAATCATGGAAGAGTTTGATTTGGAACTGTACGAAGCGATTACGATCGTGAATACGCATATCTTCGGTAAAGTATCTAAAAAGCAAAAAAATACTGTATTACATTACGAAATTAACACTATCGAATCGAAAGGCTTTTTTTGGAAAATAAACAATACATTTTTGATTACTAAAAACTCCTGTAAAATTTTTGGGACTCCGAGAGTCGGGATGTGGTTTGCTCCTATTCGGGTTAATGTAATCGGAGATATCATTTTTTACAGTAGCTATTGTATTAGCGTTCAAACTAAAAAAGACATGGTAAAGTTTTATCCTATTGTAAAAATTAGTACGGATATACTGACCGTTTTTGAAAAGCATAAAGAAGTGGATAAAGCTTTAAATCATGCGATACAATACTATGGCTTAGACGAGGAGTTAGTTCAAGTGATTTTTAATGATCCAATGAATGATGAGTTTAAGGAGAGAATTAATCAGCTGATTAAACCTTACAAGAAGGCGTTGAAAATCCTACAACAAACGATAAAAGAAAGAATTAAATACCGTAATGAATTACAAGTGATTAATGCCAAATTAAAAAAAGTGGACAACCTTACAATCAAAAACGAACTGGAAAATAAAAAATACAAATACAAACAAAAGCTTATAGAGATAAGATGTCATATAGAGAAACAGAAAATCCTTTGTAAGGAATATAAGCGAAAGGTGTTATCATAAAGTTGTATCACAAAATCACATCTTGTGATACAACTTGTATCACAAAGATATTGAGACAGTAAGTATTTTAAAGGTGAGAGAGATGAAAGCGATAGATTTATTTTGTGGGATAGGGGGATTTCATTATGCTTGTCAAGAGAACGGAATCCCAGTAGTGTGGGCGAGTGAGATTGATAAGTACGCCCGTCAGCAATATAAATTAAATCACGGTTTATCCCCTTATGGTGATGTAACAGCAATATCGGAAAACGAAATCCCTAAGCATGATTTACTCTGTGCTGGATTTCCTTGCCAACCTTTTTCGACAGCCGGTCGGAAACAAGGATTCGAAGATATACGAGGAACTCTTTTTTATGAGATTGTGAGGATCTTAGAATATCATAAAACAGCATATTTTATTTTAGAGAACGTACCAAATTTACTTTCGCATGAGCAGGGGAGAACGATTGATACGATCTTGTCTGCATTCCAAGATCTAGGCTATTTTATCAAAGTAACTATTCTTAATGCCGCTGAGTTTGGATTGGCACAAGTGAGGCGAAGGGTCTTTATGGTCGGTTTTAGAAATCGTGAGGAATATTTCCGTTTTCAATTTCCTTCTCCTTACGGCTACAAAGTTTCCCTCAAAGAAATATTAGAACGGGAAGTGGAAGAGAAATATTTCATAAAGAATCCGAGCTTATTTCAGTATATTAATAAAAAACAAAAGGGGATATTCAAAAATTGCCCTGTGAATCCCGAGCAAGCACATACCTTACTTGCAAGACAATACGGTTCGTGGAATGGGAATTATATTGCCGAGCCTTTTTTAGGACGAGGAACACAAAGACAAAGAGTATTCGATACGGATAATTTATATTGCTCATTAACTCGAAACGCAGAATTTATCGTTGATCGAGTAGCTCAAAATAACAAAGGGAATCAAGGTTATCGGGTCTATAATAGCGAAGAAAACGCTATTTCTCTAACAGCACAAGGGTATAGTAAAACAGGACTATACTCTATTGAAGATCGGATTCGGAAATTGACACCGAGAGAGTGTGCGAGGTTACAGGGATTCCCAGAAGAATACCAAATTGAATGTTCGGATAATCAAGCCTACAAACAGTTTGGGAATGCTGTTCCTGTACCTGTTGTTAGTGCCATTATCAAACAGCTCTTAAAAGTAATCAATAATAAGGAGTAAGGAATGAATAAGTTTTTGAAAGAACTTATTACGAATATAGAAATTATTTGTAATATCTATGTGATTGTGTTTCTTTGTATTTTTCTGTGGAAAAGTATTGGAACTATGATAATTGATCTAAATTTAGGTTCACAAGAATATCGAGTAATAACTTATGTTAATGCTGGGTGGATGATACCAGTATTTTGGGTTTGTTTAGCAATAACAATATTTCCAACGAAATGGTTCATAAGATAAGATATAGGAGTATACTCGTGGGTGAGAAGAAAGTAAAAAGATACAGACGTCTGATTAGAAAATATATCATGCAAAATAAAGAAGAAGTAGCAAAGGAAGCAATAAACAACTTTTTTATGAGTCCGGAAGGTGTATTATTTTATCGAGGTAGATTCCATACTCGACTGTTAGTGTATATGGTTTTGGTATTCATTTTTGACCTGATATTATTGGGGATGTATATTCTGTTTCCTTATGATCTGTTCAGTTTTTGGCTGTTATTTTGCTGTGGTTGGATTGCTTATCTCATCTTTTTCTTGCTCAATATAAAAGATACAAAGATTTATTGTGGAATACTGAGAAAATAGAATTTATTAAAAGCATAGAAGAATATTTTAATAAATTATAAGGAGAAATTATGTATAAAATAAAAGTAATCCCATATCCCAAACTCAAAAGAGACTGGATAGGAAAACTAGTAAGAAGTAAAGTAGATATGCAGAATCATTATGCACATATCCCTAAAGGAACTCTATTTGAAGTAGAATATGCTAGTAGAAGATTAGAATTATTGACTTTTCATTGTGATTGCTGTAATTCAAGATTAAAAATTACTATAAAAAGTAATATGGAAGATCACAAAGAACATATCGAATTTTTAGAGATTGTAGATGAATAAATAGAAAATGAATAGAACGTACTAAAAAAGAAAAAAAATATCAAGAGAATTAAGATGTCAACAGATTATAAAGCAATATATCATGCAGATGGAAAAGTAAGTTACCAAAAAAACAAAGCAACAGAAAATCAATATTATAGACAAGCCACAGGAAGAAAGGGGTTCTCAAAATCTGTGAGAAAACATATTTTTGAAAAAACTAACGGCAGATGTGGTTATTGTGGCTGTGAATTACCCGAGAAGTGGCATATAGACCACATGAATAGTTTATCTCTATTATCAGATTTTAAGGGCAATAGTAATGGAGCTAATAATCTTGATAATCTAATCGCTAGCTGTCCACCTTGCAATCTTTATAAAGCTCAAGATGATGTAGAGGGATTTAGAAAAAGCATCAGAGATATTTTACAGAGACAGAATAATAGTAATCGTCAATATAGAATAGGAAAAAAGTTTGGTCTTATAGAAGAGATCGATAAGCCTATTATTTTTTATTTTGAATTGTCGGATAGGAGGGGAGGATGATCAATCATCAGAAGAATATTGAGATTATTATTGCAGATACGGAAAGGATGTTTAATACCTATAAGGAATTTGAAACGAAGATCGCTCAAACACAGATGACCGTTGTTAAGAATAATCTGACGCTCGAACAAGCGGAAAGAATTGTAGCGATCATGGAATACATTAATATTAGAACGAGTAATATTGCAGGCTATCTCAAGAGTTCGATTCAAACGGAAGCGGAAGAAAATAAATTAATCTTATTCTCGTATAAGGAAGACAACAAACTCAAGAAACAAAAGAAAGCCGACGAATCCATTCCAGAGATTTTGGAGTTATGCGAAGCGTTTGGCTTAGATATTCCTAAAGATCTAATTATTACTTGTAAGCCACCACAGGAAGAACGGACAGTAATTTCTACAAATAAGATCTTAGAAAACGCAAGAGATTACTTATCACAGGAGCAGTACCTGAAACTGAGAGATACGATGGAAGAGAATGGCTATATCGTGATCGAAAAAGATATTCGGATGAAGCTCGAAGAAGATGTATTGTTAAAAAGTGATTCATAGGAGAACCATAAGATGCTACGATGTTCTAAAGAGTTTTATCATCAAGCCCAGCAAGTTTGCAAACAGATAAAAATCCATCGAGTAGGTGTGAACAGATTCATTGCGATGTTGCCGGGAAAAGAAACGATCTTCGTGCTGTGCTGTGAGAAACAAGAATCGGCAGTCGATTATAATCGTCAATGCCTGAAGGAAGACGCTTTTGTTCGTGCGGTATTGAAACAGGGAGAATAATTGATGCAAAAACAGGAGTTCAAAAATGGGATTCTATATCAAGGCGATTGTTTACTGGCTATCATTAAAGAATATGACCATATCTTGATTGATCCTCCTTATCATACGACGAATTGTGCTTGGGATAAAAAAATTGATATGAAAACATTTTTTGAGAAGGCGGTGCTTGATAAAAATATGAATATCGTAATCTTCGGTAATGAACCGTTCTGCATGGATATTAAATACCATCATAAGAAATATTATAAATACGACCTTATTTGGGTAAAGAACAACGTTACGGGTTTTCCTCAAGCAAAAAATATGCCTATGAAAAAATACGAAAATATCATGGTGTTTAGTACAGGAAGTATGGGGCATCAAAGTTTATTAGGCGAGTCGAGAATGGTTTATAATCCGCAAGGTTTGAAAAAAGCAGCAGAAAATCATATTAGACATCGTAAGCAAGGAGTTTACTCTGCTTTTGGAGTTGTTTACGGAAAGAGACCCTCGCATAAAGGGACGGTAAAAACGGAGTTTACGAATTATCCAAATAATGTTTTGTTCTTTAATCGAGAGAAAGAGATTGTCCATCCGACACAGAAGCCGGTTGCTCTCTTAGCTCATTTGATTCGTAGCTATTCTGACGAGGGGGATATTATTTTTGACGGATTTTGTGGGAGTGGGTCAGTACCGATAGCCTGTATCGAAACACAAAGAAAGTTTATCGGAGTAGAAATAACGAGCGAATATTTTGACCTCGCTTGCAAAAGAATAGAGGATCGAGAAAATAATTACCTTTGGAGTTAATCATGGATATTATAGCGAGTATCCACGACCAGTGGCTAGAAAAAATAAAGAGTGGACAAAAAATAGTAGAGCTTAGAAAAACAAAACCTAAGAATATTGAATTTCCTTGTAAAATTTATTGGTACAATACAAAAACAAAAATGATAGAGGGATTCTCAAGTTTAGAATCTATATTTCATTATGATCCCAAAGCTTCTCAAGAAGATTTATCATTATTATCAACGGCAAGTTGTTTATCTATTCAAGAAATAGAAAAATATCGGAACGATAAAGAAATATTATATTTATGGGGAGTTATATTATTTCAATCTATGATACCAACTCCACTTCCTAAAAATAAAAAAGCCCCACAAAGTTGGTGTTATTATCGTACAATATTTGGAGAAGAATAATGAAAAAATCACAACTAGCATTAAGTAAAGAATTAATAGTAGATAACATGAACAACATAGAACGTACGTTATCAGCTTTTAAGGAATTAAAAGATTTAAATAATAACAGTGATAACGTCGAAAATGGAAAAAATAAGTTAAGAGTTATTATATATCACAATCTCATTTATATCCTTTTACAATGTATTGAATCGGATCAGATAGAAAGATATATTGAATACATCATGGTACAAATAGAAGATATAGATATAGAAGATGAATTATCGAAAAGTATTAAAGAGTCTATCGCTAAATGGGAATCAGCTCTAAAAAAAGTGAAAAAACAAAACAGAAAGAATACGAGAGTATGATAAGTTATGAGTTACCATCGAAGATTAAGACGAAAAAATATTCCTGATCGGCTGAAACGATTTTCATTAGGAACGCTGAGGTTGGCGATGAAGATGAATGGGATTTTAGATATTAATAAACTGGAGCAATTTCATATTCTTCGCTTGCAGGAAATTCGTTATACGGATGAATATTATTTGGGAGAATAGGGGATGACGAAAGAAGAACTTGAAGCACAAATTCAATATTGGAAAAGTAAGCACAATACCTTTAATGCGGGTGTCTTCGAAGAGCTAAAAAATAATGATAGGGAGCTTAGGCATGATAAAGAACCTGATGAAATTATTTAGAAAAGAGAACAGATATTCCTATTTTGTGTTTATGAATTGTAAGACATTGAATGGGACGTATTTTAATGCTCGATGTATCGAAATTTTGGATATACCTATTTTAGAAATGAAAGACTTGTATTTCTTACAGGATAGGATTGTAAAGGAATTTAAGAACAAAGATCCGGAGAATCCTATCGTACAAGTCTATATCAAATATATCAGTATTTTATGAGAGTATTATGAAAAAGAAAGAAGAAATATTTCAAGATAAAATAACTATGATCGCAGAAATTAGCAAACTGGACGGTTTGAGATTTTCTCAGGTAGGATACGGAATGTTTTATTTAGTCTTGTCTATTCCTCAAGAAAAGGTAAAGCGTCCCGTGTATGTTCCTTGTACGATCTACGGAAAGAAAGCAGAAGAGCTACAGAAGAAAATTCATTCCGGAGAAATTAGTCAAGGGGATTTGGTTTATTGTGAAGGCTCGCATATTGTTCAATACAGAGATCAAAAAGCCTGTCTTGAAGTAAAATTAAGTAGTATTGAACGATATACATGCTAAGGAGAGTTTTAATTAGCACTATAGAAAATAGATGATTCTTGAGAAAGAGACATAGTAGAATTTTTCTGTAAATTTGAAGTTTTAAAATTTTGGATTACTAAGGGAATAATCTGAGAAGGATTTTCCACAAAGTGTATTATATTATCTGAAAATAAATTTGAGGGTTCATTATCAATGATTTTTCGATGTTCTGGTGTGTCTAAGATTACTATTTTCTTTTTTGACTTATATGCTCTTTGAAATGTATTAAATGTTCCTCCTTTTTCTCCCATAGACATTATTATAATAATATCACTCAGATTAATAATAGTTTGATTTCGTTGCATTGCTCTGAACGGTTTCCATACTTCCTGGTCTTTAAATTCTGATATGAATAATATATGTTTTTCTAGTTGTTTTTTTGTCATATTAAGAGACTGGAAACTGCTTTTCCAACGAAAATGAGCAAATCCTTCTGCTAATACAGCGATAGTTTTACCTCCACCTGTAATACACCCAAGATGTCCTTGTTCATCAATCCCATTAGAATAACCACTTACGATAGTACATTCATTTTTTGCTAGCTCTTGTGCAATTTCAAAAGTGATTTTTTTTAGCTCATTATTAACATGTCGACTACCAACAATAGCAACTTTATTAGGGCTAGACTCTATATCTAATTTACCACGTTTATAAAACAATATTCGACTCCTTTAACATACCGCTATAACAACAGCTATACTGCCAGATCCCTTAAAAATACTGCTTAAATCTCTTATGGTCTGTCCACTATCTAATACATCATCAAAGATCAAGGTCTTATCATTAACTGGAGTGTTTAACGAGTACCTGTCTTGAATTTGAGTACCAGAGTGCTTCTTTGTACTTTTTTGAGAACATGTAGAACTATCAACCAACTGATTGGATAAATCAGTATAAGAGAAGTGCTGAACTAATTGCTCTACAATATAGTGCGTACAATAGAACTCTCTATTATAGTGTGGAGGAGGGGCTATAATATATTTAATATCATTACCGGGATCTATAGTTTTGATATGTTTTATAATCATTTGTATATATTCATCAGCTATACCATGCTTATCCTCATCAGTACATGGATCATCATACTTTAAACAACGTATCTTGCTTTCTGCCTGAGAATAAAACTCAATACCATCCAGTTCACAATTATTAGCCTGTATGTCTAGTAAGTATTTAGACTTACCATATCGCTTAATCCTTTCAAATCCTAACATATTTTCTCTCATATTAGAGTATTATATACTTAGTATAGATTCAATATTCCATTTTTGTCAAGTTAAAATATAATAAATATTTATTTTTTTATATACTTTAGTATAAATAATTTTAACTTATCTTTAGGTCGTTCTATTTCAAGTTCATCTAAGATACTTTCTAAATCTTGTATGTCTTTTAAAAGATTCCAATTACTAAAATTATTTATATCATTAACAAGGTCATTCCATATATATCTTATAAAAATTTTATATATCTCTTTGGTATAAGGTGGAAATTTATCTGATAAGGTTACACAAGCTTGCTTCATTTTTATATGATCAATAATATTACTACTATAACTATATTCTAATAGATAGACTATATTATACATATATTTATCTATACTTACATTAACGTCTGGATTAAAAGGAATATATCCTAAGATATTAGGAGTATTAACTGTATCGATCATTGTAAACCAATACTGCTTGTTTATATATATCTCGCTAATATACTGTAAATTGCTACTTTGATTGATGATAGTCGTATTATCTTTTACCCACTGTAAAAATTTTTTATTTAATTTTGGATCACTCGATACATCAATATCTTTACTAAAATTTAATATATTTATCCAAGTAGTTGTAAAAATATATATTTTTGATATATTTTTTTTTAAGTTAATATTTTTGTTTTCTAGGAGAAATAATAAATATAAATTTATAATATCAAAGCTGAATTCTTGTTTTTGTTCTATTAATTTAGAAAATATTTGATACTTATCAGGGTAATTTTTTGGTAACGCAGGTATTAATTTTTCATGAGAATTAATAAATTGTTTTAGTACATTCATACGACATATAATATCCAAACAATTTATTATAGATTCTTTGTCTTGTTGATTCACAATAGTATTAGTACCACTATTATTTTTTTCAATCGAATCACTGAATGTTTTAAGCTGCATAGAGAATACATTGAATATAGTATCACCACGTTCTTTTGGATCTTTGATTTGTTTTATTGCTTTTAGATCTATAGAAAAAGAACGCATATACTTATTAATCGGCATTAAATTTTTAAGAAGAAATCCTAGAGTTGTTTGAATATCTATAATTTCCCACTCACTCAAGCCGTCTAAACATAAAGAAACAACAGAGCCTTTGTCGCTATCTACTAATATTTTAGCCTCTGTAGAATTATATGGTAATTCAATAATGCTGTCGCTAATTTTATTGATACTGGTATTGGTAGGGTCGATCACTAATATTTTTTTTAAATCCGTAAAAGAGTGCTTTATAATATAAAATTGTCTTTTACCCAGACTTTGATCGATATATCTAAAGCAATCTAATGGGAAATATGCCCACAAATCCCATGCTTGATTGCCTTTCCAGTAGTGGTATACATATTCCACCATAGTATCCGGCATATCAAAAAATATTAATTCCATACATAAGGGTATTAAATGCTCAGGTTCTAAAAGTATAAAAGTATCTTTAATAGATTCATAATATGATCGTTGTAATTCTAGAGATTCCTGGCTGTATTCATAGGAACATAGATCGTTGAGTAATATTCTAAATTTGGGGTTATCATCTTTTGTATTAATAAATTTCATAAGATATGTTCTTAATGGAGATGCTTTCTCATAGGCATAGATTTTAATATATATCAATATTAAGTGTACAGTATGTAACTCAAGATCATCAAAATCATGTTGTATATATTCATCTATATAAGAATTGATGCATTCTAATAGCAGTACTTGAATTAAACATTCTAATATAAGTTGCCTTGTGTTCTGATCAAACTCATCAAGCCTGTTTCCTAAATAATTCTGGTATAGTAAAGAAACGTATTCTATGTTTTGATATTTTGTAAATAGAAATAATATCTCCCTTAATATTTCTATAGGAACTTCTTGAGGGAGATATTGATAAACAAGAGTAATATACTTTTGTAATTCTTCCTTAGGTTTATTTAGTAGAATAGCACTCCGTAGTAATAGTCTATATTTATCAAAATTTTTATCAATATCTAAAATATTACAATTCCGTACCATCTCATATAGTAGTTCCCATTCTTTATGTTTGGTTAAAAAAGGTACCAATCGGAATAGGGTAGTTTCGTCTATAGTATCACACGCTTTAATAAAATTGATTATTTGTAAAGAACGTGAGTTATCTATAGATTCATTTAAAAATAAACAAACGGATAATAATATTATATTTTTTTTATCTATGCAATATTTTAAAATTTCATTTATAGAATCCGTATTATTGGTTTTTATTGCCGTAATATATAATATAGTAATAAGATTATCATTAATGGGGCTAGCTTCATAGTCCTTGATAGACATAGCTATCTTATCATATTGCTTTAATAAAAATAATGCATAAGTATAAAGAAATAGATCTGTTTTCATATCTTCCAAACACTGATTTAAGAAATTCTCTTCATCTGTAGTCAAACAAAAATCTGGTATTAAATTAATATATTTACAAAATAAAGCATCTACATAGAGTTCTACCAACTCTAAATCTAGAGTTTCATTTTCTTGGATGATGATATTAATATACTCATAACTTTTTGTATAGGAATCTTTTTTTAGTTTTTGATAGTACCCTTTTTGATAATATATATCATTTTTAATTTTATCTATGTCATCATAATAATTTGTCAGCTCATCCTCAGAAAAAACGAGAGAAACAAAAAACAAAAAATGAGGTATACTAGGAGGAGTCTTAATATAATTAAGTATATGATTTCGTAAGTCTTCATCCTTATGTTTACAAACAAAAATCCATGCTTGGGTGATAATACATTGTTCTGGAGTTATATCTGATTTTACCTGCTCAAAATATTCTTCAGTCTCAGCTATCTGATTTAAGTTTAGTAAATATTCCAGTTTCTTAACTTTACAAAACTTCTTTGTTTCATATGATAGAGTAGGTAATTTTAGTAGATCGTCAATAGATAATAATGCTTGAGGAATACTTGTATTTTCATGCATTAATACGGTATCTCTCACAGAGGATAATTCCAATTGTTGACGAAGGGTATCTAATTTATTATTTTCAGTTACATCTTCAATATCAGGAAAGATAGTTTTGAATTGCTCCATAGTTAACGATCGGCACTGATCTATTAGATGATTTCTTAGCCAAAATTTTACTGTTATATTTTCTAATGTGCAATTTCTAATAAATGTTGATACTGATTCCGGAAGTTCATCCAGATTAAAAACAAATATAAATTCCTTAAGATTAGTCAGTCTATTACTATCTTCTGTTATACTATTCTGAAATGTTTCCCAATCACCTTTTGCTTTTTTTAAAATGTCAGTATCTGGTTTATTTTTTTCGGGAGAGTAGCAGGCAAATTGTGTTTTCTGTGAAGGACTATATCCATCATTGCCGTAATCACGTTTTTGCTTAATAGGATGAAATTGCTCATCTATCTGTTGCATAATTTTATTAAATAAATTTTGAAAATCATTACCATGATGTTGATATAACTTAAAATATAGATAGCTATCAGGTTTAATACTTATTAAATTTTGAAACATAGACATTCCTTAATACTATTATTCAATTATAAATTAAATAATTATTTACTACAAGTTTTGAAAAAATTTCTTTTACTTTTTTATTATCTATCTGAGACAAAAAAAAGAGCCTGCTCACACAGACTCTTATCGATTACTCTCTATCTTTTTTAAGATAGATATATAAATTTGTCAAGAGTTTTTTAATTATATTTTCTTACCAACGGAAAACACCACCAATCCCTAAGCCATAGTCTGTGGTGTGCAGCTTGAACGAATAGCCGGCTTTTATAGAAATCAAAAACCAAGAGTAAGAGTAGGATAGGGACAGTACCGGCATTTGAGTATTAATAAAATAACTACCCTCGAGAGCAAGCGAATGCTTGTATTGAAGGGCGTTTCTGTTGATGGTGATGGTATTGGTATAAAAACCGGCTCTATCGGTTTGGAAGGAAGCGATCGCCTCTACCTGTGTTCTTTTGGTTTGGACTGCTAATTGTTCGTGGCTAATCGTGGCTCGAGGATCGGAAGAAGTAACCGTCATTGTGGCTGGTGTTGATCGGTTTGATCGTAGGAACAGAAAAACCGTTCCCCCTCCTATGATTAAACCGATGAGAAAGCTAATTTTCATTTTAGGCTCGGTAAAGCATCGTGCCGAATCTTCTATTGAGGTCTTCCAATAAGATGTCTCCCGGACAGGCTTTTCTTTTGCCTTGATGAGGGAAATCTCGATGGATAAGAATCGTTTTTATTTGATAGGCGTTGATGATTTTTAATAAGCTTCGGTACTGCTCTTCGGTGAGAGAGTCGACTGTACCGTTTCCACAAATACAAATCCCCATACTTTTGGAGTTTTGACCGATACAGTGATATTGTTGGATTTCTGCTGTCGGTCGTGAGAAAAATATTCTCCCATCCTGCTCAATAGAAAAACTATAACCAAACCATTTCCAACCATTATGTTCGACATGGTAGCGTTCGTGGTTGTCCGTATGGGTATTGTCTCTCATATTAATCGCCGCTGTATGAATCATCAAGGGTTTTCCGAGCCATTTATTAATAATGGGGATATTACCGGTAATTAATTCGCAGGTGCTGTTTTTTATAAATGCCATCACTTACTCCTTTGCTTGAGAATTTTTATTTAATAATTTATCAATCCAGTCAATTTGTTTGTTGGGGCTTGCGATCGTTACAATTAATAAGCCCACCGTTCCACTAAGAGCAATGAGTAAAGAAATAATAAGGCTTCGGTGATCGTTTTTAATAAAGACGATCACACAAGAGAGCATAAAAAACAAGATGATAAAGACTATCGCAATCCGATTGGTGTAATAAGAGAGGGGTTTACTGTGCATCATATTGGGACTCCTAGCATTCTTAACACAGAGAGTAATACAATCCCTCCTCCGATTCCTATCTTGATGATATGGTCGTGATTGGATAATTGTTTTTCGATATGATCCAGTCTTTTGTTTTGAACTTTATCCCGTTCGATCAGTTTGGATACTTCTTTTGCCAGCTCTTGCAGACAAGTATTTGTCCGCTCGGAGGATTTATAATTCTTCTCTGCTAAACTTTCTACGGAGCGGGCGAGTTTCTCAATACTTTGTTCTAACTTGGCGTGGGCTTGTAATAAAAATTCAATGTTCTCTTTCTGCATTTTGTTCAGCCTTTAGCAGTTCTTCTCGCCGTCTTAACAATTCTAAATAGCGTTCACTGGTCTGGTCTGCTGGATTCATTCGTTGCCTCCCTCTAAGAGTTTTTTTCTACCCATTTCTCGAACAATCTCCATTCCCACTTGTATTTCTAGTTGTTCGATTTCAAAATTTATCAAATCCAATTCGCTTGGCTCTTCTAAAGGTTCTCTTGGAGCTTCTTCGTAAGTTTCTACTGGGATTTCGTTTTGTTCTGGAGCTTCTTGGGGAACTTGGGGCGAAGAAGCTTGTTTAGGATTTGCACCAGCGTATTTAATACTCTCTTGAATAAGATGGAGGGTATTCTGCGTATTCAAGTAATGATGCCCTTTATCGTACTCGTTTTGCATTTGGTTGAAATAGTCTTGCTCGTCTGTATACAGTTCGTCCATTGGAAGGAGCCGCTGTTTTAATTGCTCCTCGAAAGACAGCCAATTTCCTAAGCGGTCAAAACGAAGAATACTCACACCGGCGTAGCCTTGAAAATTGTCATAGGATTGGTATGCTTCGTTCTCTTGTAATTGACTTTCTACAAACGCTGTATCGTCTGTTTGATAAATAATTCGAATCATCTTAGTCATAAGATGATAAACGACAATATAAGGAATCATTGTTCTCTCCTAATTTTCTATGGGGGGTCTACCAACCCCAAACCACATAATATCTTTGTAAGACACTAGCTCATAGATTCTGATTAAAGCATTTTTCATCCGTGTTTCCGAAGAGGCATTCCCTGTAACTTGATTACCAGAACGCTTTGTTCCTAGATCGACTGTATTAGAAGTTTTTGTTCCTAAGTCAGTTTCCTCAACACTAAAAGAACCACTTGCATTGGATGGATTAGGGGGAAGTATTCCTATACGAGATCCGCTAGCAGTTCCTCTATTAGTAGGAATATTATGACCATGTTTTCCTATATGAGTGGTATGATTATGTCCTCCGATGTGGGTATCATGCTGATGGTGTTGGATCGCACTATGTTGGATACCGTCGTTCCCTCGATTGAGATTAGCTTCCGTGCCTTCCGTCCGAAAAGCAAGGCTCTTCCCTTGATAACGGAGAACCCACGTTCCGAAATCGCCTAAGGCGGAAGCTGGAGATTTACTGTTGTCAAAATGATTGGTGTTTTCGGTGGCGTACTGTGTATAGGTAAAACCGATATGATGATTTCTTTTGAAGCCTCGATAATATTCATACTGTGCCAAATTGTTGAGGATACGATGATCGATGAATTCCTCTGTATGATCGCTATGATAACGAATAGAAATTTTGGCAAATACAAAATGATTGGGTTCTAATTTAGATGAAGTTACGGAAATGTTGATATGCTCAATAGGAGTATAGATAAATTCATAACGTTCCGTTTTTTTATAACGGGGAGTAGGAGAATCCCAATGATAATCTTCTTCCTGTAAGATATATTTCCGACTAATTTGAAAATGTAAGAGATGATCGGGAGCGTGTTGACATAGGGATTTTATATCGATGATCTCATCCTGTTCTAAAATCATGATATGACCGTCTGCCGTATAGCCTAAGCCTTTTTTTATCATCCATTTTGATAAGGAGGAATTAAAATAAATTGTGTATCCTTCTTCTCTCGCACCGATAAGAGCCGTATCATTATAAGCATAAGAAAGCCTTGTGGAGATGATTTGTCTTAATTGTTCTTTGGATTGCAAATAATAATCCTGTACCAATTTATCAACTGCATAGAAGATTTGCTTATTGGAGGAGCTTTCAAAAACGGACAGTCCGTCCGAGCCGGTGCCGTTGCCACTGGAGGGATTTAAGGGCAATCCTACTCCTTTAACAAGATTGCATAATTCGGCAGTGATTCCGTTAAAATGAGCGGCAGTCGGCGAAGATCCCAACTCGGAATCGGAATGGTCAACGAGGGGACTTCGTCCGCTATTATCTTCAAAATATTTCATACTTGTTCCTATGTGATGTAGTCTTTTATAATCAAGGTATTAATGGATTTATTGATATAAATATTATTAGATTTATTGTTACCGATATGGATTCTAAGCTCATCAAGAGCAAATTGATTCTCGCTAAAAAACGATACATCAACGATCGTATGCTGAGCGGGGATCTCCATAGCAATTAATACCGATGTCCAAATGTTTACGCTTAAATCTGAAAGCTGATAATTTTTTGAAGTACGATCTCCCAGCGTTAGCTCGACATTGATTAAAGGAGCGTTGATATTATTAATAAACACCGATAAATAGACAAGAGGATTAATCGCTTTGTCCTTAATAATGTTTTGTACGTCGAAGGTAATCCGATCGTTAATGATAAACATTCCTTTAACAAGACTGTCTGCAGGATTTTTTATTAGGTCAAAACTTCCTCTCGGATAAATTAATGCCGTTTCCGTCGATTGATAAACCGTATTTCCATGATGAATAACTAAAAATTCATCGTAAGGAGGGTATTCTTTCCCATGACTAAAACGAACATCAACCTGTAATACAGCAGTAATAGGGAGAATTTTTTGCAATAATTTTAAGGTAGCAGGATAATATTCACTAAACTTTTTCGTTTGATCGATCCGAAGAATCGTACCAGAACTGGGAAAACCGAGTCCGACATCACCGTTTAACGGATCTTTATTCAAAGTAAACACTTGATTAAAAACAACGTCGGTAATACCAAACTCATCGTATTCTTGGAACAGCTTATTTATTTTTTGCGTGGCGATCGGATAAGGTCGGATCATCAGCAGTCTATTATAAAATCTCACAAGGTAATTTATGTATTCCGTAGGGGGAGTGTAGTTGGTGATAATATCTTGAATTCTAAAAATGCGTACCCATTTGTCCAAATTAATAACGGGATTCCATAAAGGATTGTCTATATCTTTTTCTGGGATGATTTCTTCGGAAAAGGACTTGATAAGAACCTCGCTAAAAGCCGTAGTTATATAAGAAATAAGCTTGGCGTAGGGATTGTTTTTTTGAGCTGATCCTCCAGCGAGAGAATTAATAAATACTTCTGGTTTGAAGCGTTGCATTATCCCACCTCAATAAAATGAATATTTCCTAAAACAAAAAATTCTCCGTTGTTAATTGGGGGTTTTAATTCTGAAGGAGTGATATTATTGATAGAGGCGGCAAGATTTCCTATAAGTTGTTGCATTTGCCAACCGACAAAATTAGCTCCGGGATTCCGTATCGATTCAAAATATTGCCGAATGACTTGGATAATTTGTGTACGAATCTCTACCGTATTAGGTACTAAGCCCATCACGGTAATATCT
The DNA here is from genome assembly GCA_051658845.1 of Brevinema sp. GTDB lineage: Bacteria > Spirochaetota > Brevinematia > Brevinematales > Brevinemataceae > Brevinema_A. The sequence continues at coordinate 39,457 of JBOFNI010000093.1, read as the reverse complement.
AAAGGAACAGGGCTAGGGGCAATCACTTCACATCGACTAATCCCAAAGGTAATAAGACGGGATAACTGTTCTTGGATGGCTTGCATCGTGGAGTCGTCAGGAATACCGTAAGGAGGATAGGTCAGGCTCGGAAAGATCGGATAGATTGTTAATACCGAATCTGCATAGATTTGTTGTCCTCCTTGCAAGGCGGTGAACTCTTGTTGTAATTGATTGATATAATCGCCAAATACCGGTTGATAATAGGCGTTGAGAACACGAATCCGAAATTCTTCGTCGTTCTCCGTATTACGTCCTTGATTGTAAAAAGTAATCGAAGAAATCGCAGTAATCCCAACAATAGGACTAACAAGCACCGCTTCACGAGGCATGATATTCAAAGAGCCGATGTCGATTGACCGGACTCTTAATATTTGTTGGTCGATTGCTAAATCGTGCGTTGATTCAAAAATTATTCCATCCAGTGAAAACTCCGTACCTGCAGGAATGACAACAGGTTTATAGCCTTCTTCTCGAACGATGATAAGCTCGGCGTAAGAAAAGGTCGCTGTATAACGTTCGTTGATTCCGACTTTTTGTCCACAACGATCAAGAGCCGTGCCTGTGGCTATTTCCGGATCAAGGTCTGCTCCTAAAAAATTAAAAGCGTAAGAGGCTAATTGTGCGGCTTGAATTGCCATAATATTGACCGTGTTTTGTAAAATATCTTCCGGATAATATTCGCCCGGTGCTAAGGTTTTTTCATATTGAGCCAACAACTCCAACTTGAATCGTTGGGGAGAGAATTTAGAGGAAATGGAATTTTCTGACATATACGTATTTTCCTGAACTTAAATTGATAGGATCACTGATAATCGTAAAACTTTTTTCTTCTACAGTCGATGTAATAACAATTTCGATGCTGTTGTTCTCTAATAAATTGACTTCGGTAATCAAATGACTCACCTGTCCCGAATCCACAAAATACCGCATACTCTCACTAATACTATTTTCGATTTCTATGAGCTTGTCTCTCGTAAGGATAGCATCTTTTAGTAAATCCCAATCCCAACCGTAATCGGGATTATTAATAACCGTTCCTTTTTGTGTGTTGATGAATATTTCCAAACGCTCTAAAAATTTGCTCAAATCAAAAATCATTTTATCAAACCTATTCCGGTACCGCTGATCGGATTCATTCCTGCCGTACCGGTGAGGATGGTATTGACTTCACCTGTTTTGATATAATTCGTAATGGCAATACTGAGTTTGTCGGCGTATTGCTCAGCCGTCATCGGATTGCCTTGTTCGTTTTTTGTATTCATTTCTTGAAAAATCATTAATAATTCTGCTTTTAAGGTACTGGGGATTAAAGCCATAAAAACCTCATTTTAATATTTTCGGTAAATCCTTTTTTTGTAATTGTGTAAACGTTCTGATACTTTCGGGATCTAAGGTGTGTATTGCCGGAGAACCTGCTGTTTTTAAGCATAAGATCGCATTAAGAAGACGGTGGATCAATTCAAATAACGAGGTTTCTTTCGTTTTGATACTGATCGGCTCATTCTTTTCTAAGATAATCTGCGTATCATCCGAAGCCTGTATGATGACTTTGTCTTGACTTAGCTGAATATTAATACGATGGTCTTCCAAATGATAAAGAAGCGTACCGTCAATATTACCCATCGGACAAGCCGAAAACGTATCAATCATAAAAAAACTTCTTCCTGCGTAATTACAATAAAACCCCTCAAGCTTGATTTCCGTATCTTGTTGATAATCAACACTCAAGCCCGGAGGAAGTAATATTTCTACAATATTACTTTGTTCGGATTCAAAAGAATGATCTTCCGTAAGGGCATATACTTTGCCTTCTCTCCGAAAGACTTTATACGCTGTTGCTCTCCTGATATTTTGAAACATGGGACATATCCTCTTATCGCTTAGCTCATCATAAAGTATAACATATTAAAAAAAATTGACCTAACACTTCCAAAGCAGAAAATTACGAACCCTCGTAAGCGTTATAATAGCTTTTTTTATTTTTCACGGAAGGCTTGGAACGAGGGACTTCGTTATAAAAACCGGACTCGTGCATTAAAACAAAAGTTGCAGTGATACCGTTGTTAAGACTAAAACTTTTTTTAACGTTGACAATAATCATTCGTTCTACATGCTCGTTATTACCTTGTAAAATGTATTCCACTATTTCATCGTTACGATACCTGCTGACAGCACTAAATTGAAAATTAATAATCTTACCAATAGTAAGCTCTTCTCCAAACAATTCCCATCCGGCAATGCTAATCGTAAATTTCGTGTTTTTCATATTGATATTATTCCAAAGATGATTCGCTATTTTTTTACATTCCGATTTGGACATATTTTCTCTAATGATGACAATGGGAACAAAAGGAACTTGCTTGAGTTCTTTTTTGTTCGTGGATATTCTATCAATGCCTACCGTCTTTGTTTCGGGATTGGAGGAGTAGTATTCGTCATTATTATCAGTCAGTATCCTAATCCTATCTCTAAATCGTGTATAGTCCGTACTAAAATCACAACTGATAATATTATCCACATTCCAGTAATGCACGTTATCCAAGCCGTATTTTCCTACTAAAATTTGTTGTTCTCCGTTTTCACGGACTCCAAAAAGATGAGCGTCTTTTTCAAAACCGTTTATTCCACTGGGTAATAAAGGAATATTATTAATAATAATTTTAGGTCTACCTTTGTACATGGTCGTAAACAAATATAAAGCTCCTCTGCTTAGGAGGGCATTGATGACATCGGCGACACTTTGTCCGACATTCCTAGTAAATACAGGTAATAAGGGATCGTATTCGCTGTTTTTTTTAGGAACGAAAACAACATCGTTCCGCTCCATAAAACTCACCACCGAACCGTGCCTCGTATCGTTACAGATTAAATAAATATTCCTTTTAAGAATATCACTAAGATACAGTTGATTATAAGACTGGTTATCGACCTGTGCATGGACATAGGTATCGGTAAAGGAAGAACACGACACGGTCGTCTCTAAAGAACCCTTATCACTATGAGCATTAATCATATCGACTTTACCCCAAAAGATATTTTCTTCTCTTCCGTCGCTGAATATTTTATAAATTTCTATATATTGATAAGCAATATCATTATGAAATAAAAAAGCAACTGTGAAAGGGACTTGCAATTCTACGGAAGAAACCATATGCGTGGCACTCTCAGAATAAGAAAAGGAGATAACGTCTTCAACCGTTAATGGATGGTCAATATGTTGGTTGTCCACGGGATTGTGAAGTCTGATATTGATAATAAACTCTTTAGTAGACATCTCTAATAAAAACCTCTTGACCTTTTTCTAAAAAGAATAGAGAATCCAAAGCATTGTCTTGTAGGAATAAACGATAATTCTCTTGTGTGCCTGTATGATTAAAATAAAAAACTTGGGGCAAAATATCCCGATCAACGACAATACTTTTTCCTTTGGAAGCTTTAGGATATAACTGACTAAAGAAGTTATTGAGATCGTTTAATAAAAGATACATCTCATGGATGTCATCCGAATCAGGCTTATAATACAGGTAATTATTAATCATATTATTGAGAATACTTAGGAGAATTTGCCTATACTTGACGATATGCTCAAAAGTCATAAATGCTTCATTGACCTTTTTAAGAGATGATCCGATAAAATTTAAACTGGACAAGTTTGAAAATTGGGTCGAAAATTCGATCTGTGCCGATGTGAGTTTTTGCGAAGAATAGGGGTAAGATTGGTGATAGTATAGATGATGACTGTTGACAAGCCGTGATGGACTTGCAGTTTTAATCAGCTGTTCGGTAGCAAAAATATAAGAATCAATCGCCGACTGCATCGCATCCCCCGTATGAACACTGCCTCGAAGAGAACCGAGTAGATTACTGGTTAAGGTGATAGATTGTAATCCGCTGTTTAACAGATTAGCAACAGAATTAAAAACCTTATGAAAACTTTGAAGATAAGATTCTACGACTTCTACATAGGCAAAAGCATTGTTGACCTTGACTGTCCATGAATCAATCATATCGGAAACTCGGTCTAAAAGAATCTTTTGATAATTCAAAGTCGGAGAAATATTATCGTACACAGGGTACACTTCAATAGTAAAAGTCGTCGTTCCCCGTTTGGATGTTACTTGTTTGTTGATCGTCCCTATGATACATCTTGTATTCGGTATTTGGGGACAACCTTCCAATACGGCGGGATGATCGTTTGAAGTGGCGTGGCAGATTGCTAAAAATTTATCCGCATCTTGCTGCCAATAATCATCCTTACCGACAATACATGTTAGCGTAAATTTCCGATAACGGTTTCCTGTTTTTTGTACGATCGAGTTTCTATTGCCGATGACTTCATGAGCAACGACATAATTACCACTATCATCGTTGGATTCGATTGTAATAAATTCAATCCTGTTTTTTTCCGAAAGAGATAAACTGCTTACTGGTTTGATCTTTTTATTGTAGAGACTGTTCCATTCGCTATTTTTACCGATCATCGCTAGCCCTCTCTATTGTTATTATTGATGAGGCTGTTCGTGAAATTCGTATCTACCGTTACTTTTTGTTGTTGAGCGTTGTTTAAAACCCTAATGATAATCTCCGGCTGTTCGTTTAAGGGAGTCTTGAACGGATCGAGAAAAAACGGACTCATCCCTTGAAAAGACATCAAGTCGGTATTATTGGTAAATAGAGGATTTAAGGCGATTGATTCGACCTTATCCAAATGAGCAATCCCTTCCATCCAATTGGGCGTTTTTGATATTCCCGGAAAAATATACTCGGGAATCAAATGCTCGTTTATCCCTCCTTGATGAAGACCATATTCTGACCATAGCTTGGAAGCCTCTGTTTTATGTAAGCTTAGATCAAAAACAATACCGGAATCACCGGTCATTTTCATGAGCTGTGCGGATTCTTTATTACCATAACCCATTTTTTTGAAAGAACTATCCCAGAGATCTTGTTTCGTCAATCTGTTTTCGTAAAGCATACCGATATTGAGAAAATCTTGTAACGATACGAAATCATCAAGAATATCTTGCACCTTGATATTTTCTCTAGCTCCGTGTAAGGCTTGCCATTCTTCCGGTAACATATTGAGATGCACCGAATCCATCCTACCTGTATTCAAATCATAAAGCACTTTATCCAACAATTTAATCATGAGCATCGTCTCTTGAGTGGCATCTTTTACCGTATTTTTATCGGCTGATTGCCTGATACGATCCGAAATCCAATCTATCGTGCCGGCAATCGTGCTTAACGAACTCTCTAGAAAACCGGTGGATTCTTCTAATTTGAGAAAAGAACCGCTTAATTGTTCCATAGAGGATCGGATATTATCTCGAGCTTTACCGATTCCTGTATTGGACAAATCAACAACGGAATCTAATATTTCTCGATAGGTGCTTTCTGCACTGACCAAAGAATCCCGAAACTCCGGTAATTTCCCCAAATTTTGATAAAGCGTTAAAAAAGTCCTACCGGCAATCCGTCCAAATTCTCCCCCCATCTTTTGGAAGTCCGCTTCCGTCATTTCTGAATCTTCAATCCTTTTCCCCAGATCGACGAGGGCATCCGTCCAGCTTGCATATTTTTTGCCTTCGCCTACATCGACTGTACCATCTTTATCATAAGGAGAAAAACCAAGACCTGCGAAGTAATCACTGAGATTTTTTAATTGCTTAGAATCAAATTCCACACCGTCTTGCCTTAAAATATTGACCAGCTCTGCGTCTATGAGATCCGCTTTGGTATCGGGAGTCATAAGCTTTGCAAAAAATTGTCCCAATCCTCGACCGGCACGAGTGGCAAGGATATTACCTTCTCCCAAACCCATCGCAATCGCCATAAAATCCGTGTCCGTCATTCCGGGAACTTGTAAGGCTCCTTGAGCATAGCCGAGCATATTCGAGTAATCCGTTAAAGACATCTTAGAATTTTGTACCATCGCAATAAGCTTCGCCATATATTTGTTAATACTACTGTCGTCGTTTATATCCACATAGCCCAGCTTAGATCCCATCACGATAATTTCCGATAACGCATCCGTACTAAGATTGTAGGCTCGAGATACTTTTCCCACACTGTCTAAAGAATTTGCTATATTCTCTACACTAAAGCCCGATTTCAACGCTTTAAGGACATACTCGCTCAATCGATCTACTCCGAGTGCGTATTCCCTTGCAACGTTTTCTAAAGGGGTTCTCAGTACCTTATTAAAGGTTTCCACCTGATTATCACTCTTAATATAAGCCGAAAGCTGTCGGTATAACGTATCTCTATCAGCTAGTTTTTGGGAATAACTCCACATCGTATGAGCCGCTAACGCCGCTCCCGATACTCCCATCCCCAAAGGAGAACCGAAAAAAGAACCAATAGGGTATCCTAAAGCCCTATTAAATATAGGGTTTCCCGCATTCAAACCTCTCTGCGTCGCAACGGTAGGTCGGTATTCCAATACCCTAAGAAAAGATTTGGTATTACGACTAACATCGTTCATCGCTTGAAGCATCATCTCGTTTTGCTTGTTTGGGATAATAAAATTTTTATAGTTTTGTGGGCTAAGCATTCCTTGATAATTCTGATACGTGCCTACCGAAAAATTATCAAAGCTTGTAGGTTTGCCAACAAAAGGGGTATTGTAGCCTAACGCTTTTGCAAAAAAAGGAATACTTTTGATTTGTTCCAAACTGTTCGCAGGAAGAGTAGACAACATCCTTAAACTGTTCATCCCCATGAGGCTATTTAAGGTGTTGGGACTTTGTAACAGATCAAAAGGTCGATAATTATTTAAAGCGGTAAGCTCTGCAAACCTTGACCTGTCTCTGCTAAATTCAGCTCTGTATTTGGGTTTTAAAGAAGCGATGAGTGCCTGATTGCTGATTGCATCCAGCTCTTTTAGAGTGCTACTGATTTTTTGGTCAATATTCTTTTTGAGGAGTGCATGAGTAGAGGCGGTAATATTCCCTACCGAACCGATAGGGTTTATCAGTTTTTTAGAACTACTGTTGAAACCCCGTTCAAACGAAGATCTCATTTTTTTACCACCACGATAAGCGTCGTCAATCCCTTTATAAATCCCTCTGGTCAATCCTTCTAAAGGCATATTAACAGCGATCTTGAATAGTGATTGAATAGACATCGTTACCCCTTATATAGTTTTTGGACGTTTTTATTATGTTCTTCGATGGCTTTCTGGTATTTAATATATTTTTTTAACAGTGCTCCAAACAGTAAAAAATTGATCTTCGTATTGCCATCACATACATAAACAAGCGTCTCATAGAAAGACATCCCCAAACCTAAGAAATTATCAAGCTGTTGATGATAACACTCTCGAAAATCTATTGCTTCGGATTTTGTTTCGATCAGATGATGAGTTTCTAGGAGAGATTCTTGGATCTCATAAACTTCATAGAGTAACTCGATCATTGTTCAAAGGCGTCCAAGAGCGTCAGCTCGATAATTTGATCGAAATACGCAAAAATTTTAATGGTCAGTTCTACCAGTATATTATATTCTGGGATGTACATTGGATTGTGTAGATTATTTTCGACGATCTTTTGGGTCGTTGTTTTATGATCCAGCTTGGGAAATAAGAATTTCATATAGCGTTCGATTGCCGACTTGTATTCCTGTAAGGCTACTTGCTCTTTAATCATGGGTTTGAGATTGAGATTGAAGGTTTGAATACAAGCTTTAATATGAGGGATTTCGTTGAGCGTGATTTTACGAAGTTCGATAAATTCTAATTCAGATCCTAGTTGGTCGTAAAAAACCGACTCCGTATAAATCTTTACCGCTTGATCGTTATTGAGTGCCAAGACAATATCTTTAGCACTCAAATCCAATTCTTCTTCTAATTTTTTACGCACATTGTACAAGTCCGTATCTCGACACTTAATAAATAAGTCTTTTAATGATATTTCTAATTCCATCGATCCCTTCTCTTGGTAACGATTAAACAGCAGTTTTGTAAAGGAGCGTTCCCGTAAATTTAAAAGTAAATTCTCCTTGACCTTGATGTTTCGGCACACCGGAGACAGCCGGATTGTTCATCCAATAATCTCTATGTTCTCCGTCTCGTCCTTCGGCTTCTTGTAATAATTCGATTTTGAATTTTTCTCTTTTCATCGCAATTAATACATCAATAAATTCCGGTTTTAAGGCTTTGAATACACAGGTTACCATTGCTGCTTCCGTATTCGCATGATCGGAATCTTGAGAATAGGCGTTGCCGTTTTGATCTTTAATCGCCTTAGAACTTATTTCTTCATCGTCTACATCGGAATTGAATAAAGGAATATCGTATGTACCAGCCAAAGCACCCGTTAATAAGGTAACAAAGAGATAAGGGCGTTTATTACCCCACATTGCGTATCGTTCCATATTATCCTCCTATTTTTTGGTTGAACCGAGTGAAAATAGCTTTTAAGCCTTGATAAGTTTCAAACGAAAAAGTAATATCAACACCGGTAGGATTCTCTATAACGGAAATGTCTTCAGGGTTGAAATTTTTAATCACCGGATCACTAACCCCTGTAAGATTGAGTTGGATGAAATCACTCATTTCAATCGCAATCGCACCGGTAGTAATAAATCCGTCTGTGGGATTATCATCACGAAGGAGATTGCCTCTCTTGTGAATATCGTCGGTAAGACCGATAATCGATTTAACCACCCAAACAGCACCAAGTACATTAGTTAAATAATCGACCGGTTGATTGAGTTCTGTGGCTTTCCATGTGCTGACTAATCGTTCTATTTGAGGATTGTTGTTTTCGGTTTTCGTTAATGGGGATAAGCCCATCGACAATAAGGCTTCTACCTCCGTATCATCGTAATAATTAATCACTCCTACCGTATTACTAAGAGGAATAAAGATCCCGTTTCTGATTCGTTTATCTCTGACAAAGCTGAATATATCACCGTTTAAGCGTCCCATTTCTTTCATCAGATTCCAAACAGAACCCTTATCGGGAATCACTCCTAAGGTATATTTACGGTTTAATTCGATGTATTCTTCGGCATCGAGAATATCGTCAAACTGTTTGATTATAAGATGAAGCATAGGAACAAATTGCACATCGCCGATTTTTTGATTATCCCAAACCTGATCGAAACCTTCATAAATTTGATTCAGTCGTTCCGTCTCCGTATAAGGAGAAATAAACTGAGTGAAATTCCCTGTTTGTAGGGTCTTTTTATAAAGAATAATTTTCTCCGTCAAATTCGTACTGTCCGTCCCCCCTTCAAAAAATGGATCGGCAACATAATGCAGATTGCCCGGATGAAGCTCCGTTTCGATAAAAACGAAATGTTGCATATTGGAGATTTCTCCCATATCAACCGTTTTCATTGAAATCATAACCGTATCGCCTTCGCTTGTTTTTTGGGCTGTTACTTGACCATCACTATTGAGTGTAGCGGTAATAGTATCTGCAAGCGTTTCAATAGTAGAATGGGCATCAATATCGATATGATATAGGTTTTCTCCAATATAAAATTTTACCATGCCGTTGGTCGTAAACTCGGAAACGGAAGAATCCCTATAAGATAATACAATATTAGCAGAAGCAGAAGTAGGGTCGCTCATAATAAAAGGCAAAACGATAAAAAGAGGATTGTCTGAATTTTGTGTAAAACCTTCGATAAGAGCTTTGTTGTTTAAGTCTTGACCAAGCTTTTTCTCTAACTCAGAATTCCATGAAGAGGCGGATAATTCTTCTCCCTCTACTCCTGTATAAGCAGTACCGAAAGGCAAAAAGAATACGGCTTTTCGTGTGCTAAGCTGTCTGCGTAAATCTTCTACCTTGACTTGAAATGTGTTTATCGGACGTTGTGTCATCTTATTCCCCCAATATCTGTACTAAGCCACCGGTGATTTTCTTCTCCAGTTTTGCTTTTAACATCAAGAACTCTTCTTTTTCTTTTGGGTCTGACAGGTTGTAGGCAGCCCCTTTAGTTAGGGTGTGTAAAAACCTGTTTTGATACTTAGGAACGGGGATAGGGTGCGTATAAAGTGGGATTCCCGTTTCACTACGGACAACTATTAATGTTTTAATCATACTCATCGGTACTCCTTATTTTGAAATTTCATATTCATCTCTGTATTGATTGTTTCTATTGGGTAAGCTGTACCGTACCATTCCGTACCGATCGCTCCCTCAAAAATATAAAAAAAGCTTTCTGCATAGACGTTCTCACCGTTAAAGGGATTAAACATATTCATTCCTTCCGGACGACTTTGAAGGACTTTATCACAAATAAAATTCATTTGTTTGGCTTGAGGGTATCGTTTCCAAAAAGGCTTCCCCAGTTTATGCGTAATGGACGATACAAGCCATGCACGAAGAAAGGCTAATTTCTGCGTCGGTAATGCTTGATAACCTCTTTGTCTTTCGTTGGTAATAAGATCCGTTTTTTGAAATTGAGGATCATCGGAGACAATAGAAGGATTCCGTACCCCAATCAAATCGTTCCTATCGGCAACGATAATATTAAATCCAACCGTAGCTTTAAGATACGTTGTTCTACTCGTTGCATGTTCCGGAATACTCTTAAAGACCGGAACGATTATTTCAATAATATATTTTTCTCCATCTGATAAGAGAACATTCGTCTGATCTAATAGAGGCTCGTAGAAACTGTTGCATATTGTTACTTTATCAAGCCATGTTCTATTTTCTGCCGATTGAGTGTTTTTCATTCCTTCAAACAAATCTTTTTTCAGATATTCGTAAAGCCAGAAGAAAAAAAGATTTTCATAAGATAGAACATCAAAACCCACTAATTTCTCCTTTGATATTAACAATCCCTTGCTCTTTTAATACCAGCTTATAACTGTGCAGTAAATCAAAAACCTTAGTAATAATATAGGATTTACCGATCATAGGGCTTTCTTCAATAACGACAAATCCCCCAACAGTGAAGCTGATTTTTTTAATCTGTCCCTGTATTAAGATTTTTAATCGTGCTTTGGGAACGGTAAAAAGGTTCGCTGAGCCATAGCCGATTTCAACGTTATTGTTTTCGTCAACCAAGTCGACTTCTTTCGCTTTTTGATTATGATAAGCAAAAAACTTGTGATTGAAATCAACTTCTTTAACAGACGCTCCGTAATAAAAACCTACGGAAGCAAGACTGAGACCAGTCCCCAAAGCAGCGGTAACAATGGAATCGGAAAAACTCATCAGACTTACTCCCTAAGAAACGAAACATCTTTGGGAGTAAATACAATGTTCTGCGGTATATTCGCATAGGCGTTCATTTTTTCAAGATTTTTCTTAGAAACATTCGATAAATCCAACCATTCAAAGCTAGGATCTTCAAGACTTGATTCAATGATTAACTCCGAATTATTAGGACTTGCCGTATAACCAGTAGTCAAAGTATTAATACTTTCTGCAAGCCTTCTAGAAAGCTCTTCTACTTGATCGTGCAAATCAACATTAAGGACAATATTAACACCCCCTACAATACAAGCAATACTACCACCGGACATTGCAGAAGGACTGGGGACTGAAGATGGAAGCGTTGGGTCTTCGTAAGATAACGTAATCACCGTTTCATGTTCTTCTACACAAAGAGTATAGCTCATATTACCTACCGCTTCGGAAACCTCAAAGACCACTTCTTCTATCGATTGAATCCGGAGACTTGAGTCGACAACGACGCTTTCAATCTCTTGAGCTAGTAATTGGGATTGGATGGTTTCGAGGATGACTTCAATCGTTTGATATTCGGTAACGGCAACATTAATACTCTTATCTCCCATGCTGAAATTTAGATTACCCGATTTCGTCGATGAAGGACTGGGGATCGATTCGGGAAGAGTGCTGTCTTCATATCCGAATACGATAGTTGCCCGTTTTGATACAGTAGATTGCTCGTTATTCCATATTGGAGATTCTTCAAGCTCACTCACTACATCATACATTATCTCTCCATAACTAGTAGTAAGCTTCACAAGGTTTTGCGTAATAATATCCAAAGAATCTTTCGTAGAAACTTTTAACGCTTGGATGCCTGAAGGAAGAGAAGCAGGAACAACAGACCAATCGTTAATGTTTTTTTTGTTGATATATAAAGCACCGGAATTGACTAATTCTTTTAAAAGCAAATAACCGGGTATCGATCCGTATACTAAATCAAATACGATGATGTATTTCATTATTTTTCTCCTAGTTTCCCTAATACCGCTAACTCGGGTGCTCTGCTTCCAAAACCGATCGAAGAACGCATTCCGATATTGAATCTGGTATTGGCATCATTTCGTTTTGTCCAAAGCCAATCGGTTGTACTGCTTGCCCAGTTGTCAGCACCGGAATCAATCGTTTTGATGTTAAACCGAATTAAATCGACGATTGGTTCTTGGGCATTCGGTAAACAAAGGATTTCATCATCTTGCATGGTTTTGAAGGTGGCATATCTTCCTTGATATTCAAGGGTTTGTTGATAATCTTTACACATAAAACGAATACCGTTGTAAATAACAGAAACAACCTCGTGAGCATCGTTAAATTCCAAACGAGCCATTCGGAAATAATCGGGATTGGATAAAAAGCCTTTTGATTTGAGATCCTCCGCTTTCATAAAATCAGACCAAGCGTCTAATCCTAATAACACGGTACTTCCATTGCTGATTTTGAAAATAGATTTCATATCGTTATGTTTTTGCTTAAACGTCCAACGAAGCCGAGCAGTGAAATCGTCTAATGCTCCTTTGGGCTTAAAATCGAACATAAATCCTTCCGTTAATCCTTTTTCGGTATAGTGAGCACCAGTAGGACGTGCAACCACTAAGCCCGTGGCATCCGACCATAACTTTAAAAAATCGTAGTTATTCCAAACAGCGGCTATATCAGAAGCTCCTGCGATAATCTTTTGTACATGGTCTTTCATGTTTAGTAATCGACCGTGCTTGAGCAGTTCAAATAAAAGAATACTACCAGACTTGGCATTATTCATAAACATCTTTGCAATACTGTCTTGCACAATCATATCTGCAGTAAGCGGGACACGAATCCCATTTCGGATTGCATAAGAACGAGGTTGCTCTTCGATACCGATTCCGTCTAATTGTGAAGTGGGAATTCGATGGACACTAATATAATCCGTACCACCTCTTACGGGAATCGTCGAATCACTGGTAATATCATCAGCGGTATTTTGCACCACAACAGAATTATAATCGTAAGAACGGTAATATTTGGCACTTTCTACGGTGCCGGCAGAGATTTCTCCTCTTGTGTTTTCAATACCGGCAAAAGCACTTTCTAAAGGGACTTCTTGCATCGTCAATGCAATCCCATATTCGGTAAGGTTTGCCGGATTGGCTGCTTGTTCGATTTGATCTAAATTTATCATTTGAGGCATCTTTCTCTCCTATCCTTCTATTACTGTGCAGTTTTGCTTTTCTCTAAAGGTTTTTACAATATTCTCTAGTTTTTCATCCGTACCTTCCCGTAATACGATATTCTTTTTAGAGACGGTAACATTACGATAAACCAAATTGAATTTCTGTGTGGATGTTTCACCATTCGCCAAGCCTGAGATATTGTCCATGAGGATTCCGTATACTGCCGTATTATTCACATCTCCTAGCAAACAAGGTTTAGCCGTACCAGTATCTAAGTTTACAACACATAGTAAACCGTCCATATAGTGTTCTTTTTCTCCTACGCTATCACCCACTAACGATAATCCGACGGTAAGACCGTTTGAAGGGATTTCACCGATTATAGGATTACTTCTATTTGTTGAGCGACCGGCTTGAGGGCTGTTATTTGACATCGTTATCTCCTTACTAAATATTTACTTCTTTAAGAGTGGATTTTGTTGACTTACTCTTAATTAAATCACCCATTTGTTGACCGAGATTTTGAGTCGGTACAGCTTCTTGATGAAAATGATCCGCACCTGTTTGTAAAACTCCTGCATGAGGTAAGTGGGCATAGGGTCGGGATTCTTCAGATATTGCTTGTTGAGATTCCTGTATTTGTTTCAAACCTTCAGCAAACATTTCTTGAATTTGCGTTTTAAAATCAGATAAATGGGCTGTAATTTGCTCTTCGACTATTTTTGGAATATCAGCACTCTCTGTATGATTAGTGGGTTCATGAGCTGGGATTTGTGGATTGTCTGGTGTTGACATATCATCCTCCTTGTTGATTTGTGAATTTAATATTTCTTTAGGACTAACAATCCTATCAATCAATCCGTGTTCCAATGCCACAGACGTCGTAAAAGTCTGGGCGTTAAGAATGGTTATTTTTTCAGGACTGATCCTTGATGATACGGATTTAATCACTTCATCGTAAGACTCGGCTACCCTCTGCTCAATAGATTGCAAAGCTTCCTTGTCAATTTCTACTCCTTCACGGGCGTAGATTTTTCCCTTAGGATTGCCGATATTGTAGATTTTCATTCCCAAGCTTTCGTATCTCTTATGATCGTCTATGACCGCCATATACGTACCAATACTACCAATAAGCGAACCTTGAACGGCGATAATTTCGTTACAGTTCGCAGAAAGCATATAGGCTGCCGAACAACAAAATCCTTGTACAAGAGCGGTCGTATTTTTAACACTGCTTAATTCCGCTATCTGTTCTGCAACGGCAAGCATCTTCAAAGCATATCCACCGGGAGAATTGACAAGGAATATAACATTCTTAACGGTATCATTGGTATATGCTTGCTCTAATTGTCTTTCAATAAAAGAATACGTTGTAAACAGATCCTTAATCATCCACTCCTCATCCCAATAAAGTAAGACACCACTAATAGTAATATACATGGTATCCCCTTGTATATTGCTTTCGTTTCCGAAAATAAAAATTTCATTTTGAGCCCTTGAATCAATAAGGCTGTTTTTCTGCATTTTTAAGGATAATTGAAATTCTTCATTCAATCCGAAAAGTCTATCATTAAACTGAGGGTTCATCATGATTAATTCATTTTTCAATACGAGCCTCCAACATTTTTCTTTTATCTTTTACCCATGTTTCTAAGTAAATTTCAGGGTCTTGACCATGTTCGGATAATTCTACGGTAGGGGACAGTAGTCCTGTATTTACTAATACTTCTTTAGCTTTTGCTTCTTTATGAGGATCGGGATTAATGAGTTTGGGAACTTTCCATTTACTTCTGATAACTGTACGATCGTCATTAATAAGTTTTTTAAAGATAGGATCATCCTCATATTGTAATACCCAATACTTAAAGACTTCATTCATAAAATTAACACACTTAGGGGTGGTATGGGCTTGGTGGTATAAATACGAAATTTGTCGGGCATTCATACTGGCAGAGTAACTCATCCCACTAAATTCACCAGTCAGCTGAAAAGCGGCAATCCCAAACTCGGCAGCTAATGTATTAGTCTCCCATTTTTTAGCTTCTAATGATGATGCGTCTATCGTACTCGCAGGAAAATTATCAAAATCTTCGTTAGGGCGTAATACTAAAAATTGATGTGTATCCCCACTAAATATAGAAGGCTGACCCACGGAAACGATTTCCCGTTTTTTCGTATCACTAACACCGGATTCATCTTCATTGATGCCTTGTAACTGCATCCCTCCGAATGTTATCCCACTAACATTTTTCTTATCCATGATAATATCTTTCATGATTGTTTTTAATACACCGTTTATCGATAGTGCTTTAAAACCCTTGACGGCAAGATTGTATCTCCCAAACCAAATTGCTCTTAGATAATCAATATTTACAAAAGCAGGCGTACCTCGTGAGTTTTGAAGGCTTTGCAATGATATTCGATAAGTATAGCTCGTTTCCAATCGGATCGCTTTACTAATATCGTGGTAATCACCGTCTCTATACCAATAAGCAATCACCTTATTGTTTTTATCATATTCAATACCGTTAATCACAGTATGTTCATTTTTTGTTTTTCCATTGATCGTAGGATCGATAAATTCCGACTTGATCGGTTGTAATAATAACTTATTGTTATCATCACGAGTAAAAACAATAAATATCTCTCCGGTCAAACACAGTTCTTCAAAAATAATTTTTTGAAAATCAAAAATGCTTTGCGTCAGTCCGCTTACCAAATCGAGAGAATCTTGCTCCCATTTTTCTTTAATGTATTCAATTACTTCCTTGTCTATTCCTTTCTTTTCGAGAGTCATTTGTAAAGTGATAAAATTTATATCAATAGCTGTACCTGTGGCATTCTCAGCATATACTCGGGCTATTTGAATTAACGAGCGATTAATATGATATAGTTCTCGTACCCGATGAATATAATGATTACGTAAATGTCCTGTATATTGACTATGAGAAAATTTATTACTTTGTTGATAATCAGCAATAGGGGGATCAATTTTTTTTGCTTCTCCCTTATCTAAAAAAGGCATCAGCTTATTCATCGACTTATCCCAAACATCGAAGGAACTTCCACCCCTAAAGCAATCGCATATTCTGTCATCATTAAGTAAATTTCTTGAGGGTTTTGTTCCACTTTAATATCCTGCGTTTGTGTGCTTCGTACTAAAATAGCATTTCTAAGCTGTAGAAATTCGGACTCTACAATGGGTCGTTCGCCGTTAGTAATTCGTTTTTTCAATAGATTGATATTCAGCTCTGAAATACCTTGAGGCATCAATTCCTCCCAAATATATTATTACTATAAAAGAAAAATATAAAAACACCAACCGTACTTAAAACACTTTTTTTATTCATAATCAGGATACCACAGTTTACAGACCTGTTCAAAAAAAGGATGATTGTTTGGGATTGAATTTCTAAACAAGCGAGCCGCTACAAAATTAAGCACCATTACGTCTAAGGGTTCGTTTCTTTTTGTATTCTTTTCATAAGACTCCTGCCATCCTTTTGTTTTGGTAAGTCTAAAGATTTTTGATTCCGACTTCAGCCCGTTAAAGTATTTTTTGTTATAGCTAAATTCATATTCTCTACTGGGATTTGTCCATTCAACAAATCTCATAAAGCCGTACACTCTATTTTTATCACGATCAAAGCCTGTTTTGTGCGACATCGCTTCAAACAAAATATCTTTAAATAAAAATGTATTGATGACATTAGTCGATTTAATCCACTGTTCATTCACAATGGGATTGTCATTTTTTATCGTATCGTATATTGTCCAATATTTCATCAACGGTCGTTCAAGGTTGACTCCTGTAAATCCTTTAGTAGGAAAAATCGGAGGCATATTGATATTGATTACTTTATGATCGATTACTATTTTATAAGCCCTGTGAATGGCAGATAATACCTCTTGCTCAAATCCACCGTTTATATCGATACATCCGATTTCACAACAGAGTGGAACAGTCGATAGATTAGGATTTTTATAACGTGGCATATAGAATCGGATAAGGAGATTAATCCAAGTATTGACATCGTTAATTTGTCCGTATATTTCATGATACTCAATACCCCAACTATTATAATTTTCTCCCCAGCCACGGATTTCATAAGCCAGCCAGTTTTGATTATTTTCTCCTCGTTGCACATCGATCCCCATTGTTAAGAATACTACTTCTTCAGGAATTTCATAGACGCTACTGATAACGTTTTGATTGATATGCTCAATCGAAAATTCCGATAATTTCCAAGAGCGGGCTTCATAATCTGTTGTAAATGCTTTTCTTACTAAAGCACTATTAGACTTTGTAGCCAATAAATGTTGGGTTGCTATTTTATCCATTGTTTCAAGGGGACTCATTAAGGCATTAAAAAAATATCCATTATGACCTTCCATTGCTCCTTGATCTTTAGTTTTCGTTTCTTTCCAGTAAGCTTCCGGATGATGAATCATCTCTATTCTTATTTTTTCATCAAACTGACACTCACATGCTTCATTGACACATTGGATATACGCTGTCCCTTTAATATAATTTCCTTGTTTGTCTAACTCATATCTAAAATATTTATATACTTCGCTATCAATATCTCTAAATAAAAATGGCTGAAAAGTCCCACATTTAGGGCAAGGCATATTCCAATAACATTGATTACTGAGTTCAAACTCTCTTTCTAAAATCCCTCCTTCTTGTAATAACACCCCTCCGTCAATGACTAAGCCTTTATTACCGAATGCTTTTGTTCTACCGACAGCAAGGGCAATAGGGTCTCCCGAACCACTGTCAGGACTGATATTGGACATCTCATCGAAAAATACCACAGGATAAGAAATTTGTGTAAATGCGTGTGAAGTCTGTACCCCTTTAATAGTAATAAATCGATTACCAAATCTTTTGGTGCTCACATTAGATCGACTTTGCAAATAGTTTGTTGCAAGTAAGGACTGAGAGCTGATGAACGGATCCCATTTTTTATTAGAAAATTCTCTCGCCAGTTCTGCAACAGGATAAGCGAGCAAAACATTTTGCTTTTCATATTCACATAAATATGCGAGTGCTTGCATAATCCATAAGGTATAACCTACTTGAGAAGATTTGATTAAAGTAATACGCTTGACATTATCATCGATAATATCCGTCAAGGGTTGCTCAAAATAAGGCAGGGTCTTTTTATTATACAATTTATTTTCAAATTTAGAACCGGGAGGAATAACCATTTTATTTTGTTCACACCAATCGGCAGGATTCATCGGAACAGGTATGGAAAGAGACTTCTTAGTAATCTCTAAGCAGAATTTTAAATTATCTAGTAATGGCATAGACTATATCTCTAATTGTATTTTGAATATCTTTTTGAGCAGAAGAAATCATATTTAATAATTGTTGTTCGATATCTTTTGCGATAGACTCGTCGTTAGTGTTTTTAAGGATCAAGGTTTGACATCCTTGTAACATATATTCACAGATAGAACCTACGATAAACGCCATAATTTCTTTATCTATATACTTACCTTGATCTCTTAAAATATTATGATACTTTTGAAAACCTTCAACAGCATGCTTATAATTCAAAGGATTTAGCTCTAATTCCAAAACGTCTTTTGTTTGTTCTTCGAGTTTTTTAAGAAACTCTCTATTAGACTGGTCAAATTCTAAAATATTATCGAGGCTTTTCCTCCAATACTCACTAACGATATCGCTATTGTTTATGATCCTATTGACTTCAGTTACCTTATCATTATTATTAATTTTTTCTAATGGTTTAGATTTGTTTTGTGCTTGCGATTTTTTCTGGAATAAATCAGGATTTTTTTTGTTTGATGTTTCTTTACTGGGGCTTATGCTTTTATTTTGCGATTTTTTGTTAGTAAATAAGCTTCGATAAGAGAGCCAATCTATTTTTCTATGAAGTCCGTTAGCGATGAAATAATCAATTGTCTCAGCTACTTTAATTTTTTTCTTATCTCTGGAAAGCTTTGAATCTTGTTTAACTCTTGTCGCATTGTTTGGGGAGATACCGAATAATTCACAGAAATGTTTCGGTATAAGTTTGTTTGATTTTCTAGCTTCTACAAAGTGTGGATTATGCAACACATCTTTCAAACTATGCTCCCCGTACAGTGATTTACTATTTTATCCCATTATAAAATAAAAATCGCAAATCGCAAAACATTTTGAGAACCGAATTTTTTATGCTACTGGGTCGCGAGGCTACCCGTGATGTTTAAAAATTTAAAGTACCTTTTTTAGGTTGGAGGGAAATCTCTATTAATATATATATTAAAAACCGGATATAATTAATATTTATTATAAAATAATTGTTGCTTTTTTATTAAAAATACTTGACAAAATATTAATTATAGTGTATAATTAATATAGATAATAAGTAAATAACTAATATAAAAATAAAAACAATAGGACGGTATTTTTATGAAAAAACCATTAAATCAATTAGCTATCGAAATCGCAGAACAAATTGAACTGGGCAACCTGCCCGTTTGGGTTCAACCGTGGCAAGGATTAAAAAATAATTATCCTCGAAACTTTAAAACGCAAATCATCTATAAAGGCGAAAATTTGATGCGTCTTTATATGCGGGGGCAGTATCCGGAATTCTTAACCTTTAATCAAATAAAAGAACTCGGCGGCACTCTCAAAAAAGGTTCTCAGGGCAATTTAATTTATTATGTGATTTTTGATAAAGAAGAAGATCAAAAAACTAGCACCTTCAAAGGCAAAAAACACTACCATGTTTTTTCTTTAGAAGATACGGAAGGAATAGACTACGAAGGCAATAGAGAATACACCGAATCAGAACTCCACACACGAAACCAACAAATAGAAAAGATTATTAATAATATCTTTACCAATCTTATTAAGATTCCTTTAATACACGAAGGAACACGGGCTTTTTATCATCCATCTAAAAAAACCATTACGATGCCTGCTATTGCAAGATTCAACACTATAGACGATTACTATTGCGTTCTTTTTCACGAACTAGCACACGCAAAAAATGATCGTAAATTAGCAAATCGGCGTTCTCTTGATTACGCAAGGGAAGAGTTGATTGCTGAATTATCCAGCTTTTTAATTTGTAAAGAATTAGGAATAGGGAATAGTCAAACGATTGATGACAATCGATTGAGTTATATCAAATCTTGGGCATCTCTTTTAAAAGATAAACCTCAAGAACTTAAAAACGCTATTAAAACGGCAGAAGACATTAAAAACTTTCTCTTAAATAAAACACAAATCAATAAAAAATCAGCATAGGACAGTATTTTTATGAAAATAGAAAACATCATAAAAGCCAATATTTCTCAAATTACAGCAACGCATTCCCAATCTCCATTTGGTGCGATGTATTTATATTTTGCAAAGAAGGGTCTCTTTACGGGAGGGTATGGGAAAAATGGTAATTTAATTATTACTAAGATTTCGGATCAGGTTTTTGAAAACAATAAGCTCATCACAACAAATATCGCTATATTAAAAAAGATATTGCAAGCTATTGACTACAAACAACCCTACACAATCGAACTAACAGCGTCTGAAATTGTCTTTAAACAAAAACGATGGCGGATCGATCTGTTTTATCAAACAGAAATAGAAAATATTAAATCAATTATAGAAAAGTTTGAAACATCGTTTAAAGAAAAGAATATTGTATTTACTCTTGATTATAAACAAGCAAAAGAATTTCTAAAATCAGAGTGTATCTCAAAAGACCTTGCACAAACAGCCTTCAACGGTGTTTATTTGGATTTTAAGAATAGTTTTCTTGTAACAACGGACGGAAAACGATTGAATACTTTTAAGATAAATTTTCATATCAATCTTGAAAATCAAATTATTGATTCCCAACAGCTTATTAAAGCCTGTAAATCCATGAAAAAAACAAGTCCTTCTATTGAGATTTTAGAACGAAATCAAGTTTTTTATTTCGGAAATACCATAATCCCCAATATTGAAGGCAAATTCCCTCAATATCAAGATGTTATTCCAATCGAATCAAAGCATCAAATTAACATTGTTAATTATAAAGAATTGATTAAAAAAATTCAAATCGTAGGTAATGCCAGTGATAAAGAATCTCATAGAATGACTTTTGAAATTCAAGGCAAGACGATGCTATTTCGAGCTTCTGATGTGGACAATTACGCAGATGACTTTATCGAAATCGAAAATAACACAAATTACGAAGGGACATTCTCGATCAATTATAAACATCTCATCGGATTGATTAAAGACGAATCAATCCTGTATATAAATAATCATTACAGCCCTATAAAAATAATTAGTGCTGGGATGGAATCTGTTATTATGCCCATGAAAGGAGGTTCAGGATGGACAAAAACAGAAAATACAACAAGTATCACAGAAAAAACAAAGGAGTCTACGATGGCTAAAAAATTAACAGAGGTATTAAAAAATATTAAAGATACCTATCAACCAACTCAAGAACGAGTAAAAGAGCTAATCAATACGATTGCTCAATATCAATACGAAGGTCGGTTAGAATATCTTGAAGGAGATCTACAAAAAACGGAATTTAAGGGCTTGACCACACAAGAAATAACGATTTTATCAAAGGCAATCAAAGATGGGGTCTTTTTAGAAAACGAGTATTTGAATAAGCTTTATGAAAATACTAAAACAAAACAATCTAAAAAAGAAGTCTTAATAGTAGACAATAAAGCACATACTCAAAAAATTAATCTTATCGAAAATCATGAGAATCAACCGTACTCCTATAAATATATTGTACGAATGCACACCGACAAGAAAAAAAGTTTTGTCTATGCTCCGGAAATCTATCCCATAGCCACACAAACGGAAGATTCCTTGATTGTCGTAGGAAACAAAAATAAAGGGATTGATTATAATTATAAAATCGAAAATACGGGAAAACCTCGCTTACATGGGAATAAGAAACGAGGTTCGGCGAGTGTATTTTTTGCTTTAAGTGAAAAACCTACGTTCGAGACGATTAAACATCTGCAAACTCAATTCATAGAATTGTTAAGCTCATGCCATTAAATAAAAGTTAATTTGGGAAAATCTAAGGAGAAAATCATGAATACTAAAGAATTAATCTACTGCATCCAATGTGATGAGGTAAAATCATTATTAGAACATTGTCAAGAACATGTGCCAACAACCACGCATGCTAAAGGAATTATGCCTATAATTTATTGTGATGAAATAGAAACAAAGGAGGACATCAAAAAATTATGCAATGATTTTCATCTCAATCCTCGCCGTTTATTAAAACTATTTCATCAACAAACAAGATATTTAATACTATTCTTATCGAAATATCGTAGCTCTCCCAGTAAAATCGTAAGTTATGCAAGTAAAGAACAAAGGGACGAGCAATTTGTCGAGTGGGTATTAGATGATTTGTACAATGCTGGCAATTACATCCCTCTCACCATCGATGATGTCCAAAATATTTTACAATACGATATTAACAATAAAGAAGAGGGAGAACAATACAGCAGGGCGTTACAAAAAATGAAGGGGGAAGATCATGTCTAATCAATTTTATCCGACCCCTGATGTGTTGATTCAAAAAATGATAGAGCCTTATAGACAATTAACAAAAGAACAACAGAAAAGTATTGAAAGAGAAGAAGGAGAAAAAAGAGAAGAGCTAAGAAAAATATTTCAGAAAAAAAATCTCGAAGAAGCCTTTCAAAATAAATATATTTTTGACCCCTCCGCAGGGAAAGGACATATATTACATTATCTTTATCTAAAAATGTCTAGTATCAGTCGATGGATCAAATATTTTGCCTGCGAAATCGATCCGGAGTTTCGATCCATCCTGAAAGACGGAAAAATTATCAAACAAGACTCAGACGGAAGACAATCAACAAACCACAACCGAATAGAAATCGTCGGATTTGATTTTTTAGAGTACAAACCGGATATTATTTTTGATTATATTTTTATGAATCCCCCTTTTAATGAGGGTATTAAACACTTTCTACATGCCTTTAAGATTTCACAGGGAGCGGATCTTGTTTGTATCCTCAACGCAGAAACCTTAAAAAATCCTTACTCTGAAGAAAGAAAGCTTGCCCTCAAGCTCATCGAAGATAACGAAGGAACGATTGAATATATTCAACACGCCTTCAGTAATGCCGAACGTCCTACGGATATTGAAATCGCACTAGTAAGAGTAAATAATAAACAACAAAAACTTTTTGAATTTTCTTGTAATTTTCAAGCTACTCCATCTGAACAAATCAATTTTGAAGATATGCAAGCCATTATGACAAACGATGTTTTCAAAAATAACGAAATCGCTTTTGAAAATGCAAAAAAAGCCTTGCACGAATTTATGCAAGCTCGGAAAAAACTAAGCTATTATACAGATATGCTTTTTGATACGGCGACCGCTACTCATTCTAAAGATACAGAAACAAAACAAGAGTATTATAGCACCAAAGAAATTATACAAAAAGCGTGCGAATCTAATAACGATTACCATCGTATCTATAACGAAACCGTTCAAGAAATGAAACACAAAGCATGGGAAAAATTAACAAGTATTCCTAAAATAAATCTGATGCTTTCGGAAACATCAAGAAACGAATTAGATTCCTTTATTAGAGAAATGAAAGACCAACCTTACACAGAGATAAACATGAGAAATATTTATTTGGCAATCCTCAAAAAGCTCCCCGATATTAGAAAACAATGTCTTATTGACGCTTTTGATTGGCTTACAAAGTATTTCAAAAACAATCGAGTATTTGTCGAGGGCTGGAAAACAAATGACTATTGGAAAGTTAATAAACGATGTGTTCTTCCGAATACCTGTGAATTTAGTTATTATTCGTACAATAAAGATGAGATAGTATTATCAGTTAAAGAACAATTATACAATCTTGAAAAATCAATGATGTATTTGAAATATAGCACCGTAAACGAAGAAGATTTTTATCTCTATCTCCCACAAAAAAACGTTATGAATGGTAAAGAATATTTAGCAAGTATGCTCCAGTATCATAAAACAAAAATTACTAGTGGTAAAAAATTAGAATCCCGATTCTTTACTATAAAATTCTATAAAAAAGGAACGATCCATATTGAATTTAAAGACTTGGAATTGTTGGATCTGCTTAATTATATTGTTTGTAACAGCAAAAACTGGCTTCCGGATATTGAAAAAAAACAGTATCAGCAAAAATACAAAAATAAAGACATCCCAAACTGGGTAAAAGCAGAAATGAATATAGAGCAGATAAAATACAACGTTACAGTATTTGAAAATACGGGAGTTTTATTTTAGAAATATATCATTATAAGGAGTAAATAAATGACCTTAGAGACATTAAGTAAATTGATAGCGGCACTAACTCCAAACAGCCCTTACAACACTCGAAGAAGATTACGAAACAAATACAAAGAACGATTATCGGAAGAGACGGTTATTCAAGAACTTAAAAAGATATACCCTATCAAAATAAAGCGTAATCGTTTGATTATTACGGTAAATCAAGATAATAGAGAAGAGCTGACAAGATTTCATTTAGTGGTATTTGGTGGTACTATTGAAGGAAATACTTATAAGAATACGATTATTCCCCGTCAGATTTTACATTTTGCCGATAGGGGGCATAATATTAAGGGTTTACGCACAGCAATTAATAAACAAAAAAGTCCCTGTAGTACACTCACGACCGATTACAGTAAAATTTTATCAGACGAACAGGTACGTTTTGTAGAAGCCTTTAAGAAAGAGGGCAGATTGCTGATGAGCCATGATATGGGTAAAGGAAAAACCCCTTCGACTATTGTTTGTTGTAAAGAAAGAGGGGTTAAAAAAGTAATTATCGCCACGACTAAAAGT
Source organism: Brevinema sp. (assembly GCA_051658845.1). GTDB lineage: Bacteria > Spirochaetota > Brevinematia > Brevinematales > Brevinemataceae > Brevinema_A. The sequence continues at coordinate 14,203 of JBOFNI010000093.1, read as the reverse complement.
ACCATCCCTAATTGGATAGACGAATGGTATAAATTTGGATTACTAGTTCATGAAAAAGATAATCGTTTAAATATCGCAGAAATTCATAAAGGCTTAGGCTTTATGAAAAAAAATGATCCTCGATCCCTTACCTTACATACTAATAGAAAGACCTTAAACGGGCAATGGATCGGCAAAATTACCAATATGACAATAAAAGAAAAATTGGAAAAAGCCGATGTCATCCTAATAACTCATGCGTCTTTAACGAAACTTACGGAACTGTTGACTTTTTTAGAAAAAGAATGTCGTAGTAAGATTGATACTTTAGTGATTGATGAAGCTCATTTGGTCGCTAATATGAAAACACAAAAAGGGAAAAAGCTTTATAGTATGAACGATCATTATACACTGGATAATGTATTATTATTGACGGGGACACCCATTACAAAGATTTCGGTAGATGAGATTATTTTTTATACGAACCTTCTTTATCATAATATCGTAAACGGCGATGTAATGCGTCAGATGTTTATTAAAAGAATAAACAAGGATAAGGGGTTTTATCATGTGGAACACCTGAGAAAATTATTGTTGACGATTGCACCACACCGATTGAAATGGGATAAAAACAATATCAAGGAGCAAGGTTTGGGACAATTACTGATTAATAAAGTTTATTGTGAGACAGACCTCCAACAGCAAATAACCTTTATTGATAACAGTAATAAAAACCCGTTGGTAAAATTACAGGAAAAAACGGCACTTTTTGCACCTTATAAAAAACAAAAAGCAAAGGAATTGATTGACCAAGCCTTACAAAATCCTCACAAAAAGATTGTTGTTTTTTCGTATCTCAATGAGGTATTAAAAGAACTCCATCAAGAGTACGATTCCGTTTTATTAACAGGCTCAAGCCCCAAACGTGGAGAACTTATTAACAGATTCAAAACCGATCCCCATTGTCGTGTGTTTTTTGGAAATATCAAAGCGGCAGGGATAGGAATTAACTTGCAAAATGCTGATTATTCTATTATAATAGAACCGGGATATTCCTCCGAAAAAGTACAACAAGCAATCAGCCGTACTCATAGACGAGGAAATAATTCTCCGGTAGTAACCGTCGATTTAATCTTTATGAAAGGAGAAACAGTGGAAGAACGTAAAGAAACAATCATCAATAAAAAAGCAAATGCCGCTTCTGTGATTGTCGACGGTGTGCGTCATACGGTTACCGGTATCAATGAAAATAGCGGGATTATCATCGAACAATATCAATCAAACAAGCCGGCTGAAGATCAACAAAAGATTCAACATTGGCGAGAAAATTTACTTCTGCTCAACGAACCACGAAATAAGCTCATCGCCATTAAAGAATCAAAAGCTAGAGAAACATATCAATTCAAAAAAGCAATCGAGCATCAATTAAACTGGGCTAAAAAAGTAGGGTATATACCCAGTTATGACTAAAGTTAATTCATGGAGGGAGCATTATGACAAAGATTATTATCATTATGATGCAATTAATAATTGTTTTGGGAGTTATCTATTATACAGGGATTATCGGATTTTTTATCTTGGGTGGTCTATGGCTCTTATTTGTCGGAGTAGGGAAATTGTTCGTCGACGAAAGTAAAAATATGAGTTATGAAGAGATCGCACAACGCAAACGAGAAGTAGCCTTACAACGACAAAGCACAAAAAATACAAGCTATTTCACTTGTCCAGATTGTCAGGCACAAATACCGAAGTTGGAAGTACCTTACCATGAATGCAATCAAATACAGAACACGAGAGAAACATCATGAAAAAATCGTTATTTCTTTTTTTATTAGCACTGACTACGCCTTTATATTCCCTTGCGTTAGAAGATCCTACTGCCGGATATGATCTCTTACAATATGCAAAAGAAAATAATACCGAACAAGTAATAAAAACCTTATATTACAATATTGACGTCGATCTATACGATATGAGAGGAGAATATTATCAATACACTCCTCTGATGCACGCAATCAGACACGGTAACGATGAAATGGCGAAGGTGTTAATCGACTACGGTGCTAATGTAGAAGCAAAAACCACCATTGACGAAACACCTTTAAAACTGGCAATCAGACAAAAAAATTATTCCTTAGTAAAACTACTGATCGATCATGGAGCGGATGTTAATAGATACGCTTATCTAAGCCTTGCAACAAGACAAGATGATTACCCTATCGTAAAATTATTAATCGATCACGGAGCGAATAAAGATAATCGCAGTGAAGCTTTACTTTCTGCGGCAAGGTTGGGAAGATATGATATTGCAATATTACTACTCAATAGCGGAGTCGACTTGACGGTGAGTTCCAGAGGATGGAATACAGCATCTCTCGCCTCTATTAATGAGCATTGTACGGTTGCCAAACTGTTAATCGATCATGGGGTAGAGGATGAAGTAGCTCATTATATCGGTAAAAATCGGATACCGGAAACATATTATCAAGGTACTTGTTCAACAAAATAATGACAAACGAGTAAGAGAAAGTCAGAAATTACAAAGGATTAGCAATGTCTTTACAAAAATATCATCTTGCGGATTTAACACCGGAAGGAATCAAACTAATCAACTGCGTTAAAAAAAATGTTACGGAAATCCAACAACTAAGCTATGCTAATAAGTCGGATGATTCGATTCTTATTAATTTTATGCAGGAAATGTCCCCTAAAAATTTTAATGAATTACTGGCTGAAGTCAAGGAACAAAATTTTTATCAGCTCACTCAAGACACATCGGCATTTTGTCGCTTTTATATCCACACCACAACGGAAAGTCTTATTACGGAATATCTAAAAAGCACGACAGCAACGGCGAAAAGAGCCTTCTTTTTTGTATTTTTCTATTATTATTATAAAAAACTCAATCTCAATATGGAAGAACAAGCAATCGAAAATAAACGGATGATTTCTTTTAGCCTTGATGAGAAAAAAATATTATTGGATTTGGCAAAGCAATACAGTACCAGTCTTGAAGGGATATTACTCGATATATGCGATACGATTGATATTCGGAATCTTCCGAAAATAGCAAAAAAAGAAGGAATCGCTACCACACAAACAACGATTAATATTACCGAAAGCACCCACGAAAAATTTAAAACCCTCTTATCCAACGCTAAAGGTTACCGGAAATTGGATATAATTAATTTATATAGGGATTACCTCAATAAGACAATTCCCCTCCCTACAATGTCAGAGGATAGAAAACTGGTAAAAATCAAAGAATTATGTACACGAACAATCGAATCGGCAGAAACACAGATAAAACAAATAAACAGAGTGGAATTATCCCAAGAAACCTTATACACTGTCCGAGAAAATAAAAAAGCCTTAGAGGACTTAGAACCTTATCTATATCAAGCCGAACTCAGTAAAAAAATACTGGATATTATTGACGAATAGGGCTAGCAAGAGCATTGCTTTTTTTGTATTTTATAGTATAATAAAATATGAATAAGATAGAATTATTGATAGAAATAGACGCAAGAGAACTAATTAAGGCTAAAGAAAAAATCGATAAGTTTTTTGCTCCCCACGGTCAATTACATATAATCTTACAAAATACGGCAAATGCCACGAAACACAAAATACAAGATAAGGTATTGGAAGGGAAACGGCTTATTACCGGAGAAGGAAGAACAAGCGTAGAAAAATCCGATAAATATTCAACACGTTATTTTGCCGATGTAAAATATACAGAAAAACAAGCTCGTGTTTTTTTAGGCTTTAAGGGAGTAGGGACAACAAAAATAGATACCCCCGTATCAGGACAATTCTTATCGGTCATCAGAACCGATACCACCAAAATGGAAGGCTCTTATATCAATAAGCTCTTTAATCCCGAAACGCTAATCGGAAAGTCCGGAGATAACCTACGTATTCCTTCTAAATTTGCCGAGACGGTGATACCGCAATATCTGGGCATCCGAAAACGAGTAAAAAAACTTCCGACAAATTACGAACCTCATCGTGATGAATCTTTCGTTACGATCGATCTTCAGACATGGAAAAACAAACAAGCGAAAAAATTTACAAGAATTAATAAAGTCATCTTCAAACGAGATAAAAAAGCCAATAAGCTCATCCCTGTCGTTGCACAATACCAAACAGCCGATTATCAAAATAACAATAATAAATACGGACTGGATCACCTCACAAAATATATTAATGATTTTATCCCCATTGTAGAAAAACAAAGCATCACAACTCTTACCGCTCTATTAAAAAGGAAATAACGATGTTCAAGAAAAAAATTATCTCCTTAGATATAAATTCCTACCATCCGGACTGGAGTGATTTTTTAACTCCTACCCATATTAAGATAACGCTCGCTTTCATCCAACATTTATTTTGTTTATACCCTCCGAAAGCTCAAGCGAAAAATAACAAAATCCTTGCTATACAACATATTACGTGGATTATCGAACCTGTCCACTATAAACTCATTCAAGACCTCTACCAAACGATCTTATTACTTCAAGACCACCAAACGCTCCTACAAAGAATCTATTTAGAAAATTGCGTACTCATTCTAATCAACGAACTGGGAAATCTCTCAAAAAATCATCAATCCCTTTTTGAATTACTAAAAAAGAAACAGATTCCGTTTTTAGTCTTAAAAAAGCTTAGTAATTACGTATTACTCTTTTTGTTTAAGGAAAAAATCTATGAAAATTAAAAATGAATACCGAACACCCAGTAAAGAAGGGGTGATCTTAGGAGAATTAAAGATTTATCCTTATGCAGAAGAAAATATCATCATCAAAAAAAACTTAGCAAGGCTTAAAACGAGCTTATTTTATACCGTATCATTAAATAAAAATCCTGCTGTCCATGATGTTCAATCGGATCTGGGAATATTGTTGACGGAGATGGACTCCACATCTGCGAGTAATTCGTTCTTATCCTTACCGAGAGAGAATATCAACACCAATCAAACCATACATATACCTAATAATTTCACCTCGACAATTACCGTGCATGATTATCATCAGTTGATTGATTTACACGATGAAATAGAACGATTCCATTCCGAAGTGCAAGGTTTATATTGTTAAATACATCACAATATCACAAATTGTGATTGATATTGTGATACAATTAAAAATATTTAATTATTTGTTTGCTGTGCTAAAGTTTGTCTTATATATTCCGAAACATATATTATAATAATTCCATAAAAGGAGAAAATTATGTTTGGGAAAATTATTTCGGTAGCCTGCCAAAAAGGCGGGGTGGGTAAAACAACATCCGCATTCTACCTTGCTAGAATCCTAGCAAAACAAAATCCACATTCTAAGGTCTGCTTAATCGATGCAGATCAACAAGGGAACTCGACGATTAACTTTATCGATTCTCGAGTCGAAAAGTGTACGGAGTTTTACGACCTGATTAATCAATACGATCCGGACGATTCCGGCTCAATCAATATTTTATCCGTACCCCTCAGTAGTGGCTTTGAAGAAAATCTATACGTGATTCCTACATTAGTACGAAGTAGATTGTCCAATGTCGTTACGATCCTTATTAATAAGGATGATATTGTAGGGGATATTCTTCACGAACTGAGGAAAAAATTTGATTATATTATTATCGATACCGCTCCGAACTCGTCTCGCTTTGAAAAAGATATTTTATTACACTCCGATATTATTATCCCCGTTGTAACACCTTCAGAATATTCTCAAATGGGCTTGGCTCAATTATACTACATCATCAATCAATTAAAACGTAAAGAGAGTTTTAAAGCTCAAACTCCGATCATCGTCTTGAATATGTTTAAGAAAAATCAAATTATCGATAAAGAGAGTAGGGAAATGCTCTTAGAATTTTGTAACAATCAAGAATCACGATTGTTTGAAATTCCCAATCAAGAAAAAGTAAATCAAAACGGAAAACATATTGATAAGGATATTGATAAACATCCGGATAATAAAACGGAATTTTATAAAACATTTGAAAATGTCGCAGAACTCATAGGGAGAAACTAATGCCAAGAAAAAGTTTTTTAGACAATATAGACGATGAAGCTTCACCAAATATACAACAAAACGAAGAACCACAAACGATCAAACAAACAGGCTTTAAAGTACAAAAAAGCACCAATTACAGTAGAAATACCATTAATTTTGATCTGATCCCACGAGTAAGAGGAATAAACTTTACTCATAACGGGAAACAGCTGAGTATTGATATGTGTTTGGCGGATGAATTTCCTAAAATCTACAACGAATTAAATTCGCAGAGGATTTTTTCGGAAGATAATCTCTCAAAATCCGATATGATGAGAATATTGGCAGCAATCGGGATCAGTATCGTAAAAAACGATCTGAATATTAAATAAAAAAAGGGCTTTCAATGAAAGCCCTTTTTTACTTTATAGTATAAAACCATAAAGAAAACTTAATTTGGGAAAACTAAGTAGTAGATTATAGTATATAATCATCCGCCTGTCAATCTTTTTCTAAAGAATAGTCGCTCAAAGAAATAAAAGAAAAAATCAAAATCCTACTACTCTATTATTTATATTATATACTAGCCCCCCATTTTTAATCAAGGGTAGGGGCTAAATTCCAAGACATCGACCTTGCGTGTTGATTAATTTAATCGGTAGTAGTGATTAAACTAATCGTGATTTGTGATTAATTTAATCATAGGGTAGGAGATAAAAAAAATTGATTTGACTTTTTAAAAAAATAGTTTTATAATATTTTAAACACAAATTTAAAGAAGATCCTTTTATTGTTATGGAGTTCATATGTATACACCTATAAGCTCTAATCTTACTAATGTACTAACTCCTGTTGAAACGCTCATCCTCGAGAAATATAATAGTTATGCCCAAACGGCAACCAAAAAGAGTAGTTATTATAAAGATCCGATTGTTTCTTACAAAAGGATGGCAAAACATTTAGGCTTAACGGAAAAATCCGTTGCCGTTGCAATGGCAAAGCTACAAAAAAAACAATTTATAAAATTAAAACCTTTCAAAACATCGAATAACAACACCTTATGGCAAAAAGAAATTACCGATAAAGCTCGTCATATTAGAACGGAAAACGGTTCACAGTCTTTATTTATCAAAATACCTACAGAAATTCTCGAATTAAAAGCACTCAATCCCACTCAAAAGATTCTCTACGCTACCTTACTTTATCTATACGAAGTAGATAGCAAGCTTTATGAAAACAGTACGGACTCTATCTGTCCGATAACAGGCACAATTATCAAAAAATCCCTTTCTAAAAAAATTCCTTATGAACATATCAGATTGTACTTTAATATTTCTAAAGTGAATTATCCTCAAGTATTACGTCAGCTTTATTCATTGGGCTTTGTGGACAGGGTAGGGAAGCCGCTTGCTTTTACGGAAGAGCTAGAAAAACCTTTTAAAAACCAAGCACGAGGAACACACTCGGCTAAAACACCTCTCAAATCCACAAACATAAAAAGATACTTCACTTCGGCAGAGCAAAAGTACATCGATAGCCTTTCCGAACAAGGTAAAATAGAATATATCAATTATCTGACAATGCTTAAAACAAAACCAACCAAACACCAAACACTTGATCTACCGTTTCGTGAGGAACATCCGGCATCATACGAAGAACAAGAATTACACTTCAATTTTGATACGGTAACACAAACAACAGCCTTCGATCAAATAAAACAAAACGCCTACAAAGAAGGCTACGATTTAAGCGACCTTAAAAAGATCCGAGAATGGATCAACTCACAAAATCCCGTTAAAAAAGAAAACCTTGATCGAAAATTTGAACTCTTCATGGCTCAACAATTTGATTACTATCAAGGACAATATGGTGGACGTCTGGAAAACTTACCAATATCTTTCATCCGAGATATTAATTCCACCTTCCCCAATCTCAACACAAAATTTCCAAAAGAAATCCTCATCAAAGCCGGAGTGCTTGAACGCTCTATTCAAGCGTGGCATATAGAATTTTCAAACAACTCTACTATCTTCAACTTCCTACCTGATAATTTACAATTATCGATAATGGATATTATGTAAACAAAAATTATACAGTGATAAGGTGAATATTGTGTATACAATTAAAGAAAACCAAGTGTTTAGTGAAGATTGTTTGTTAGAAGATTTGGCAACCCAATTTGGAACTCCACTCTATATTTATTCTTTACAAAAGCTCAATGATAATATTCAAAAAATAAAAAGTACATTTAACGAAATATGTCCTCAAGGAATGGTCTGTTATGCTGTAAAAGCTAATAGTCACCTATCTTTTCTGAATTATTTTTCTTCTTTGGGAATGGGTTTTGATATTGTATCACATGGGGAGATGCTTAAAGTTTGGGAAGTACAAGGACATCTTAATAATGTCGTATACTCAGGAAGTGCAAAAAAACCTAATGAAATTAAAATGGCTATTGAGCGTAATATCTTTATGCTTAATGCTGAATCACTTTGGGAAGTAGAGCAAGCGTCTCTTGTAGCACAGTCTTTAGGAAAAACTGCTCGAATTGCTTTACGAGTGAATCCTTATATAGATCCTAAAACTCATAAATATATCTCTACAGGAATCAAGAGTGCAAAATTTGGGATTCCAAAAGATTGTATATTAGATATTGTAAAAACAGTCTCCCAACTCAAAAATATAGATTTTATCGGTCTTTCTTGTCATATTGGCTCTATGGTTTCCGGTATCCAACCGTTTTTAGAGATGCTTGTCGTACTAGAAGCATTAATATTATTATTAAAGAAAAATGGCGTTGGCTTACAATATATCGATTTGGGTGGTGGATTCCCTATTCGCTATAATGATGAATCCGAAATAAATTATAAACAACTGTTTACAGAATATAATGAAGCTTTTTCTCCATTAGGATTAATTCCCATTATTGAACCCGGACGTTCTCTTATTGGAGATACTGGAGCACTTTTAACACAGGTCATTCATATCAAAGAAGGATTAGATATTTCTTTTGCTTTTTTAGATACCGGCTTCACCGAACTGATCCGTCCTGCACTCTATCAAGCCTCCCATAAGATTATCCCACTAACTCCCACCAATGATATAAAATCCTATCATATTGCTGGACCTATTTGTGAAAGTACTGATCTTTTCGCCGAAAATTATCCTCTTGCAATTGAAGAAGGTTCTCTTGTGCTTATTGAAAATACAGGTGCTTATGGAGCAAGTATGGCTTCTAATTATAACATGCGTCCTAAAGCACCCGAAATATTAATTAACGGCAATAAAACAGTGATACTTACCCCTCGACAAAATATTTCCTCCCTATGGGAAAATGAAACTAAAGCATGGTAAATATAAAATATCTTCTCTTTTCTCAAGCATTTTAAATAGAAAAATCACTTCCTAGGTATGTTCGACGGGCTTCTTCATTTTCTACAAGATCTTGAGCCGTCCCACTTACTAATATTTGCCCATCATAACAAATATAGGTACGATCAACTATTTTTAAAGTTTCCCGCACATTATGATCAGTTATCAAAATCCCTAGCCCCCATTTACTACGTAATTCCAAAACCAATCGCTGAATATCTGCAATAGCAATAGGATCGATTCCTGTAAACGGTTCATCCATCAAAAGAAAACGAGGTTGAATTGCTAAAATACGAGCAACCTCGGTACGCCTTTTTTCGCCTCCGGAAAGAGTATAGCCTAATTGTTTACGGATTTTATGAAGTCCTAATTCTGTCAGTAGCGTTTCTACAGATTGATTAATTTCTTCTTTCTCCAAACCACGGATTTCTAAGACAGATCTAATATTATCTTCAACACTCAATTTACGGAAAATTGATAATTCCTGAGGCAAATAACCAATTCCCCGTCTTGCACGTTGGTACATCCGAAGGTGGGTAATATTATCACCGTCAAGAAGCACTTCTCCATCGTTAGGTCTTAATAACCCAACCAACATACTAAATGTTGTTGTTTTTCCTGCTCCATTAGGTCCTAACAGCCCCACGACCTCGCCAGCCTGCACATGAACAGAAATCCCACGTACGACTAAACGTTTTCCATAAGATTTAAATAAATTTTGAGCTACCAATCCTGAAAGAATTTGAATACTTTCATTTCCTTGAATAATACTCATTACTAACTCGTGTAGTAGATCAATTTTGAAAGTGTGGTTTTGAGATTATGACGATGGCTGATAATATCGACAAATCCATGATCTTGAATAAATTCCGAACGTTGGAATCCTTCCGGAAGTTTTTGTTTTATAACTTGAGAAATAACACGAGGACCAGCAAAACCGATTAACGCTTTAGGTTCAGCAACAATAAAATCCCCTAACATAGCAAAAGAAGCCGACACACCTCCTGTCGTAGGATTTGTTAATACTGAAATATATAGTAATCCAGTATCATTATGCCGTTTTAAAGCAGCCGAAGTTTTAGCCATTTGCATCAAAGAAACAATCCCCTCTTGCATTCTTGCACCTCCGGAAGCAGAAACAATAATAACCGGTGTTTTTTCTTTAGTAGCACTTTCTATTGTTCTAGTGATTTTTTCTCCAACTACCGATCCCATACTTCCACCCATAAATTCAAAATCCATACAGGCAATATATACATGGGTCTTATTGATCGTTCCAAAACCCGTTACTACCGCATCAATCAGATGTTTTTGTTGACGAATCATTTTTAGCTTATTCTCATAAAAAACTTCTCCATCAAAGAAATCTAAAAAATCTTTAGATGACAAATCGGTATAAGTTTCTTTAAAAGAATTAGGATCTAAAATAAGATTTATCCTTTCTTTACCAGACATCCTTTCGTGTACATCACACTTAGGACATACTTTAAGATTTCGTATTAATTCATCTTGAGAATAAGAGTTATGACACTCTTTACATTTGTGGATATGATGATCTTTTTTTTCGATAGTTTTTTTAGAATTAAACCAAGACATAATAACTCCTATCTATAGTTGATTATCTTTTTGCTCAGCCATTTCTAAGGCTTTTTTTTCCATTTCTTTTAATTCTTCAATAGTTTTTGGTTCATAGAAATACTGATACTTCGTCGTATCTCTTGGTTCAATAGCAATATCTAAAGCCTTAGCCAACTGCATATCAAGATCTAAATTATAAATATTATCAGAAATAATCTCTTTTCGTTGCATAATAATAAAATTTAAGACTTCTCGAGGAATATTATATCCATCCTGAGTAATCTGCTGATATAATTGATTAATCGCCTCTTCTGAGGGATTGTTGTTGTGTATCTGTAATAAATCAATAATATAATTTGTCATTTGAATTTGAATAACACTGGTCTTTTGTACATCTGTCAACTCATCATACCACATTCCAACAGTAATATCCGGATTAATACCGATATTTGCAATGGCGTTTCCAGCAGGAGTGTAGTATTTTGCTATTGTATATTTTAATAAAGAGCCATCGGAAAGAGGGTATGTTTTTTGCACGCATCCTTTACCAAAAGTTTTCATTCCAACAACCGTACCCCGTGCCGTATCTTTTAAAGCACCAACTAAAATTTCTGATGCAGATGCCGAACCTTGATTTGCTAATATCGTAATAGGAATATTATTTTTAATCAAAGTATTACGAGGGTTTGCCCGAAATTCAAAATTTTCGGAAGTAATACGACCTCGTGTATATACCAGTAATCCCTCATCTAAAATCATATCGGCAATTTTTGCAACACCAGTCAGTAAACCTCCGGGATTATTACGAACATCCAGCACAATACTATCAGGATTTTGTGCTAACAATCTCTTTAATTGTTGTTCAAATTCTTTTTCTGTAGGAATCCCAAATTCGATAATTTTTAAATAAGCAAGCTTTTTACCCTGATAAGGAATAATAGCAGATTCAACAGTATCAATATCAATTTTTGCTCTTTTTAATGAAACGGTAAAAGGTTGCAATACTCCATTACGAAGAATTGTTAATTTCACTTCTGTTCCTAAAGTACCTCGAATTTTCCCGACAGCTTCTAAGGATGTCAATCCTTTGGTGCTTTCCCCATCAATTTCAATGATTTGGTCTCCTGCCTGTAATCCGGCTTCAGCTGCCGGTGTCCCCTTAATAGGCGCAACAACAGTAAGCCAACTATGCCTCATTTCGATTCGAATCCCTACCCCATAAAAAGTCGCATTCAGATTTGCAGAAAATTCCTCTGCAATTTCCGGACTAAGAAAATCGGTATAAGGATCTTTTGTTGAAGAAAGCATCCCTTTAATAGCTCCTGATAATAAGGTTTTTGAATCTACTTTATCCACATCAACATACTCATCTTGAAGGATTTTATAGGCTTGACGAAACATATTATAATAACGAAAATAATTATCGTCTACAACAGATTCTTGACCAAATAGATTACCTCTTGGACTATCTTGCTTGATATGATTAAAAAAGACACCTGCAAAAAAAGCTAGCCCTAAATAAAGAAAAAACAGCATACGATTCGTAAAATACGAAAATTTATAATTCATCGTGTATGCCTCCTAAATGATTTAAATCTGTTTATCTTATATGATAACTTAATTTTAATAAATTGTCAATTACTCTGCTTTTCTTATTTTTGACTTTTCATCAAAATATAGCTTTTTTCTTAAAAAGTATTTATAATAAAGGATAAGAATATGCAAGAAACGGATTACTTATGATAATTAATTTTTTTCAGGATTTCCCTGAGATTATTGGCGGAATTACTACAAAAATATATGGAAATTGTTCTAATACCCTTATTAGCAATCAACAAATTCCAGCTTTTCATCAATATCTTTTAGACTTATACCGTATGCAAACAATTACTACGGCTCGGATCACTCACTCTGATATTACATTGAATCTCAATCACGATGATCTTTTTAGCGTTTCTGATGCGTTAATTACAAATCAAGTCAGTCAACTAATCGCAGTAACAACTGCTGACTGTATACCTGTATTTATCTATGATCCTAAAACGCACAGTATTGGGATTGTTCATAGTGGACGACGAGGATTAAAACAAAAAATCACCCTTAATACGATAAAAAAAATGATCGATGATTTTAGAATCGATCCTAGAACTCTACTCATACAAATCGGACCTCATATCTGTTCTAATTGCTATGAAGTCGGTGCTGAAATTTTAGCAGAATTCCAAATATCTCCAACGACACAATACCTTCCTATGGAAGAAATCCTTATTAAAGATCTTCAATCATTTAATATTTCTTTAGAACATATTAGAAAAAGTCCTTATTGTACCTTATGTTCCAAAGACGCACAAGGAAACCCACTCTTTTTTTCCCATCGTAGAAAAGATCCAGAACGAATGCTTTCTTTTGTGGGAATCCAAAAATTATAATTCTTTTACTAAAGAAATACCCTGATATACTGCTTTCATCCCCACATTTAGTAAAATAGTTTGCATTTTTTGATCTTGGCTACATACCCAATACTCTGCCATTACCATATCCGGAAGGTAAGCGATGACTGTTTTTAGAAATTCAGATACGATAATTTCATCAGATCCAAAAAGATCATTGAGCATCCATAAACTTCCTTTAATACCGTAGTATTGCTCTCTAAAATGATCTCGTTTTATTAGGAGCGATAATCTTGTTTCTAGAGAAGTTATCCATGTAACATTGTCTTGATATAATTGCTCTCTCACTTTTTTAATCAAAAAACGGTGTACCCCTTCTACAGACAAGAGAGGTTCATAAAACCAAGGAATTGGACGCTTTAGTAATGACTCAATCGGATAATGATCAAAGTTCAGATGCTCTGTTTGTAGAGGAATATTATCATACAAAAAAAGAATCTCATCCCTATAAATACGATAAATATTCCATGTAAGAACCGTACGAAAATCTTTTTTTTGATATAATGATAAAGCAGGATTATTATCGTCTGTACCTACTCTAATAATAGAAACTCTCTGCTTACGGCATTCTTTGAAAACATATTCTAACATCCGAGAACCAACACCTTGATTTTGATAACTAGGATCAACCGCTAAAAAAAGAATAGCTGCACAACGATATGCCGTATAATAAGAAAATTCTTTTTCTACAATAAAAGATACAAAGGCAATAATTTTTTCCTGTTCAACAGCTACATAAATTTGAATATTATTATTTTGAAACTGAGTAACAACCAATAATGGAATGCTTATTCCACTTAATGATTGAAATTTTCGATCTACAACATAAGG
>JBOFNI010000092.1:0-1417 GCA_051658845.1 Brevinema sp. | reverse complement strand
ATTTGGTAAATCCGAGGAATAACCCCTCTAAACATCGTAATATCCCAAGATTCTAAGGCTTCTGCAAGGACAGTATGGTTGGTATAAGCAAACACTTGAGTAACAATACTCCACGCCTGATCCCATTCCAACATCTGCCAATCCATTAACAATCTTATTAATTCGGGAATTGCGACGACAGGGTGAGTATCGTTAAGCTGAATCGCAATCTTCTGTGGGAAAAGATCCCATTGATCGTTCCCATAAGCATGTAAAAAATGATGAATAATATCTTGCAACGACGCAGAGGTAAAGAAATATTGCTGTCTTAAACGAAGCTCTTTCCCTCGATAAGAGTTGTCGTTAGGGTAAAGAACACGAGAAATATTTTCTGCAGCGTTTTGATTATGGACGGCTGCTTCATAATCACCGTTATTAAAAGCATTCAGATCAAAAGGTTCTGGAGCTTGTGCTTGCCATAAACGAAGGGTATTCACATGATTATTACCGTAACCAATAATCGGCATATCATAAGGAATCGCAATCACCGTTTCCGCATCATTACGACGGTATCCGATCCGACCACTACTTTCCACGACATTGTCCACATAACCACCAAATTTTACATAAACCAACTGGGTTTCCCGTCTTACTTCCCACATATCCCCTTTTTCCAGCCAATTATCGGGTTGTTCCACTTGAAATCCATTCTCGATTTTTTGTTCAAACATTCCATATTTGTAACGCAGTCCATATCCGTACCCAGGATATCCTAAGGTAGCCAAGGAATCCAAAAAACAGGCAGCTAATCGCCCCAAACCACCATTACCCAGTCCAGGATCACGTTCTTGATCTTCTAAAAGGTTAATATCCAATCCCAAGTCTTCGATCACCGATAATACATCGTTAAATAATCCAAAGTTGATAAGATTGTTCCCTAAAGAACGCCCCATAAGAAACTCTGCAGAAAAATAAAAAGCTTGTTTTTCTTGATTGGATAGAATATTTTCTTTTGTTTCCGTCCAATATTCGGAAACGTAACCCATTATTGTTTTACTCAAAGCAATGTAAAAATCCTGCGTTAGGGCTTCTTTTTCGACTTTACCGGATTGCTCTTTAACGTTGAGTAATAAATCGTGTTTGAATTGTTCTTTGTTAAATACCATTAAGGACTCCTTTTGACTATAACAGTCTTATTTTATTGTTAATTATGGTTGCATAACTTCTATGAACACATTATAATATTTAATAGTATAATATTTTTTTATTATTAATGCAACACTTTAATTTGATCCCTGTTGATTTTATAACAAAGTGCTTTAATTATTAATAATCAACAAAAAAAGACGATATATTAAGATAGGAATTATTTTAAATAATCAAAAATCTGATACCATGAGGCCATTGTGAAAGTTAATCGAATTATTATTAACAAAAG
>JBOFNI010000091.1:0-2350 GCA_051658845.1 Brevinema sp. | reverse complement strand
ATACTACCTATATATAGTAGAGGAGTATCTGTGAAAACAAATTCTTGGTATTCTTTAATAATTACAGGCTCATACTGTAAATTACTATCTAATGTATATAGAAGATGATTGGTATATAGCTCTATTGCAGCATGATAATTAATATGATTTTTTTGATCCCAGTAAATTGCTTGATATTCACGATAATTTTTATCCTTTCTAGACAAAAAATGACTGCTTATATTGTTACCTCCACCAGTATCCACAAGGATAAGATCAAGTCCCTTATCATAAGATACTTCTATCGTCTCAACAATATTAGTTATAGGATCTACTTTAACAGGCTCTAGGATAGGCTCTTCTACTGCTTGAGCTTTCTTCTCAGCACAGCCACTAATAATTAATAACAATATTAATAAATATTTCATTATATACCTCTTTAGAGAATAGGGAGCATAAGCGACTCTATTGTCTTACCCAGCCCGGAAGCAGGGTTGGGAATAGGGAGCATAAGCGAGACTATTGTCTTATCCAGCGGAAGCAGGGTTGGGAATAGGGAGCATAAGCGACTCTATTGTCTTACCCAGCCCGGAAGCAGGGTTGGGAATAGGGAGCATAAGCGACTCTATTGTCTTATCCAGCGAATCAGGGTTAGGAATAGGGAGCATAAGCGACTCTATTGTCTTATCCAGCGAATCAGGGTTAGGAATAGGGAGCATAAGCGACTCTATTGTCTTATCCAGCGAAGCAGGGTTAGAGAATAGCGAGTATAACAAACCCCATAGTATAATATATATTATGGGGTTTGTTATGTCAACTCCTTGATTCTTCATCGAAATTAAGGAAATACAAAACAGATACGGATGAGTGGAATCATGGTTTAGAAAAAGAAAGGATAAGAGAGTATAGAGAAAGAATATTATAAAGAGGATATAAATAGAGTAGAAAAATTCTGGAATCAAAGGGTGTTATCCGAATAAAAGCTTAGAATTGTTTTTGAAAGAAGTGGTATAATGTGAAATTTTATGTTGATTACCTTATATTAAAGATAATTAAAAAAGATCGAATCGTCAAATAAATTTTTTTATTTTTATTATTTGTTAATACTAAAGGATTAACAAAAGTGTAGCACCTTGAAATTTTGTTGCTCTTCTATGAAAATATATTTATAAAAATACCAATCCATCTCCTAGAACGATCGATCAAATCAAGTTAAATTAGTTATGGTATTTTATATATTTTTTTAATTTATTTAATTCGTTATTAATTTTAGATATTGCATGTTTAATGTCTTTATTGTTTGAATTAGTTATTTTTACTTTACAGTATGGACATTCAAGGATACCCTTTTCAACTAACTCATTTAATCCATTGATAATATTAATTTTACAAGTTGGACATTCCAAGGGTTGATTATTTAATATATTCATTACTTCTCCTTTTATAAATATTGTTTTATAATATTATCAAATTTTTTACAGGGTAGATTTTCTAAAAACTGTTGAATTTGTTCTCTAGATACAAGCTTATAAATATATCTTGGGCTAATTTCTTTATGAATTATTTTTCCATCTTTATCTGATACACAAAAGAAAAAAGGTAAATTTTTTTCAAAGTTATTATATCCTTGATAAATAATACCAGGCGTGGTACTTTGAAGAATAGTTAAAATATTCCTCTTTTCTTCTATAGTAAGTTGATATTTTTTAGCTAATCTGTATATTGCCTGATGTATAATAACTTCCTCATCATCTGAACAGTGTATTATCGCTTTATTTTGACCCAAAAAACTCATTTCTACTCCAAAATAAAAATCATAATAACAGTCTGGTATTTGTATAAAATCTAACAGTTCGATGATATATTGTTTATATATTTTCAATTTTCGTCTTTTATTTATATTTCTATAAATCCATATAAATGGTGCTACAATCAAATTTAATATATCTACCATTCCTCCTTACCTCCTCTTTCCCCGCACTTTCTTGACGGTGGTTTTGATGAGGTGATCGGATTCGCTGAGTTCTTGGTATTTGAGTAGGAGCATTGCTACTCTCTCAGCGTCGGACGGAAAATCTGTCTTTCGGTAGAGTTTATCTACGTATTTATCTAGCGTGGTGTGTGCGTTACGGAGATTGGGTGGCATGGTGGTGGGATTGTAGAGATCGGCAAGACTACTATCAGGATATTGAGCCCTTGCCTGTAAAATATCTTCAGCGAGTTGAGACAGTCGGTTTTTTTGCTCATCGCTAAGATCAGGAAAAGGGAAATTGTTGTAGACAATATCTTTTGAATAACGATAATCTCCTTTTAGTCGTCCTCCGACGGCACGCATCCACGCCATATGCATCCGTGAAGTTACAAGGGCAAA
>JBOFNI010000090.1:0-6893 GCA_051658845.1 Brevinema sp. | reverse complement strand
TATTATTATTTTGGAAAGCATGTTGAAATAAGTATTGCATCACTGTTAATGTTTCTTGATTTCCTGTCTTAAAGATATAAGGAATATCAAAAAGTTGCATTCCTCCTACTAATGAGGTTAAAAGAATATAAAATAATGTGGGTCGAATTAAAGGAAGTACAATATAAAAGAAAAAATGGGTATCATCCGCGCCATCGATTAATGAAGCATCTTTATAATCTTGAGAAATAGAACTCATGCCAGCATTTAAGATGATTGCTAGGTATCCAAACCACATAAACCACACGATAAAGGCTATGAGATTCCTCATAAATACTCCGTCACGAATAAAATTAATAGGTTCAACGATAAAATTAAATTCTTGCAGTGTAATATTTAATACACTATACGGATAATTAAGAACCAATATATTAAATATTTGTACAATAATTGCTGTTGCAATTAGATTAGGCAAGTAGAAGACAGCCCGAAAGAAAGAAACCCCTTTTATGTTGACGAAGACATAGATATAAGACAGAAATAATGCAAAAGACAATTGGAACAAAAATGCTTTACACCATATTTCCCATGTATTTGCTATTGATTTCCAAAAAAATGGATCTACAAAAATTAATTTTATAAAGTTTGTGATACCAATAAACATAGGCACATCAAAACCATCATATTTTGTAAAAGCCAAATAGATTGATAAAAACATCGGATAAATGGAAAATATAAGTATTGCAGTTATAGCAGGAGCAACAAATAAATAAGCTTCTTGATAAGAATGTAGTTTTTTCTTTTTATAATTCATCATAAATTCCTTAGAAATAGTACTATAGAAACTAATCTATTATTAAGAATTATTTACTGTATTCTTTCGATAGAGATAAAATTCATTTCTGCGGCAGATAACTCTAACTTTAATTGAAGAATATTGTTGTTAATAGAGATAATTTTATCTTCAAGACATACTACTTCAGAAAGACGATGTAATTCATCTATTTGTTTTGGACTAGGGTATCGAGGAGATCCCATTTTTTTCCATGATGTAAGAGCGTTAGCATTTTCTTTATTTACACTATATCGTAGAATACGATAGTTCCCATTGGTTAATTCATAGAGAGTTATTCCTTTTTGTATCGTTTGTTCATCTAATTCATAATCCTCTCCGAACATATGTTCTTGGATCACTTCCGGCAGATTCCATGTTAAGATATTTACATTAGAATTATAGGAACTGGTTACAATGGTATCTCTATCAGCACCTGTAATTTCTATATCATGTAATTGTGCTAAAAAGTGATAGGCATGAAAAATTGGTTTTTTGATTCCGTGAATATTGACAAAACCATATTTGCCTGTAAATGGATCAAGGCTTGGTCCACTTTCTTCAAAAATATCTGTGATCGTCCAAAAAGAATAACTATTGACATATTCGGATACGTCTCGAAGAGTAGATAACGCAAATACTGCTGTATATTCGGAATCTTTGGCGTATACATCTTCATGAATAGGAGATACATTCCATTCTGTAAAATGAATAGGTTTCTGTTTGGCTGAGGAGTGTTGTACAATATCATATACTTTTTGTACTTCCTGTTTCATAATAGATTGACCTCTAAAATGTATCGGTTTGTCTTCATAACCCGCATCAAAAGAAATATCACAACTATAATGATGGGTGGTAATAAAATCTAAGGGAACTTTATTAGAATCACAATAATCTATCATATCTTTTACCCACATACATTTTGATGTGGCAGGTCCTCCGACTAACAAATCAGAGTGTACGCTTTTTACTGCTTCTGTAGCGTATTTATATAATTTAAAATATTCTTCTTGTGTACCGGCCCAAAAATTTTCTAAATCTGGCTCATTCCAAACTTCAAATTTCCAAGTAAGAGCTTCTTCTATTCCATAGCGATTAACAATTGCTTGTATCGTCTCTTTAACAAGTAATTTCCAAACTTCATAATCTTTTGGGGGAGATACATAACTGGCGTATTTAAATAGCGTAGTATCTCCACTTGCGAGTTCTTTAGGCATTTGACCTAATTCGACAAATGGTTTGATTCCTATTGATAAAAAGAAATCAAAAATCTTATACATATTTTGAAAATTAAAAGTATGTTCTCCTTTAATTTGACCATGATAGATACCAACAAGATCATGAAATAATCCATGAAATCGGATTTGTTTGAATCCTATTTTTTGCTGGATCATCCGTACATGCTCTCGATAATCTTCCCGTAATGTCAAGTAAGCATGACAAGAACCAATACATTCTCTATATGTTTTGTCCATAGCTTTTGTTGAACCTGTTTTAATGTGGTAATCCATATTTTCTACTCCTTTGAAAGTATATACAGCAACGATGTATATACATCGTTGCTGTTGATTAATTATTCATAAGTTATTTCGTAAGCATCTGGTATTAACTGTGCTCCACTACCATCGCCACCAAAGATGTAAATTTTGTCTTTATAATGAACAAAAGCGGCATTTTTGATTTCACTTGGCATTGGATCTCCCTTATAGATATATTCTTTCCATTTTTTCCCGTTATCATCACTTATATAAAGGTCGTTAAATCCTCTCCACTCTTCTCTATCACTATTAAAATATTGTGTAACACCACCGAATACAAAAATTTTCCTATTGTCAGCTGCTGTACCTGAATGTTCCATACGTGCATGCCATGATGAAACTTCTGTTGTCCAATTAATACCATCTGTTGAAAAGGAAACAGAATTAAGTTCTTCATTATTAGATTTTCCACCAATAATAACCATTTGATTTTCTATTGTACCTGTAGCACCGCATTGGATTCTGTTGATTGAGGCAGGAGGAGTAATTGGAGTCCAAATTTTTCCATCTGTAGATTTATAAGAAGATCCCGGCTTACCTGAAGTTAATCCTCCAACAATATAGATGGTATCACTTGTAGCTAATACTTGTAAACCATTTTTATCGGCTTTGGTGGTCTTATGATACCAAGGCACTTGTCCTTCTTCGGTCCAAGTTGTTCCGTCGGTAGAATAGTATTTATCTATGGATGTACTACTTGCAAATACATATAATTTGGTTTTAAATACGACCGCTCCGACAGTATCTACAGAACCCTCCCATGGAAGATCTGGTGCTTTCGTCCAAGAGGATCCATCAAATTTTTGTACATCTTTAGGTGTTTCATAACCAGAAATCAGCCAAATTTTGTCCTTGAATACCACTGCTTTTGCTTTTTTACGTAGTGGTGAAGTCATCTGAAGCTTTTTAACAGTTGCATCAAAGGTATAATTAATTTCTCCTCCATCCGGATCAACTGTTAATCCACTTAAAGGAATTGATGTCATCCCTTTTGCAAATGCGACTTTTCCTCCGTCCATATTTAAACCACTAATAACGTATAAGGTATTGTCTATAAGTATGTGTCCTGCTTTACTGGTAGCTTTGAATCCTGAGGATGAAATATTCATATTTTCCCATACTCCGGTACTTGTATTCATTCTCCACATATCGCCTAAGTAGCGACCTTTGTTTTCTCCTCCAACGATATAAACATGCCCATTATAGAAAAAAGAACCATGACCTTCACGACCTAACCATTGAGGTTCTCCGAATGCCGACCAAGTAAGTCCACCATCCTTAGATCTAAAAACATCGTTTCTTGAACCGCCTCCAATGACATACAGATTTCCTTCTGAGTCGGCGACAGCAGCGACAAACTGTCTATTCAATTGATCTTCTGTGGCGATCTGTTCATAAGTTACACCGTCTGTTGATTTCCAAACTTTTTCACTACCACCTACAACGTAAATTGCTTCATCTGTTGCGACTGCTACAGCAGAATAATGTTCGCCAAAAGGATTTGTTCCGACAGCATCCCATGATTTCCCATCTGTTGATGCGAAAATAGATGTTCTATTAGCAAAAACATACATCTTTTCTTTAAATACGACACCAGTAGCAGATCCAGGCTCTACCGTTCCCCAGCCGACTTTTCCTTCGAATGTTGGAGTGGTCCCCCCAATATCAAAAGAGTAGACATCATCCACAAACGAAGTACCGTTCCAACCACCTACAACATAAATCTTATTGTTCATCTGCAAATGTGCAGTGGCAATGACTCCGTTAAATCCCTTGGGACCTGAATTATTATCTGCAACGGAACACGCTGCAAGATAAAATAAAAAAGCACCAAAAAAATATTTTTTCATAAAATACTCCTTCCTCAGGGTATTTTAAATTAGATACCCTGAGTTAATTTCCATTTCCATATATCCATACAAATTAATTATTTGAAATCACATTACTAATTATATGTTGCTTATTCATCCTTTTGTATTAATTCAAAACGACTATATAAGCTCATTAATTTACTCCAATATCCTTTATGTTCAAGATATTTTTGTGTATCTTGACGTAAATTTGGAGCTAAAAATGCCGCAACAAACATTCCATGATCAAGGGATAAATATTGTTGTCCTACATGACCTTCGTTATCTATGGCATCATAAAAACCATAGGGTCCTTTTGCTGCAGAGCGTTTGTCTAATGCACTTAACATTGCTAAGGATTGTTTTGGATCAATCATATAGGCTAACGCCGTAGCGTGTGGTGTACCGGACAAAATATCGTAACGAAAGGTATTTTCAGCCAAATGCTTAACTCCTTTTGGCTCATATTCATATGTTCCTTCATCGCTTTGTTGAGTTGCAAAGTCTGTTGTAGAGGCTGCAGATAGTAATGCCGGAATGTTTTTCTCTTTT
The DNA here is from genome assembly GCA_051658845.1 of Brevinema sp. Classification (GTDB taxonomy): domain Bacteria; phylum Spirochaetota; class Brevinematia; order Brevinematales; family Brevinemataceae; genus Brevinema_A. Next base: position 2,142 of record JBOFNI010000090.1, on the reverse strand, counting down.
GCATAAATAAATTGACATTCGACCATATCAGCAAAAGCTTGCTTAACAGTAGCGGGTGCTATTGCTGACTCATTAATCCATACCATAGGCAATAGACCTTGGAAAATTGCTCCATCCCATGTTAAAATAGGATTTTTACCGCTTTCCATTCTTTTAGCCGGAGCTTCCATATTAATAAAAGCAGCATCATCAACAGTTCCCCCTGAAAAATCTTGTGTTGTTAAGATTGCCCATATGGTGCCTGTTCTACTCTCGTTTGCTTTTCGATCAATATGATATTTTAAAAAATCCTTGTGTTCTAATGACCAACCGGCACGAAGTAATTGTTTAGCCGGATCATATAATTCATACCAAGCAGCTTTTTGGTTCTCTAAGATTTGTTCAACCTTAGCAAAGATTGCTTGACCGCTCTCATCTGTTGAATCTAAATATGCTCCTGCTACTGCTACTAATGAGAAAGCCAGATTCCCATTATCAACTACAGAAGCTGGTTCTTTTCCATTTTCTAAGTATAATTCACCGGTATTTTGTCTCATATGATAAGGCCAATAAAACAAACCTTTCCAATTAAGTGCTGGGTCATTCTGTATTGCTAATAATTTATCCAATACTCCAATGATCTGAGGCTTCATATTGGTACGACCGGCTTTATCGATTTCTGTAATAATATTTAAATACAAACCTATTTCTGTTGTATTAACATAGTAACGTGGTCCTAAGACACTATTTTTAGCATCTACCCAGTCATAAGGCATTTTAGATTTGGGATCGACACCCAAACCTTCTCCAAAGAAATTAATATGATCTTGTAACATTTTTTCTAATCCCACAGGGTACAAATACGGAGATACGGAAAAATTTGGTAATTCATAAGGATCATTAATTCCTAATACAGAACAACTGGATAGAGTAATAATGATTAAAGTAATAAATCTAATATGCATAATGTTCTACTCCTTTGAAAGTATACATAACAACTATGTATAGACATAATTGTTGTGTATATCTATCTCTATCAATTAATTATTTGAAATAAAATTACTATTATCTAACTTCTACTAATTTAAAACCCATATATAAGCTCGTTAATTTACTCCAATATCCTTTATGTTCAAGATATTTTTGTGTATCTTGACGTAAATTTGGAGCTAAAAATGCTGCAACAAACATCCCATGGTCAAGGGATAAATATTGTTGTCCTACACGACCTACATTATCTACAGCATCATAAAAACCATAGGGTCCTTTTGCTGCAGATCGTTTGTCTAATGTACTTAACATTGCTAAAGATTGTTTTGGATCAATCATATAGGCTAAAGCTGTAGCATGTGGTGTGCCAGAATATACGTCATGAAAAGGATTTGGCCAGCCTCGTGCAGGAGGTTCGGCTAAATGCTTGACTCCTTTTGGCTCATATCCACCATCTGTTGCAGACGCTGCAGATAGTAATGCTGGGATTCTATACTTTTTTGCATAAATAAATTGACATTCGACCATATCGGCAAAAGCTTGCTTAACAGCAGCAGGTGCTATTGCTGACTCATCAATCCATACCATGGGCAATAGACCTTGGAAAATTGCTCCATCCCATGTTAAAATAGGATTTTTACCGCTTTCCATTCTTTTAGCCGGAGCTTCCATATTAATGAAAGCATCGTCAGCAACAGTTCCCCCTGAAAAATCTTGTGTTGTTAAGATTGCCCATATGGTGCCTGTTCTACTCTCGTTTGCTTTTCGATCAATATGATATCCTAGAAAATCCTTAGTTTTTAATGTCCAGCCGGCTCGGAGCATTTTGCGACTAGGATCGTATAATTGATACCAAGCAGCTTTTTGGTTCTCTAAGATTTGTTCAACCTTAGCAAAGATTGCTTGACCGCTTTCATCTGTTGAATCTAAATATGCTCCTGCTACCGCCACCAATGAAAAGGCGAGATTCCCATTATCAACAACAGAAGCTGGTTCTTCTTCATCTTTTAAGTATAATTCGCCAGTACTTGGATTCATATGATAAGGCCAATAAAACAAACCCTCCCAATTAAGTGTTGGATCATTCTGCATTGCTAATAATTTGTCCAATACCCCAATAATCTGAGGTTTCATATTGGTACGACCAGCTTTATCGATTTCTGTAATAATATT
>JBOFNI010000089.1:0-2641 GCA_051658845.1 Brevinema sp. | reverse complement strand
TCCAATCCAAAAGAATTAGACGATTTTGAAATTGTGATGCCTGAAGGACAGGATATTGTTAATAATGGAGTACGCTTGGATATTTCTTTATTCGGAATTCCTATTATTAGAAAAATCCTTCTCAATTTCATGTTTAGATATAACAAGAGTGAATAGAGTAAGGCTCGTATGAATGATTATTATCAAACAAATAAGAACGATTATAGATCAGGCATAAGCCATATCTATCAAAAACATCCAGCTTCCATGGCTTCGCTGGATTCGGGCATCCTTGCCCTCGGGAGAATAAATAATGTCAGTAATGATTAACGGAAAAATGTTTGATTGGGGAGATATTACAATCTCTTTACTACCAATTAGCCCCATGATCTTTTCTGCAAAAACGATTTCTTGGGATGAAGAATTGGAAGCGGAAGCAATTTATGGAAAAGGGAGAGTTCCCATAGGTTACGGCAAAGGAAACTGGAAAGCCAGTGGAAAATTAGAAATGCTTAAAAACGAATTTGAACCGCTAGCACTCATTGCTCCTAAAGGGATTTTGAATCTCGATCCTCGTCATACCTTAATTAACGTCTTATACCATAATGCCGTAGAGGGGAGTGTTCCCATGACAACAACAACTCTTCAAGGAATACGCTTTACAAAAATCGCGGAAACCGCATCTCAAGGAGATAAAGAACTGAAAGTCGCCTTGGATTTTATTATTTTAGGTGATATTAAACGAAACGGAAAGACCGCTCGTGGAAAATTACTCTAATACTCTATAAAATAGAGAGCCTCTGTATTCATAAACGAGGCTCTCTATCTATTAATAAAAACATATAAACTTCTTAATACAATCATAAAAATATAAGAAGCTTAGGAGATATATGATGAAAAATACCCTACCCCCTGAAGTCCAAAACGTAAAATCACAAGGACATAAAATTGTATTAATTGAAACAGAAGGAAACGAGTTTTATTTTCGTAAGCCGACAAAAACAGAAATCATGTTTTATCAAGACGAAACACTTAAAAATAAAGGATCCATTACCCTCCATTCCGAAAAATTTTTAAGAAAACTTTTTGTCGGTGCAAATGCCGAGGTGTTTTCACAATATCTTGATGAAAAACCACTAGCTCTCGGTAATTTTTTAGAAGAACTTCTTAAAGATATGGGAGCTGACGTAAATTTTACGGCAACCGAGATCTAACGGACATTCGCTCTTCCCCACTTGCCGTTATTCGATCTCGTATCCGATTTTTTTTAGGAAAAGATCTTGATCATACTCAAAAAGATATCGCCGAAGATCATGAAAGTGCCCGATTAGTGATGGCAGATTTAGAAGATATTGTTTATTCTGCAGTCTGTCGTGCCCTTAGTGATTTATTCGGAGAATAGTCTTTTATTTAACAAAATATAAGAACCTATAGCGAGTATAGGTTCTTATATTTTTATTATCGATATCTTCTCATATCTTTTAATAATTCTTCTGTGAGATCTTCTTCCATTTTTTGGCATTCTTGTTCGATTTGTTCCAAACCAATTTCCTGTTCGATAAGCATCTCTTCTTTGTACTCATCTCTTACAGTTTTCCATCTTTTAAATAATTTATGAAACATTTTCTCTCCTTTATAAATATATGAGGCTAATCTTATTATAACATTGCTTTAAGGTAAAATCAACCGTCTTTTGATTATTTTTTAATCTTTATTTTTATTAATAAAAATATTAATACATAACTTGCTTAGATCAACACATCTCTTTATCTAAATTGACCATTACGATCATTTTTTAATGATATTAAACCAAATCTCTATTAAGGAACTATGATGATTATTAACAACGACGATACTAAAGGGAAAATAACCCTTCAAGACGTGAAATCTAATATCCAATACGAACTTCCCGGTATTCTGCAAAAAATTTCCGTTCTCGGAAATACCGATTTATCTGTTACAGAACCCTATCAAGATAAAACTATCTCAATTGAGCTAATCCTCCAAGATACACAAGAAATATCAGATGTTTATGAAATTCTTGCGCAATTGGAAGCCCTATTCAAAAAGGAAGAAACTACCGAACCAATCAAATATAACGTTTACAACCCCCATCTCAACAATAGAAAAATTAATACTATTACCTTCCAAAGTCTTCGATCTGAAGAAGATAGCTCTACCGATACTATTCATGTTACCCTAATTTTTGAAGAATACTCTCCTATCTCTAAAGAAGAATCCACTGTATAAGCATTTTATTCATTATAACAACAATCGCTCATAATATCAAATCTTCCTCTGTTCTTCTCCATATTATCTATCATAAAAATATTCCCAGCACAAACATAGTACGATTAAACTAGAAAATAATATACTCTCGCTATTCTTGGATTCGCTGGATTAAAAAAAAACAGGAGTGCTAGCGACTAGGTTTTTATTATCAAACAAAACATCGTATCGCTGGACTTCAGGCATCCTTGCCCTCGGAGAACCCCCATGCATATTCGTTATTTCTTAACCATCCATAACACTCATATCCACAAAAATTTCTCTTTCCTCATCTCTCGCAACTCTCAAGAACTCAAATATTCCGCTAACCTTACTCTTCCTTCCAAATACTTCCCTAATTCCCCTTTCTCTATCGGACAACTCCTATCCATCT
>JBOFNI010000088.1:0-2721 GCA_051658845.1 Brevinema sp. | reverse complement strand
CACCGGTGTCACCTCTTTCAAGTGTTGATCTAAAGCCCTGTGGAAGTGTCTTATATTTTTTGACAATAAAGCTGACTTTGACTTATATCTACAGCAAACATTGCACGGTTTAGATTGGACCCGAGCACTTAAATGCACGTGTCAACCGTACATTGTTTTCTGAGAACCAACATGAAGCGGTACCACAGTAGTGCGAGGGCCCGCCATCGCTGCTTGCAGCTATATATATTTTTGGGTTTCCCGGTTTACTCTCTGTCTTGTGGGTTTTTTTTTCTTTGCTCTCTCTCTCTCTCTCTCTCTCTCCCTCTCTATATATATCCGTGTACCGACTCTTGCCTGTTGATGTATTGTTCCAAATAAATAACGTCCCAGCCACTTTATTAGAAACACATTTATGCAGTTATCCAATCAGCCAATCGTGTGGCAGCAGTTCATAAGCGTGTGTCCACACTAAACATCAAAATGAAGAAAAATATGATCTCTGTAACCTTAATTGTAGAATGATTTGTTGGTGCCAAACTAGGCCTGCACGATTAATTGTTTGTAAACCGAAATCACAATTTGAAAGGGTGCGATTTTCAAAACGCAAAAGCTACGATTATTTTGATGAACTATCAAATATGGTAACAAGCATATACCGTATTTTCCGGGCCATAAAGCGCAACCGTTTCTAAAGCTCATTAAGCAGTGGCGTAGAGGGGATTTTTAAAGAAGTGCACGAAACAAAACAGTCAGATAAGTAAAAATGTAACTCATTCACAATAACACTCAACATTCAACAGTTGTAACACATAAAATACAAAACAATACAATCACTTTTTCAGTTCATTCCTCTCCCACAAATCCATCAAATTCTTCATCTTCAGTGTCCGAGTTTAACAGTTGGGCGATTACGCAATCAAGCATGCACGGATCACTCTCGTCTTTAGCTGAGTCAGCTCTATTCCCATGTTCTACCGCCTTGAGTTTAAAATCTGCTCCGTAAGCACGTCTCTTTACAGGCGCCATCTTGGCACGTACTGTATTTTTAATACTCCACGCACTCGTAAGAACGGTGGCCCGTAATGCTCCGATGCACAGCGCCGTAATGCTCCGATGCACAGCGCCGTAATGCTCCGATGCGATGCGGCTCCGTAACTTATAGTCGCATTTTGACAGATTTTTTAAGGTGCACTGTCTTGATTTTTGAGAAAATGTAAGGATTTTAGGATATGCAGCTCTTTTTGTCAAAAAATCTTAAAGCACATTACCCGGAACAATGTGAAAAATGTAACATAATCTAAATGTGAAGGTTTAAGATTAGATTTTTTTTTCCAAATCGTGCAGCCCTATGCCAAACGGTTTGGAGTTTTTCCAAAAAGAGTTGAGCTGCAGGGATTTTTACACACAGCCCTCACTGGAGTTTACACAGAAGAATGAGAGAAACTCCTAAAAGCTACTGGTTGGTTAGAGAGATTAGTGGTTAGAGGTAAGTTTAAGCTGCCAAAATAGTTTTAGTTGCTGAAATATTTACTCTTTACAATTTTGGTGGTATAAAAGTCCTTTAGCATTCACATAACATCAAACCTTAATGTTGATGAGTTACATTTACATTTACAGCATTTGGCAGACGCTCTTATCCAGAGCGACGTACAAAAAGTGCTTCAAGATTTAACGCTGAGCTTTTCAATACCGGTACAATATCATCGCAATCATAGTACAACCAAAAAAAAAGTTTGAAAGAGCAGAAACAAACAGTAGCAACTACAAACAATTTAAACAACAATCAGAAACAACAACAAAACTATTGACAAAACCATTATAGAGCAGATAAAAAGTTACCTATGTGTCCTGTGACAGGTGTTTAAGGAAGAGGTGGGTCTTTAGACGTTTTTTGAAGACTGCCAGTGACTCTGCTGTTCTGACATTGATGGGAAGTTCATTCCACCACCAGTTACATCAGCGCAAGATCACATCAGGTTCGGCAAGATCACATCAGGTTCGGCTCCTGTCAGTCAAGAACACCAGTCTGAGGCTTTCCTTGCACATTATTTGCTTTATGTTGCTAGGACAAATTATTCTTTAGTCCCTAGCTCTGTGTTGTTCTTTTGTTAAGTAGCTCTTTGGTGTTTTGTGTAATTCTCTGTTATATTTAGCCCCATGTTCCTGAAGAAGGTTTGTTTAATTTCTCTGTTTTCTGAATCTGCTATATATGGCTGAAATGTCAAAAAAGAGCTTTTAGAATTTTGCTCATACATTGACTTTTCTGGCATTTAGCAGATGCTCTTATCCAGATGTGTATGTGATATGCTGGAAAAATGCATTGTGATCTTTTTACCGTTCTGCTCAACATGCTGACTGTTTTGATGTCCATGTTGGGATAACTTCTTTGTTTAGTTTTTTTGAGAAAACGTTTCACATTTGATAAACCTTTTTACATTTTTTATGGACTGTGCCTGGTTTTACAGATAACGTCTTGGTTACGTATGGTAACCCTCGTTCCCTGATGGAGGGAACGGAGACGTTGTGTCGAGGAGTGACGACACTAGGGGTCATGTTCGGATCCCGATTTTACCTCTGATTATTAAAAAAGGCCAATAAAATTGGACGAGCAGACTTTGCATAGCCGGTTACGCCCCCGCTACCGGGTATAAAAGACCGGCTTGCAATGCTGCTCATCGTTCTGACCTGAGGAGCCGAGGACGACTCCCCTGGGACGGCCCGGCGCAATGGCATGAGGGA
>JBOFNI010000087.1:0-1683 GCA_051658845.1 Brevinema sp. | reverse complement strand
GGGGGAATTTTGCTCAAATAGGCATTCAATTTTTCTTTGAATGATAACAGAATATTATTAAATGTTGTTTTTTCTTATGTTATTCTATTATAACAAGATTACAAACTCTATTTAGTATAAATCTGCATGATAAACTGTTTGTTTTTTTTATCATATATACATTTAATAGCTACTCCATGCTTTGATCGATAAACTAATGCTCCGTCATATGCTAATCCTAAGGCATCATATTCTAACATATCCTTTTGCATGAATCTACTTATTTGTGGTAACGTATCTTCTCTAAGCCATTCATTGTTGATTATAGGATAGAAAGGGCGAAAGTAAGCTAGTTGCGTTCGATATTTATTCTGCCATTCAAGATTATTATATAAGGTTTCTAAGACCTCTTGAAGCATATAAACCGTATCTTTGGTAAAATCCAAATCTTCAGAGTGAACAAATCCCATATTATGAAGAAGCTCATGAAAAACAACTCCTGCAATAAACCCTTCATCTTCAAAAAATATAGGGTCATCCCATTTTTGCCTGTTATTGAAAGCAATAAAAAATGTTTCTTGATTAAAAGGATGATCATCAGCATCGACGTAAGCATTAAAAAAACGACCACTTGTATCAACAGGCAACTGCCCCAAAGCAAAAGCCTCAAAATCTATTTTCTGTTTAGAAATAACCACCCCAGCTTTTCTCATTCTAATAACGTTAAGAAGGCGATCTTTATTTGGATAAACTTCGCCTTGTTGTACTATACCGTTTACACCGGAAAAGTTTGCTCCTGCATAATATTCCTTTTGTTTCATTAAAGTAGCAAATTCCGGAGTATTAACAATAAAACGGACTGTATCTAAAGCTTCCAACATGATTTTCTTCTCATTAATCGTCAGAATACGGGCATTTATGTGGTCTTGTGCCGTAGCTTCAGGATCATTTGAATCTTGATTGAAGACTTCAAATCCTTTAAATAAAATATCAAAAAACGGATAAGATGGATTTTGATTACTGCGAGGTGATTTTTCTTGTACAGAACAAGCACCCAAGATAATAAAAAATACTATAATTTTATACATAGAGCCTTTAACCTAAAATAATAACTATACTAAATTCACATAAAAGGATAATGGATCTTGATTATACTATATCATAATAAAAAATGCAAGAAAGATCTGGAAAATTTATTGACTTATATACTAAGATCACCTATACTATATAGAATTACCAATTTTAAGTAATGAGGAAATCTATGTCCCTAACCTGTAAGAATATTTATGAACTGTCTAATATGCTATCCCAAAAAGAAATTTCTTCCGTAGAAATTACCCAAGCGTATTTGGAAAATATCCATAAAGATCAGCAACACCCCCAGAAGATCAACGCCTATATCACCGTTACCGAAGATCTTGCTTTAGCAAGTGCAAGGCAAGCCGATCAACTAATCCAACAAAATTGCCATACCCCACTAACAGGAATTCCCATTGGTATTAAAGACCTTATCAATGTCAAAGACGTTCCAATGACTTGTGCCTCAAAGATTCTTACCGGCTATGTTTCTTCTTATGACGCAACGGTTATTCAACGACTCCTCCGAGACAATCACATGCCTCTTTTAGGCAAACTCAACTTAGATGAATTTGCCATGGGCTCTTCAAACGAAACTTCTTACTACGGAGCAGTCCGTAATCCTCA
>JBOFNI010000086.1:0-2331 GCA_051658845.1 Brevinema sp. | reverse complement strand
GTGAACGGTTTACCTGGCCCATAGAATAGCTTTCTGAATATTGGAAAGAGGTAGAACTATTCAAGCAAATTGGGAATGTCCAATTACCAGGAATGAACAGCTTCCAGGCAAAGAGGCTGCGGGGCATACCTGCGCTGCAAGGGGTTGTAGTGGCATTATAAGTACACTTGCGGGCTCTAGTTCTAAAGGGCGTAGTTTGGTTAAGGACACTCCAGTGTGTGAGGTTGGGCGATGAACTAGATACATTGTGACACATAGGTGTCCTACAGGAGTATGCCAAAGCGCTTAGGACTTCTGTTTTATTATTTTTTGTGGGTTTCAGCGATATGCCAGCTGTAGAGGAGGGTAACATGTGACAGACCAAGCAGGATTGCTTACTGTTCTGTTTTGCAGTCCAATTAGCAAATTGCAGGAAAACATTATCCTGGGGATGACACGCGACGGGTACCAGGGCTACCTGAAGTACCCCTATCAGTAGGAACAGGTTTGTCATGTCGTTTATTCAAGATTTTGTTCTTCTTGTCCAGGAGAGGTGTCCACTCGCCTCCTAACTTCACCCGGCACTCGTGACAGTGTGGTAAGTGTCCAAACAGCATACAGAACACAGTGACAGTCGGTGTGAATGGCATAGAGCCAAATGTCGTGCAGGTGATACTTGCGATACTTCTGGGTTCAGAGCAGGGCACCAACAATCCCCTCTTTGTCTATCTTGTAGACATGCAGCCGGCCAATGGCGCCGCAAGAGGAGACCCCGATGGGATGTCAGCTATAACTACTCTGAAAGATAGAGAAACACAATTCACACTACCACGAACATATGACTTCATGGAAGGGGTGCTGCCTTCAGACGGGTGGCATGGATCCACTGTGGAAAAAGGTCGGTTAATACGGCGGTACGTGTTAAAGCGACTACTTCTGCAGGTTCACTATAAAGGGGTTGATTGAATTCATTGCCTTCCCCAGCTCTTTTAAACAATTTAACCAAAACTTTGCTACCCACCTCGAAGGGGTGAGTATGATTTTCTGAGATTGGGGGTCGGGCCTGATTGGTCCGCTCCCAGTATTCATTTAGTTTAGCTATTAACCCTGCAGAGTATTCAGAAAGATGGACGGACAGGTCACCTGTACCCAAAGCCTGATTTCCTCGATGCCATGGGGCCGGAAATGGCCTACCCATGACAATTTCATACGGAGACAAATTGTTAAGACCAGGCTGAGACATCATTCTCATGTCGGCTAGGACAATAGGAAGGATGTCTGGCCAATTTTTGGAGGCCATAGTTTGCATAGCCTTGCGTAGTTTGTTTTTGATTGTTCGATTTGCTCGTTCTACAATACCTGATGATTGTGGATGGTAAGGGATGTGAAACCGGCAATTGATGTGCAGTTCGGAACACAAGAGTTGGGTTACCTTGGAAGTGAATGGTGTTCCTTTGTCAGAGTCAATTCCTACGGGAACGCCGTACCTAGGAATGATTTCTTTGCACAGAATTCGTACAACAGTTTTTGCATTTTCGTTAGCGCATGGAAAAGCCTCGATCCAACGTGAGAATTTGTCAACCATTACCAGTAAATACCGAAATGGGCCTTTCTTAGGTAGATGTGTAAAATCGATCTGCCATTCCTGGAATGGTGTGTCAGGAGTGGGTAGGTGCTGATGTTGTGCCGTTGGTTTAGATGGATTGTTTTGAGCGCAAGTGAGACAAGAATCTAGGATTATGTCTACGCGAGAGCTCATTTTGTCAATACAAAAATGTTGCGCGAGCATCTCCTTTACCCCTCTTCGGCCGCGATGAGTGGGCCCATGAAACTCGCGGACGAGAAACGGTAGACAGTGCGCAGGAAGGCACAGACGACCATCAGGCAAGGTAACCAGGCCAGTGGAAGTCGTTGTGGCGCCGGACGCATCCCAAAGGGCAAGGTCAGAAGGCGCGGCAGAGTGCTGCACGCTGTGCAGGTCCACCCCTGGTAGTAACGCACTCTGTAAAGGGGAAGAAGAAACGGATGTGTTAAGAAAGGGAGGGAAGACCCCTGACTGGGCGGCGGTTTTCGCACACAAATCAGCCAGAGAATTACCTCTAGCTTCATCAGTAAGTTCCCGCGAATGAGCTTTGGTCTTGATGATAGACAAAGCGTGAGGTTTGTGACATGCCTCAATTAGGTCCTGGACCAAAGAGGCGTGTGAGATAGGCTTACCATCAGCAGCAACAAACCCACGAGTGGACCAGATGCGCCCAAAGTCATGAGCGACACCGAAGGCGTACCTGGAGTCAGTGTAGATGGTGACATCAGTGTCAGCCGCTAGGAGACACGCACGGGTGAGGGCGAATA
>JBOFNI010000085.1:0-3697 GCA_051658845.1 Brevinema sp. | reverse complement strand
ATTAGTGTCCCAATAAACAGCATTATAGTGACAGATTTCTGCATACTCATTAAGTTGAACATCAATAAAACTCGTATCCACAAGCATAAGATCCAAGCCTTTATCATAAGATACCTCAATGGGAGCTTTTTGAATAGGTTGTATTACTTTTCGCTTTTTCTTCTCAGTACATCCACTAATAATTAATAAAATGATTAATAAATATTTCATAAAACACCTCTTTAGAGAATAGGGAGCACTCTATTGTCTTATCCAGCGAAGCAGGGTTAGAATAATTCCTAATAACAAACTCCATAGTATAATATATATTATACTATGGAGTTTGTTTTGTCAACTCCTTGCTCAAAATCCCACCTAAAGGCGATAATATGGGCGAAAATACTGAGGACTTAGGCGATTTAACGGATGATGAGCTAGAAGTTTACAAATTTCAGGAAGGTATTAGCTGGGATGGGGTCGATACAGAATTTAAAGCAAATGTTATCAAAGCCATGCGTGAGCTTTATTGTGATTATATGCGTAGGAATGAAAACTGGAAAATATTAGAAATATCTAGTGCTTATCGAGATGAAAAACAACAGGCAAATGCTATGGTTGATTATGTCTTAGTGAAGGGGCGAGACGAATTAACAAAAACATACACAAACCCTCTTCGGAAAAATCCATTAACTCTTATCTCCAGCTTATTCTATGATGGGAATCATTTAATTTGTAACGATAGTGATGGACTTATACAACCTTGTTATCACGGTTCTCTTAGTTCTTGTAAATCTAGAGAGCAACATGAACTATTAGAAAAATTAACTTCTAAAGAAAAAAATGTTTTCAGTATTTATACAAAAACTATCTATCCTGGGGGTACTATTGATTTACAAAATAATACAGCCCAAATGAAAACCATTATGGAAAATTGGCTTAAGGCTTCTAAAATGAAATCAGACCATCAACTCGGTAGAGCTCTTGATTTTTCCAGTAATAATTCAAATCAGCTTACACCTTTTAGAAAATTTCTCGATAAAAATGATTTAAAAGCTGATCCTACATACGATAGTGGTAATTTTCATGTGAAATACAAACGGACAGATAGGTAATATTCTAATCAGGATAAAAAGCTAGAACAGGAGATCCCCCCCTAACGTTAGGAGGAATTTGATAAAATATTTGGTTATTAGTATTGGTGAAACGGAAATATGGTATTATCTCTATGTTACCATGACTATTGGTATAAATATTTGTAAAGATAGCTGGATATACTGGTGATATATTAGTTTGTAGACCATTATCCGAAGTCAGCATAGACTCATAGATAGAGGTATCAAAGAATGTAAGTTTTTTAATATAATAAACTTGATTGGTCGGATCGAGATAAAGACGCTCTAAAGGGCTAATGCTACCGAGATAGAGAAAAGGAGCGTCAGTATCAGGGAAAATCTCTTTGAGAGATGAATCAAATACAGGCTCATATTGCTTAGTTTCATCAATGGTATAGATAAAATTTATATTGCTAACAGCGATGGGATATAGTAAGGTAATATCATTGTATATCGTATAATACCGATTATTATTTTTATCCCAATAGACAGCAGAATATGTTAACCCTTCATCCCTATTAGCTAAAATACGAGATATAATCCATCTAAAATCCGTATCTACGAGCATCAGATCCAGCCCTTTATCATAGGATACTTCAATAGGCAGAGAAAGATTTACATTGGAAATAGACAATTTAGCAAAAATAGGATTTAGATTAGCATTATTATAAATTTTCACAGGAGCGACTATAACAGGTTCTAGAATAGGCTCTTCTACTGCTTGAGCTTTCTTCTCAGTACAGCCACTAATAATTCAATATTAATAAATATTTCATTATATACCTCTTTAGAGAATAGCGAGCACTCTATTGTCTTACCCAGCGTTAGGAATAGGGAGCACTCTATTCCAGCAAAGCAGGGATAGAACAAACCCCATAATATATATTATACTATGGGGTTTTGTTTTGTCAATATTTGTTAGAGATAAACTCGAACAGATATCAGCGAAGTGTATGGAAGAAAGCTATTTAAAAACACCTTTAAGCACTGCGGTACTAAACGATCTCAAAAAAGGGATTTATCATGTTTCTTCTTTGGATAAAATCCTTTTTGCTCTGAGTAAAGATCTTTTTTGGAAACGATTGATAAAAGTATCAGAATTATCTCCCAGTGAGTTTCATAAGATAAGAGAAAAATTTGGTTATAATCAAAATTCTTTAAAAGAAGGTCAGAGTATTTTTATTCCTTTAAAGAGAAAATTGAATAATATTGAGATTAAATTTGGGAAAAATGCTGATCCAAGTTCTTTTAATAGTAGTTGTAAGCCTTTATTAAAAGAAATGGCTGTTCATGCGAATTTTCTAGGAGCTAATATTAAATATTTGGTAATAACATCCACTTCGAGAACACCAGAAAAACAAGCTGTTTTAATGATTAATTATTTAACAGATGGATATAAAGAGGGAATGTATCAAACAACTAGAAATTGGTTATATATAGATAAACAAAAAGATGGGAATACTTATTATGAACAATTCCAAAAAGGAATGATCACACAGCTACAATTTGAACAGATTGTAGAAGAATTAGCACTAAAGCATATAAGGGCAAATTTAAATGATTATGCCCATGTATCAGATAGCAGAAATGTTTTTGATATAGGACCGAATAGTAGTGGACATAGTAGAAATGATATAAACTGTTTTAATAAAACTATTTCATTAGTAGAAGGAAAGTATTTAAATCCACAAACTAAGTTATATGGAGAAGGAAGAAGACCTAATAGTGACAAAGGAGGAGAGGAAGCATATCATATAGTATTAAGATGAAGACTTACTTTTTACCCATTCTATTATAAGTTGATATTCTTGATTATGTTGTTCATTAATTAATGATAAATCTTCTATGTATTCTATTAATGTGTTTCCAAATTTTGTCGTATTTATATTAGTAAGACCGTTATCATATAAAAGTGTTAGCACATTTATATCATGTGCATTTATTGCAGCAAATAATAGATCATCATATAAAGGGACATCTTCCATGAGGTATAACATGGTATTTGTTGCTCCATAAGATGTAGCAAGCCAAAACATTCTTTTTTTGATGGCTTGTTTATTTGTAATTGTATCAGAATATTTATTAAAATTTTTCTTAATAAAGTCACTATGATCATCAAATACAGCAAATTCTAAAACACTGAAAATATCTTCTTGACTACCATATTCTAAATTAATATTTGCACCTTGAGATATAAGATAATCAAATATAGCAGTATTTCCTTTTCTGCTAGTAATGGAAAGGAGTGTCTGTCCTACATATTCATAAGAAACATGAAAACCGTTTTCAACACCATATTTCACAATATCTAATTGATTATAATCAATAGCATTTTTTAAAAAATGGAATTGTTCAATAATGTCTTGGGGATAAGAATCTATACTAGAGTGTATTATTTTTTTATAACATATGTCTTGAATATCTTCTTCATTTGTAACGATTACTTGTTCTTTATTGTCAGTACAGCCACTAATAATTAATAAAATAATTAATACATATTTCATTATATACCTCTTTAGAGAATAGGGAGCACTCTATTGTCTTATCCAGCGAAGCAGGGTTAGAATAATTCCTAATAACAAACTCCATAGTATAATATATATTAT
>JBOFNI010000084.1:0-1955 GCA_051658845.1 Brevinema sp. | reverse complement strand
ACTAACTCGGTGGTCTTTGGTTATTGATGTGGACATATAAGGTTAAGCGGCATCATACTAGGTTGCGAAGTATTGTATGCTCTATGCTACTTACCAAGCGCTCATGTTCACAGTTACGTTTTGGATTCCCTGGCTTTCGTCTTCTGGTTTGGTTTATCGTTTATTCTCTGTCTCTCGTTTTGGTTTTGTTTGTTTTTATATTAAAAGCTCTACCCTGCAACATGGATCCTCAATCGTCTGGTTCATTACAGTTTCATAGGTGTGTCTGATACATTACTTAAGAAAAAGATGACATCAAATAAAAGTTTCTGCTAGTATGTCAGCATAAATGACAATAAATCGAAAGATCTTACATTATGTATAGCTGGAAAAAAAGTCATTTTATGTAATGTTTAGTACATACTGTTTGATATGCAAAAAATAAATACAACAGCAGTTAATTTCATATATTAGTCCAGTATATCGGAATTTTAATTATTGTCCAGTTTTTATTTTAGTGCCTCACAATAACAAAGTGTTTATTTATTACTGTGAAGTAAAATAAATTTTCAATACTATTTTACTATTTTTTTGATTTTAGCTTGAAAAGATTTAACACACAAATAGTTAATAGGTTTGGGTTTTTAAGTTTAGTTTTACGGACCCCACTGAATGTTGTAATGACCCTTTTATTTGTTTTGTTAAGTGAAACTACCTTTATAAGCAGCTCGGTCACCTCGTAATGGCCGTATGAGCAGGCATTATGAAGAGGCACCTGGTTCCTGAAAACAAACAACAGGTAATAGGAACAGTCCTTTTTTCTACATTTTATACAGTCCTTACAGAAATTCTTTGTTGCCTATTAAAGTTTGATTTGGCTGCTATTTTTATTTTTTTGTCCAATCAGTAAAGGCACATATGCAAATGAATTAAAGAGGATGTTGACTGAAGCCTTTAAGGCTTTTGGATCTGTCTATGTGACTTGGTCTGACTCTGAAAGAAAATCTGCATCTTTGTTTTTTTAAACTCTCAAAACCATAGAATCCTGCGGGGACTGATATCAGAGCCAGTTGGAGATGACTGCACTGGTGGTTAGGGAACACTGCTGTCTTTACCCTTCATCTTTAGCCTCTGTGTCAGCACCGTGCTGCAATAACAGCTGCACTGTCCTTATTTGATTGTAGACAGTAGCCAGATGCAGCGGGGTCATCTAAAACAAAGCCACAAGCCATAGAATCATAAATAGAGGTTCATTTGCTGTTTTAAAGAAAGAAAGAAAGAAAGAAAAAGAATGAACAGGAAACACCTGAGAAACAACAACTGTCAGTCATCGGTATATTCTAATATTATTGTGGTAGGTTTCATGTGTTATGTTCAATGTTTAGCACATTATCGCATGCATATCAGGGAATAAAAGCTATAAAACTATTTGCTTATATTGGGCTTCTGGTGTCTACTCCAAACACCCTCAGTTTATGTCAAACAAGAAAAAAACAAGAAAATCAATTAAAAGAGCAATTATTGTAGCTCATAGTTAAATAATTTAATTATTTTAAGTGTGATGTATTTCTCTGGACTGCATAAGTACAAATATACATTCTTGTGCTCCAGTGTGCTGAAGCACCGGTTAGAGCAGGCTGTTATAGTAAGTCGAGCCATCAAGTGACTATTTGACAATGAAAGACCCAGAGAGCCGCTGTTGTGCTGCTCGCTGCTCTCTACACATAACAAAAGCTGTAGTAAAGAGGAAGTAATTCCTGGTTTTGACATACCTTTTTACCATCACTGCTGTGACAGTTTACACTTAGTGGAGTGAGCAGACTCATTAACTTCTGCTCGTTTCCATTCCTGCACAGAAAACACCCGAAACTTCTGCTTAGGTACATTCAAGTTAGGAAGAAATCAGTTTTTGAGTATTGATCACTAGTCAAGGTTACGCACTTTGCACTCTCAAGGAGCTCGTCTTTTTTATACTC
>JBOFNI010000083.1:0-1174 GCA_051658845.1 Brevinema sp. | reverse complement strand
CCACCCCATTTGTCCCTGTTGAGAAGGTGGGTTTGCTGGCCCGTAGGATGCCGGCTGTCCATTCCACCCCATCTGTCCCTGTTGAGGAGGTTGTCTGTTCCAGCCCATCGGCCCCTGTCGGTTATGCTGTTTACCCCATCCTGCCTGTGCTTGTTGAGGCTGCATTTGGAATCCTGCTCCCTGTGTGTTCGCTGGGTATGGGCAGTCTCTCATCATGTGTGTCATTTCGCCACAATTCCAGCATTTGCGTGGGGCACTGTTTCCGTTCATCGGCCTTCCTCTGAATTGGCCTCCATTCCTGAACTGAGGTTGTGGGTGTCCCCCCTGGGTCGCTTGGTTCTGGTTCTGTTGTATCTGGTATGGATTCTGTGTCATGGGCTGCATTGGTACTTGTTCTTGTGCCATTGGTTGTTCTTGGGGAGGGGCAACCATTAAAGCCGCTTGCCTCGCTGCCCCCTCTTTCTTTTTCTCTTGTTGTTCTTGTTTATTTCGTGTCAGTTCTCCCAGTTGAGCTTTCTGAAGTTGGATCAACAGGTTTTCAGCCGCTTTTTTCACTTCTTTTTCTGCTTTTCGGTGTAGGTCTGTGTAGTGGATAACGTTGGCTTCGAATGTTTCCCACGGCATTGTGTTCAACCCCACCACAGTCTCTAGTTTTTCTTGTACCTCACTGGGTAGTGCTTTCTTTAGCATCATTCTGAACAAAGTCACAGTAGTAGCTGACGCATTCCACTTTGAGCCCATCTCCTCTCCCCACACGTTCTGCAGCTTCTGGATGATCTCTGTGACACTTACGGCATCTTCCAGCTTTAGTTGCTCCACGCGCCCTGGATCTGCTTTCGTTGGATACATTTTTCGCAAAGTATTCCACAGAGCATTTCGTCGTGGACCCAGGGGTCTCGCATCTTCCCGGGAGTCCTCAGCCTCAATCCCTCGGTCCACCTCCCTCAGTATCTCGACTGTTCTGGCTTTGCCCAGTGTTTGAGATAGTATTGCTTTTACGTCTCCCACGGCCAGCTGGTATCCGGCTGTCTGTTCTTCGAATCGGGTAATCCATTTCTGTGCCCCATCGCAAATGTTTGGGAGTCTGGATATAAGTCCTGTCACATCCATAAATGTCCATGGAACATATCGTTCTTCCTGACCCCTCACAATCAGGGGGTATTGTGTTACCACC
>JBOFNI010000082.1:0-5141 GCA_051658845.1 Brevinema sp. | reverse complement strand
TTTTTTCCATGAATTTTTGTACCGGTGTATAGAGTGAAATTTCTATTACAAGATCCACAATGATAGTCTTTATCTTTAAGAATACCTCCATACACTCTATGAGAAGTACAATAAGGGCAATACACCTTTTCTCCAAAACTTTCCAGTTGTTTTAGTTTAGAGTTTTGTTTTCTTCTTTTAGCTTGCATGCTCCAAGCTAAAATTATTAAGCACAGTACTAGGCTTTTCTAAAGATTTGGGTGTTTGGGTATAATATCCTTTAGTTGTTTCAAGAGATGCAGCCATTAAAGATGCCGATAAAATGCCCAATTGATCGGTGAGCTCTATCGTTGCTGGAATTCTCTCGAGAGTAGATTTTAATCCGGAATGTGCCAACTACCAAACAGCTACCCTCCTCAAAAATGAAGAACTTAAACGGAACAATCTAATCGAAGCGTTGAAGTATCAAGCTATTGAGAAAAATTTATATAACAAAACTTTCTTATGGAGGGAAAATTTTGGTGAAAAATTGAGTATATTGCTCAGTAAAAATTTTCACAACCATGGACAAAGTTGGCTAAGAGCTTTAGGGTGGACACTGGGGATATGGATATTTTCATTTATATCTTTTAAAGTCCATATTTGTGATTTATTAAATTTTAAGTGGTTTCATGGTTCTTTTGTTGCTGAAATGTTAGGCTATCTTGTTCCTACAGACTATACGCTATTACAAGATTATTTGAATCAAACAGATCTTATGTGGTATTGGCGACTGGGAGGGTTTTTTTTCTATATGTTGGGTAAAGTGTTTGTTCCTTATGGAATCTTTGAGACAGTGCGTGCTTTTAGAAAATTAAAGTAAATAGAGTAATGGTTTTTGTTTAAATATGTTGTTTTAATTTTTGTAAGAGGAGCTGAGATCGCTTTTTGCAAAATTGGACAAATTGTTGTGGAGAATAAGAATCCATTGTAGGGACTAACTGATCATCTTTAAATGCTTGATCTTGCGTTTTTATCCAACGGTCAAATTCTTGAGCGGATTTTACTTTATTATGGCTACTTTCTAAAAGTTGTAAATTAGCAATATGATTGACCCAAGATAAAACTTCCTCTTGTTTTTCTTTTGATGTATATCCCCATCTTGATAAATTTTTGGCAGTAAAAGAAGATTTTGGGAACATATGATCGATAGTCATCTCAAGAGTATGTGCCGGAATCTTAAAGATACCTGTTAAAATCGGATACAGTCTTTTTTTATTATTATAATTTGCATCGCTTAAGAGTTCTTCAATATCTTCTTCTGAGAAAGAAATATCTTGATGTTTGCCTTTAAATCTTTTTTCTAATTCTGAAAAGGGAAATCCACCGGTATAGTGTGCTTTGATAACTTCTCTGTATGCTGATAATGTAGCATCACTACCGCCACTAAATATTTGTTTGATAAAAGCTCGTCGTACCCATTTTATAATGGTCTTTCTATCTTGTTCACAAGAGGGATTGGTGAGAAATTTGTCGGAGTCAATATTTGAAATTTTCAAATAATAAGCAATAGGAAGTAACACATTATATGCAGGGATGTATAGATGATTATAACCGTATCTTTGCAATAAGGATACCGACAATTCTAGGTATTCTTTAATCAAATCCCATTGGGATTCAATAATTTTCATATTGTTTTTAGTAAAATTTTTCACAAGAAATTTTATATCTAAATCAGTAAGCATTAAACTGGATTTCATAACAAAATCAGTATTGAGATTCATTCCTTTGCAGTTTAATGAATCAACTAAAGCGTAAATTTCCTCACGAGCATTGTGTTCTTGCCATAATGCTGTGGCTGTTGTTAATAATAAATCAGAGTAACTGAGAGGAGTACCTTTACTGTTAACACGGATAAATATATTAAGAACTTTATCAAGATCTTGTTCATTTTCTTCAAAATAATTGATGATTTCTTTATGTTCAATGAGATTTTTCAAATCATTTAAAATTTCTCCGGCACGCTCTTGTTGTTCTGGGGAAAAGCCTTGTAATTCATGGATAGCATATTTCATAACATTGATTTTCATGATATCTGATACTTTAAACCAATACTTACCAGAGTTATTGATTTCATTATTGGATAAAAATTTAAATTCATACGTCATATCGGTTGCATTATAATCATCATCGCTAAGGTCTTTATCTGTACCAGCAAGAAGATTTAAATACAATTGTTTTTCAGGATAGGCTTTAGAACTTGCGGCTTTAACACCTTTTTTCTTTTCGGTATAGCTTCCATACAAACCAATATATAAAGAGGTAAGGCGTTGTTGCCCATCCAATATTGCAGTAATAGGTTTATTACCGGATGGGTTAGCTGCTATATTGTGATGGCAATCACGTTCATGATATTTTGATAAAAAGTAATAAAATTGATAATTTCGTACATTTTCTGCTTTAATGTTCCAAAAAAGAAATGATCCGATAGGGTATCCTCTCATCAGTGAATCAAAAAGAGTTTCAATTTGATCAGTCGTCCAAACAAATTCTCGTTGGATAGCAGGTAAGACAAATTCTTTGTCTGCAATTTTATCAAGTAGAAATTTAATATTTTTTTTATTATAAGACATGTCATCTCCAAAAAATAGAATTGTGCGATCCTATTAATATTTATTATAAACTATGTTCTAAAGATTGTCAATATACTGCAAGAGATGGGGAGGTAAATAATTGAGAAATACGGAAAAAGAGTAGCTTAGAAGAGATGAAAAAAATAATAAGAAAAAAGCTAAAAATGTGTCGATATATTTGGTGTCGCTTCTAAAAGAGAAATTATTTATCTCATAAATAGTATCTTTAAAAAACCTTTGCTACGAGTTTGGAAATCACGGATGACGGCTGTAGATAAATAGGAGAAAAACTAAAAAAGGAGAAGTGCTGAGACTTCTCCTTTTAATAGATGAGCGTTCTGTGTTTCTGTTATTTAAGCGACATAAAGAGCTGGAGTACTTTCCTTAAAGGTATGAGTACTTTCCTTGAGAGTAGCGACAGACTGATAATAACCCTTAGTGGTACTTACTTTACTATGACCTGCAAGTTTTTGAGCATATTCTAGGTTATGAGAATTTGCAATATTAGTAATAGCAGTATGTCGTAAGTGTTTAATATCAAAGTCGTTTTCAAAACGTCCATTAGAACGTTCTGACCTTAGCCCTAATTCTTGCATGATCTTATTCCATTTATTGGAGTAAGAGCGAGTATCTTGAGAATTAAAAATATAGGGACGACCTGAAGAATAAGTAAGTAATTCATTGATAAGCTCGTTTGCATGTTCAAGAGTTTTAACACGATGTGTTTTAATCATAGGGATCTCAATATAGTTAAATAGAGCTTTAAGGTGAAAGTATTGAAGATTGGCTATCTCTTGAGGACGAGATATGGTGTAATATATAGTTTTGATATATAAATACATATCATAATCGTGAGTCCTAAGAATAGTGAAGATATTTTCTAGAACTGATGTAGGAATATACTTAGCTTTTAAGTTTGAAGAGTGAGTTTTTCTTGGCATATGAGCTTTCAAACGATGGTGTAATTCTTTAGGGATATAGCTACACTGGACGCAATAAGCTAAGAATATATCGAAGAGAGCCATTTTACCATAGCAAGTGGTAGGGGCATAGTTCTTTTTTAAGTTGTTGATGAACGCTAAAAAGTGTTTCGGCTCAAGATCAGACCACGAGAGATTAAAAGGATAAATATCTTTATGAGCAAAGGAGAGAAGAGCTTGAGAATGCCGACTTTTAGGATCATCATAAGTTTGTAAGAATTGTTTATATACAGTAATTAAAGAAAGATCAATAGATACGTTAAATGTTCCAATACGAGTTGTTGTATACTCATTAGTATGAGTATTTGTAATTCGTTTTAGTTGTAAGTCTACCTTAAGTTGAATATTTTGGTCTATGAGCCATTGAGTAGCAATGACATTAGCTTGTGATTTATCAGAAGTTTTAAGAGAATGTTCTCTTAATTTTCCATTGATATCATAATAACTTAATTGGTAGAACCTACGATCATTAGGTTTATAAATTGATGATTTTTTAAAAATATAAAGCTCCTTAATTTAATCTTGATTAAATAACACAGAGACAAAGTCTCGACCTCAGTAATGCCTTTATGAAACTAACAGGACACAGAACGCATTTTATATTGTATAGATATTATGTTATTCTGTCAATTATTGAGAAGATAGATTAAGGATTAGAGAAATATTAAAATAGAGGATATTAAGTATGCTAAAGATAAAAGATATGACAAAAGAAGAGCAGATAATGTTGCTTGAGAATATTCGATTTGGAGAAAAAGTGAGCTGTCCGTACTGCACATGTGATAGGATAGGGAGAGGAAAGGATTATCATTGTAATGGATGTAATAGGAATTTCACACTATTTACAAATACCCTTTTGCATAATACAAAGCTGTCTCCTATAGATATACTTAAGTTTGTGAAGTGTTATGCGGATAGTTCATCAGGGCTTTCTACAAGAGAATTAGGTCGTTTCTTAGAGATGAATAAGACGACAATCCAACGATTATTGAATCTGATACGATTAAATTTACCTGAATATAGAGAGTTATTTGAAGGGATTGTACAAGCAGATGAATGCTATCTTGGGGGAAAAAATAGCAATAGGCATAAGAATAAAAAGAAAAGAAAGACACAAGGAAGAAGCACAGAGGGACAACAGCTTGTCTTAGCAATATATGATACCCAAACGAAAAAGGTAAGAGTGAGACTTGCAGGAAATGCGAATATGAAGCAGATTAATGAGTTTATAGGGGAGTATGTTAAAGTAGGTTCGTGTATTTATACGGATGAGTGGAATGGATATAATGGTTTAGAAAAAGCAGGGATAAGAGAGTATAGATAAAGAATACTGGAAAGAGAATAGAATGGAGTAGAGAACTTTTGGAGCGTGCTAAAAAGGGTGTATAAAGGAGCTTATATCCGTATACCGAAGAAAAGTTTAGAATTGTTTTTGAGAGAAGTAGTATTTCGATATAATGTGAAAGATCATAAAGAACGAGCCATGATTATCTTAACGATCCTATTAAATACTCAAGCAATTAATACTTCTATGATATCTATGCAGAAAGTCGCTTAATTCTGCCTTTAA
>JBOFNI010000081.1:0-1002 GCA_051658845.1 Brevinema sp. | reverse complement strand
TCCTACAACTCTATAACCGTCTGGTAGTTTTTTTTCTGTCGCAGTTATATTTACTGTTCCATCCACTGTTGTGCTTGTTATTCCATCTTTAACACTTGCTTTTCCTTCACTTAGTGTGAATGTTCCACCGTTTACAACAGCTCCGCCTTTTGCATCTATATACTTAGCGTTTATTGTTGTTGTATCTTTTACATCTTTTGCTACTATCCATTTTATTGTTTGGTTTTTACCATTTGGTATTGTTGTTGGAATAGTGCTTGGCGGTGTTACTAAGTGGTATCCTTTTGGCACTATTGGTGCTGTAACTGTTACTTTACTTCCATCTAGTCCTATATATGTCTTCGGTGTTCCGACTACATTTCCATCTTTTGTTATTGTTTCTGTTGTGATTGAGTTACTTGGTATTTTTTCTACCTTTTGAACAACTGTTATTACTTTATTACCGTCTGCTGTTGTATTTGTTGTTACTTCACTTCCTACAACTCTATAACCGTCTGGTAGTTTTGTTTCTGTCGCAGTTATATTTATTGTTCCATCCACTGTTGTGCTTGTTATTCCATCTTTAACACTTGCTTTTCCTTCACTTAGTGTGAATGTTCCACCGTTTACAACAGCTCCACCCTTAGCATCTATATACTTAGCGTTTATTGTTGTTGTATCTTTTGCCACTGTCCATGTTACTGTTTGGTCTTTACCATTTGGTATTGTTGTTGGAATAGTACTTGGCGGTGTTACTAAGTGGTATCCTTTTGGCACTATTGGTGTTCTAACTGTTACTTTACTTCCATCTAGTCCTGTGTATGTCTTCGGTGTTCCGACTACATTTCCATCTTTTGTTACTGTTTCTGTTGTGATTGAGTTATTTGGTATTTTTTCTACCTTTTGAACAACTGTTATTACTTTATTACCATCTGCTGTTGTATTTGTTGTTACTTCACTTCCTACAACTCTATAACCGTCTGGTAGTTTTTTTTCTGTCGCAGTTATATTTACTGTTCCATC
>JBOFNI010000080.1:0-17106 GCA_051658845.1 Brevinema sp. | reverse complement strand
CCATTACTCTATATTAAAAGCCATTCCTACGATTCCTGAACTAATCGAAAAAACAAAAGAATGTCGTCAATACGCTCTTGCCCTTACCGATTATAACAATCTTTTTGCTGTACCTGAATTTTATAAAAAAGCAAAAAGTGCTAATGTCAAAGCAATTTTCGGTATCCATCTTGAAGTTATGGAACAATCCCGTTTTTCTTCTCAGCGTAAAGACGATCCTGTTATTGATCGTTATTCACTTGTGCTTTTAGCAAAGAATTTTCAAGGCTATCAAAATATTCTCAAAATCGTTTCTCAAGGCTACGATGATGGGAGTTTTGGTCGTTTTTGTGTCGATAAAGCCCTTCTTCAAAAATACGCTTCGGATATTATTGTCCTTTCTTCTGATCATAGCGGTGAATTATACTACTATGCATCACAAAAGAATGAAGAACAAATGCTCAAAACGTGGGAGTTTTACCACAACACCTTTGACCATTTTTATATCGAGATTCAAGATAGGAATCTTCCTGAAGATAAAATCACCAACAACACGCTCATCCAATTTGCCCGTCAACACGATATTCCTATTGTAGCAACTAATCCTGTACTATATCTCAATCCTGAAGACACAGTCCTCTTAGATATTGTGTCTTGTATTAGAGAAAAAGAGTTTTTAGAAGAATCGCCACAATCTGGTTTTTCTTATTTTCGCTCAACAGAAGAAATGAATGAACTTTTCCGAGAAATTCCAGATGCTTTATCCAATACTATCAAAATTGCCGAATTATGTACAGTGGAATTTCCAGAGCTTGAAGATCAAAGTCCTCAATACCCTATTCCTGCCGATAAAACTTTAGGAGAATTTCTCCAAGAAAAAAGTTTCCAAGAATTACAGCAAAAATTTACTACACCACTACCCTCTAACTACAAAGAACGACTCCAATGGGAGTTGGATACTGTATGCAGTATGGGATTCCCTAACTATTTTTTAGTGGTTAGTGATTTTGTCCAATACGCCAAAAAAAACGGTATTCTTGTAGGACCGGGACGAGGTTCAGCTGCTGGTGCTTTATTAAGTTTTGCCCTTGGCATTACCAATGTTGATCCTTTAAAATACGATCTTCTCTTTGAACGTTTCCTCAATCCGGAACGAATTTCGATGCCCGATATTGATATTGATTTTGAAGATGATCGTAGAGATGAGGTAAAGCAATATCTCCGTACACACTATGGAGCTGATA
The DNA here is from genome assembly GCA_051658845.1 of Brevinema sp. GTDB lineage: Bacteria > Spirochaetota > Brevinematia > Brevinematales > Brevinemataceae > Brevinema_A. Next base: position 15,883 of record JBOFNI010000080.1, on the reverse strand, counting down.
AAACAGCCGATGTCGTTACGTTCGGATACAACAAAGCAAAAGCGGTGCTTAAAGATGTTGGACGTGTCTTAGGGATTCCTCTTCCTCGTGTTAATCAGATTACGGGAGTAGTTGAAGCCAACGAAGATCTTGAAAGACAATCACTAAAAGTTCCTGATTTACAATATATCCTCACAGGAAGTAATACCAAAGAAAAATTATGGATTGAATATTCCATTAAGCTGGCCAATCGTATCCGAAATTTAGGGACTCATGCCTCTGCCCTTATTGTAGCAGGAAATACTCTAAATACAATTATTCCTTTATTCAAAGATCGTTCCAATACGGTTACTACGGCATTTGAAGGAAAATACTTAGAAGAAAACGGTCTCCTCAAAATGGATATTTTAGGGCTCTCCAATTTAACAATCATTAGAGACTGTCTCAACCGTATTTATCAAAATCATCAGATTTGGATTGATATTGACCAAATTTCTTTAGAAGATCCCAAAGTCTTCCAAATGTTTGCTCAAGGTCATACAGCCGGTATTTTTCAATTTGAATCACAAGGAATGACCAATTACTTAAAACAATTACAACCCACAAGTATTGAAGATCTCATTGCGATGAACGCCCTGTATCGTCCAGGTCCTATGGACAGTATTCCCAGTTTTATTGATAGAAAACACGGTAGAGAAATCATTGATTGTTTTCACAATAATTTAGAGCCTATCCTTAAAAACACTTATGGGGTTATCGTTTATCAAGAGCAAGTCATGCAGATTGCTCAAATATTATCGGGATTTTCCTTAGGAGAAGCCGATCTCGTTCGTCGTATTATGGCTAAGAAAAAACCCGCTGAATTAGAAACCGTTCGTCCTAAATGGATTGAAGGGGCTATCAATCAAGGTTACGACGCTAAACTGGCAGAACAATTGTTTGAATTATTAATTCCTTTTTCTAACTATGCCTTTAACAAATCTCATGCTGCAGCTTATTCTATCCTAGCATATCAAATTGCTTGGCTCAAAACACACTATCCTGCCGAGTTTATGGCTTCTCTCATGAGTGCCAATATGAATCACCACGGTGATCTTGCTCTGTATATTATCGAAACAAAAAAATTAAATATTGCTATTCTTATGCCGGATATTAACAATAGTGTTCTTGATTTTCAGGTAGAATCTTCTGGGATTCGTTATGGATTTGGAGCAATTAAAGGACTAGGAGAACAAGCAAGTAAAGAAATTATCAAAGAACGGACTTGGGGAGGTAATTATCTTTCTGTTGAAGATTTCATCGAACGTACCACAGACAATCCGGAGATTAGAAAAAATACAACAGAAATTTTATTAAAAGCCGGAGCTTTTGATTCCTTATTCCATCAAGATCGTATTATGCAGAATAAAGCAATATACCTACATACGAACAATCTTAACAGTTTATACCAAAAATACGAAAAAACAGAAGATAAAGAGACGACTTTTTCTTTATTCAGTGCCGAAGAGATCGAAGCTGCCACCGAGACTTTACAAACCGTTGCTCCACTCAGTTTTGAAGACGATTTTAAAAACGAAATACAAGTGTTTGGCTTTTACCTTACTCAAAAAATATTTTCTATCCTCTCACAAAAAACCGGAGTTCTCAGTACTTATCAGCACACTCTGCAAGAAAAACTATCTTTAAATACCAGTGTTTCTTTTATCGGATATATTACCGATATTTATTACCAACAAAATCATCAAAACCCTAGAAAATCTTGGGGTAAATTTATTTTGAATACAGAATCTGATATGATACCTTTCTTTGTTTTTGGAGAAAAACTAAGCTTTATTGAGAGTATTCTCCACGACGGAGCATTTGTCTATCTAAAAGCTCAAATTTCTGAACGAAAAAATCAACAACGAAATTATGAAATCTTAGATATTACTATTCTTAACGAAAACACAAAGCCCTTACATGGAGAATTAACCATCGTTTTACAATCAACAAAAATTGATGAAGATAGTAAGCTATTTTTACAACAATTGCAAAAAATTGCTCAAGAAGACTACCGAAAAAACGCTCATCACCGCATTAGATTTCTTCTACTGGATAGAGATAATTGCCATGCTCTTCATGCAAGTTCCGTATACCGTATTCTATACCCTTCTCCAAATATACAAGAACTGCTTACCTATCCCCTAGTCTTATCTTACTGGTTATCCTAAATATTCTAATAAACAGCGAATCATCTGCCCTAATGTTTTTCCGGTTTCATCAGCTTGATGAACAACATCTTCATGTTCCAAAACGGCACCCGGAAGACCTGCAGCACTATTTGTAATCATTGAAAATCCAAAAACTTTCATTTGACAGTACCGAGCCATAATGGTTTCCATAACCGTTGACATGCCAACAGAATCTCCACCAATCGTTTGAAAATAACGAACTTCAGCCGGTGTTTCATATTGAGGACCTAATGTAGAAATATACACCCCTTTTTTTAAGGGAAACTGCTTTGCTAACTTCTCATAATAAGACATATCATAAGCGTTCTGCATATCTACAAAACGATCGTTCGTCAGAATCCCTTCTAAAGGAGAAGCTACCTGCGTTTTGATATGATCTTCGATCATCATAATATCTCCGGGACGAAAACTCGGATTCAAACCACCTGCAGCATTAGTTACGATAAGATTTTTTGCCCCTAATTCCGCCATAAGAGCAACAGGAAACGCCGATTGAAAGGCAGAATATCCTTCATACATATGCATACGCCCTTTAAGAAAAGCAGTTTTTCCCGTGTAAATAATTTTACTATCATGTCCCTTCACTGTCGATACATGCATCCCTGGGATTTTTTCATAAGAAACAACCGCCGAAGATTCAAAAGTATCCGCAATATGTGATAATCCAGATCCTAAAACAACGACATGAGAAACATTGGAAATTCCTTGTGATTTTAGAAAAGCCGCAGCTTCTTCGATAAGTGTTTTATTATATAACATATAAGCTCCTATAAAATAATAGAGTTATTCTCTCTATTTGGTTTATTAACGATTAAAGATCGTTAAGTACAGATTCATCAAGATCTGCATTACTCGCTACATGCGAAACATCATCATAATCTTCTAAAGCATCAAACATTTTGAGAAAAGATAAGGATTTTTGAGTATCTAACGCTACTTTATTTTGGGGGATTTTAGAAATTTCGGAACTTATCGCTTCATATCCGGCACTTTTAAGAGTATCGGATACTGAAGCATATTCCTCAAAAACGGTATAGATCTCAACAATATTACCATCAATATTAATATCATCAGCCCCTGCTTCCAATGCTACTTCCATCAAGGCATCAGAGTCTTCCGTTTCGAAAACGAGAATCCCTTTCGTGTCAAACATCCAAGAAACACAACCCGGTTCTCCTAAATTACCGTTGAATTTTGATAAAATCTTTCGAATATCTGCAGCTGCACGATTTTTGTTATCGGTAGTAACATCGATAATCATTGCGACACCACCGGGTCCATAACCTTCATAAGAAAAGGTTTCATAAGTGACCCCTTCCAGCTCACCTGTCCCTCTTTTGATTGCCCGTTCAATATTATCTTTTGGCATATTCGCTGCACGGGCTTTATCAATAGCAGCACGAAGACGAATATTAGTCGTAGGTTCTCCACCTCCATCACGAGAAGCAATAATGATCTCTTTGGCAATTTTAGAAAATAAATTTCCTCGTTTTGCATCTTGAGCACCTTTTCGATGCTTAATATTGGCCCATTTACTATGACCTGCCATAACAACCTCTTTTGTTAAGTTTTTAAATAATAAAGGTGACCTTTCGATCACCCTTATTGAGTTTTTTTAAAGATATGTTTCCCTTTGGGTAATAAAATTAAATCAATATTATTTTTATATCATCTCTATAAAAATATTTTATTAATAAAGATATAATAAATACTATTGATCTGTGTCCATCACATCAACAGATGCACCAGCCGGCATTTCTTCGGAAATATTATTATCGGTCATTTCTTCGGATATTGCAGGTGTTTCTTCGGATACATTCATATTCATTTCAGCCATTTCTTCAGATATATCGTTCTCTGTTTCGTCTTCCATTGGATTTTCATCTTCTCCAGCAAAAGGATCGTATTGTGTTGATGCTTCTTCTCCAATATACGATGTATCTCCAGCAGGAGGAAGAATATCAACAACGACTCTATATTCAACCACAGCACTTTCATTCCCAACAATATCCATTGCTTTTGCATGAACAACGTATTCGCCGGATTCTTTTAAATTGATTCCGATTTGTGCATCATAAGGATAAAACTCACCATCATTAATAGCGTACATAATTTGAGAGACGATTGTTTCATAATCATAAGCTTCGATCTGAATCGTGTCTCGAGAAGAAATATAACGAATACCGTCAATCTCAACCGCTTTTGCAAAAACATCTAATGAAGGTGCCGTTGCATCAACCGCAAAGAAACGTGATTTTACAGGAGATATATTACTAACCATATCGGTTGCTTGATAGGATAATAAAAGAGCTCCTGTATTTGTATAACCCAACATACCAAAAGTCGTATTAGATTCAAAACGGATCATTTCTTGATCTTGGGATGCAAACTCTACAAAAGCAACTCCTACCATATCATCATAAGAACGGAAAGAAATCTCTGTATTGACTCCGACATATTCCATACCAGAAGCATAATAAGGAGCAGGGTTTAATTCTACTTCTAAGACTCTCGGAGCTGTTGCATCAACAGTAAGAGAAAAAACTTTAGAATAAGAAATATTTCCAACTCTATCAACAAATTTATAACTCAAAGAATGATCACCTTCCGTATTAAAAGAAATAGGATTTTTATAAGGTGCATAATCACTTCCATCAATAGAAACCAGTATTTCTTTAAGTCCTGATTGTTCATCAATACCTTGGACAGTAAAACGAGCTCTTGGAGAAGCATAGAGATTTTCACCATTGGTCATTGTATACCCAATATTTTGAATCACTACAGTGTTTGTTTCCTCTACAACTGCTTCAAAATTTTGTTCATCATCAACAAGCTCGGTGTTTTCAACTATCTCAGCATCCATCATTTCTTCTGCAACTTCTTGAGCATTAAGCTGTACTGCAATAAGTAATAACATAACAAGTAATTGTTTTTTCATAGAATGTTCCTCTTAACGATTATTTTTTTTAAGTTTTATGTTTTATTGATTTAAACTTTCCGTAAGTTGCTGGGTTTCAGTGTTTTCTAAAATATAACGAGGATTCAATACTGTATAAATTTCCCCTTCTACCTGAAGAATCCCAGCTACCATCTTATGACTGGTTGATTTACCCAATCCTTCGGCACTTTGTATTTGATGTTCTTCTACCGTAAGAATTTTATCCAAATTATCTACTAAAAGACCTATTGTAATAGAATCAACATTAACGATAATTAATTTCAAAGGATAATTTATTTTTTTATCTTCTGTTTGCATACTCAGTTCTTGCTGATTAGAAAAAAAAGAATCAAATTCATCGTTTTGATCTGATCGCTGTCCAAATTGTGCCGATAAACGTTTGTCGATAGATAATAACGGTGTTATTGTACCCCGTAAATTAATCACCCCTTCTACAAAATTTGGAAAATTAGGCATAGAAGTAATCTGACTTTCTCGGATAACTTCTTGTACTTCCATAATGTTAATACAATAAAACGATGAATCGATTTTAAATGCAACAAATTGTTTTTCCATAAGAAAACCTATACCTACACAAATATAGAATATTATAGAACTATTTTATAAAAAAAGCAAGAACTTAACTTTTATTTTTTTCTATCATTCGTTAAAATCAACGATGATTATATCACGGCGACCGGTAATATTCGTATTTTGAATTAAATAAAAATCCCACTCCACTTGTTTTAAAGCCACCAGTAAATCATTACTAAGAAATAAATCCAAGATCCGAAATTTTTGGACAAATGCAGGATTTCTAAACAATATTTGACCACCAATAGTACGATTGCCAATTAAACGTCGCATAGAAAGAGGAAGAGTGTCAATAAATCCAGAACGTGCATTGTAAATATTTTGAACAAAATTAACAAGATCAGTTTCATCACTGGAAACTACTAGATGATCCTCAACAATCCCTACCCACAAAGTCCCATTTGGAAACTCCCATCCATAAAACTGCTGGGTAAAAAGATTTTTATATTTTATAGTAATACCCTGTTGTTGGCTTAACTGAACAATATTGTTGATATTTTGTCTCAAAAGGTTTTTATTCCTAATTTCCGAGCTAACGGTAAATTGAAAAATATTTTTAGAAGGATCCATCGCTCGGATTACATAAGATAACCTTCCTTTTAGATAAGGAAAAATGTTTTGCTGGATATCAACTCCAAGTTGCTTTAATCGTTCTAATATCGAAAAAACAGATAAATAGTCCGCTTGATCGATATGCTGCACCATGGTAACAAAATTGGCTAAATTAACATAAGTATGCCCTACAATACCAGGAACTCCTGATTCATAATCAAGTAACATCATATTCTGAACGGGAGATACATTTTTACTGTCAGTGATTAGCTGATTCACTTTCGGATCATCATAAATAGTAACCATATCCAAAACAATCCGATTGGCTTGTACACTAAAAGTTCCGGCTATTCTATTACCCATTACCTTCACAGCACTGCGTACAACTTCTTGCGAACGAAAAAAAGAAGGATCAATCCAAATTAGATTTTTTGACCATGATAACGATAATTCACTAGCAATTTTATTAAACTCCGGAATTTTGGTGATTCCTTGAAAATTATAGTATTCTAAAATCTCAGGAGTACTTGAAAACATTACAAAATTTTCTTCAATACGGTAAGGCATTGGATCTACTAAAGCATCTAACCTTGTCCGTAACAGACGTTCGTTAGCCACCGTAAAAATCATATAACGAACACCGGAATACAACTCAACATAAGCCATTCCTCCTGAATAATCAATACCTAAATATTCAGCCCCTTTAGGATCAAAAATATTGACAGACATCCGTTCTGCTATTTGAGTACTAAGGCGATTTTTAATATTGTTGGCTTCTACCGTTTTTGTTTTTTCGACAACAGTAGTCCAAAGATCCATCCCTTGTGCTACATCAGCCATATAAATAACAACAGCACCGTCCAAAATATAAGGTGCTATTTTGTCTTTTGAGAAAACCGGCTGCACTCCCAGCATCAGAATTAATAGAATGTATTTCATCGCTTAAAGCCTCTTGATTGTATATTACCATAATGAAACAGTTATTGTATTCATTATCGGTTTTTTTTCTTTTTTAATGATAATAAAATTATAAGAAAAATGTAAATTATATTGCAAAATTCCGTATTAAATCGTATCATTTAAACTAAGAAAAACATTTTTAACTATATTTTAAATATAATATAATAAAAAATACCAACTCATATATTTTTAAAGGGGTCTCTATTGACAAATCCGACGCATCGATTGTTTACATTACTCAAAGACTACAAAATGCTTGTTTTTATTTCCTGTATCGCCGCGCTCCTATTTGTAACAGGACGTGCTGGTGTTTCTTTGTTTATCGGAGAATTTATTAATGATGTTTTTATTTCTCAAAACTATGCTTCTTTACAATTCCGACATGTTGCCATATTATTTGCATTTGGGTTTTTATGGTCCGGTGCTCAATATACGATGTACCTCTTTTCAGGAAAACTCGCTATTAGAATTTCCCACCGTCTCCGAGAACAATTTTACAAAAAAATTATTAAGCTCCCGATGTCCTACTACCACAATCACTCCAGTACCGAATTATTATCCATCAGCTCTAATGATATTACCTTAGTTGAAAGCTTTTTAATGAATGTAATGGTACAACTTCTTGCACAACCTTTGACGGTTATTGTTTTAGTGTCTTCTATGTTTATTATTAATTGGAAATTATCGCTATATTTTTTGATTTTAGGTCCTATTATTGCATTATTGTTAGGATTCATCGGATCTTATATCCAAAAAATCGGATCTCATATGCAAGAAAATGTCGCTTTATTAACCAAAATAATCGCCGAAACCATGCGTCATATTCAAATTATTAAAGGATTTAATTCGGAAACTATCGAGATTGATCAATTTCAAGCAAAAAATAATCGCCAGTTATCACTTGCCGATAAAGAAATCAAAATTCGACTACTGGCTCTTCCGATGTCCGATTTTTTAGGAATTACCGCAATTATTCTTATTTTATCCTTAGGTGCCGTAGGAATCCGAATAGGGATTGCAACAGCAGGTGATGTAACAAAATTTGCTGCGATGGCGATCATTCTCTCCGAACCAATTTCTTCGTTTAATCAATTAATCTTAGTGGTCAAAAAATTAGGTTCTTCGGCAGAACGAATTTTCCGAATTATTGACACTCCGGAAGAACACGATAACCATACTCTATATTTTGATAAGATTGACGGTGGTATTGAATTTAAAAATATCTCCTTTGCTTACCACGCTCATCACCCTATCCTAAAAAATATTAATCTCTCTATTCAAGCAAAAGAAACGATAGCAATCGTAGGATATAGTGGCTCGGGGAAAAGTTCTTTAGTATCTCTAATTCCCAAATTTTATACTCCCAATACAGGATTCGTTCTGATCGACGGCAAAAATATCACCGAGTACAATTCTGCATCTATTCGGGAACATTTATCTATTGTTTCTCAAGATACAAGTCTCTTTAGTGACACCATATACAACAATATCAAACTTTCCAAATATAATGCCACAATGGAAGAAATTATCGAAGCGGCAACAATAGCCCATGCTCATGAATTTATCACCCAACACCCTGACGGATATTTTCGCCATGTTGGAGACCAAGGAAATAATCTTTCCGGAGGAGAACGGCAACGTATTATTCTGAGTCGAGCAATCCTAAGAAAACCTGCTATTTTAATCTTGGATGAGCCGACCAGTTCTTTAGATAACGAATCCGAACAAAAGATCACCGAAACATTGGAAGGTATTTATGGACAACAAACGACGATTATTATTGCCCACAAATTATCTACGATCGAAAAAGCAGATAAGATTGTTGTGATGAAAGAAGGAGAAATTATTGACATTGGCACTCATCATGAATTAATCCAAAAAGACAGTTATTATCGAAAATTATATTATAGTTTATAAGGGAGATACCATTATGAAAGTTCAAGATATTATTATTCAAGATAGAATCCGAAAAGATTTGGGAGATATTACCCAACTGACGGAAAGCATCCAAAAATATGGTCTTTTACAACCTATTATCGTAGACAGTAATAATAATCTTATTGCTGGAGAAAGACGGTTACGTGCAATTCAAGCACTAGGTTGGGAAGAAGTAGATGTAATTGTTAAAGATATTCCTTATCAAGACGCTCTCCATATTGAAATTATTGAAAACACGACCCGCAAAAACTTTAATCCGGAAGAACTACTAGAAGGAGCCAAACGATACCGCCAGTCTAAGAATATTTTTAGCAAAATAGCTAATTTTTTCCAAAATATTTGGCAGAAACTATTTCCTCATCACTAATACTAGGAAAATCATGATTAAGGAAATACTATGAGTCTATTATTGTTATTGCTATTAACAATACCCTTATCTTTTACGTTTGCTCAATTCAATACTTTGTCTATTAAAGGGAATGTAGTTGTTTCCGACACCAATATTTCCGGTGATTTTTTGTATACCTTAAAAAATGAAACAACGAAAGGACAAAAACAATGGACTTTTTTTATCCACCCTTCCGTCAATATTTTATCAGTAAGCCACAATAACACCCAAGTCCGTCTTGATATTCAGCAAGGATTTAATTATAGGATTATTACTGTTGATTTTGATCAAGAAATCCCTACACAAAATCGGATCTCCCTCTCGATACGATTTTTGATTAATGCTCAACAGAACAATCCTCGCTTTACGATTACTCCCAATTATGTATTCTTAGATGCCCGTCAATTTTGGTTTCCTTATCCGATTAAAGATAACGATGTCGATTTTGAACTCACCGTCAAAACACCACTTCCACTCAACAGTGTTATGGGAGGGAAAAAGATTGCCGAAGTCGTTATCGTCGACCAAAAATTAAGCACTTGGAAAAATGAATTAAAACAGCTTTCTCCTGGAGCCAGTTTAATTGTTACCGATTCGATTCAAAGCTCTCAAAATAATATTAACGTTTATAGTGAGAATGTAAAATTTCAAGAGGTTATTTATCAAAATTTCCAACCATTTTGGGAAACTATTCAAGAAAACCATCGCTTCTCCCCTCTTAGTGAAATCCATATTGTCCCCCTCGATATTGTTATCCCTTCCCACACCAATTATGAAATCGAAGGAGAATTTTTAGGGAATATGTTTTTGGTTAATAATTCAATTGTTGATCTTATCAATTCCGAAGAACAACAATATCAATCTTGGAATAGTCAAGAAGAACAACTTGTCGAAGTCCTTATTCATGAACTATACCATAGTTTTTTTCCAGGCTTAGCAAAACACAATTCCCAAGAACAGCCTTTTATGGAAAGTCTGGTTCAATATCTCTCATGGCAATTAATCACGATGAAAGATCCGGAATGGGGTAAAAAAATTGCCGTCCGCACACGATTTTACCTGCAAAATTTAAATATTAAGAACTTATACGATTATCTTTGGGACTTTTTATTAAATATTAGCCTATTATACAACGCTTCCGAATACGCACGGATTGATAGCATTACCTTAACGGACACTCTTATCGAAAAATACAGATTTATTGAATATACCAGACAAGATGTTTTTGATACGATCAAGCAACACAAACTCCAAACTTATTTACAAAAAACAGCCCAATCAAACAACTTTGTCGAAGAAATTGATATTTCAAAAAAAACTAGGGATTTATTTCCCTTATTTCAAGATCTCTCTATCGAACATATATTGTATAATAGTACATTACAAGCAAAAAAAACCAATTTTGAAATTGTTGTTACCAACGAAACTTTTTTCAAACGAAAAAAAATTGTCCAGCTACCGGTAGAAGCTTCTTTCATTTCCATAACTCACGGTTATCCTTTTACTTGGTTTGGAATCTTATCTTGGGTAGACAATAATAATACAAAAACCATTCATCTCGAAATTCCTCAAAAAGAAGTATGGGAAACAAACTTGATCGGTAATATTAGCTTGATTCAAAGTATCTCCCCATTAGATATCATTGAAGAAAAACTTAGTGATAATTTTATCTCCCAACAAAATATTGGAAGAGCCTTGATTAGCAGTTTAAACACACAAAAAACAAGTGTTGACCAACGACAAATTATCTTATCAGATTTAGCAAAAAAAAAATTATCTACATTTCAAAACGATGAGATAAAATTAGTATGGGATTCAACAACACAAATTAACGAAAATTTATGGTTTATTAATGCTTTTGCCGTAAAAGATCGTCAAAGAGTTTCTTTAGTATCCCTTCCGATTAGAAGAAATTCGGACAGTTATTTAATCTATAATCTCTTAGACCAGTAGCTTTTTGAGAATACGATATTTATTCTTAACCCCAAACGTTGTTACACATAATTTGTCCCTTATGTAAATATACTCACTAAATTACTTAACCATAATAAATCTAAAAAAGAGAAAAATTTTTGATTCTTTACTATTTTTATAATTTATGCTATAATATTTTTATTGTTTATCATGCAAGGAGATTCTTATGAGCTATGAATCGGTAATAGGATTAGAAGTCCATGTCCAACTCAATACCAACACCAAAGCATTCTGTGCTTGTCCTCTAACCTTTGGAGAACGCCCTAATACCGCAATCTGCCCTATTTGTTTGGGACATCCTGGTACTCTTCCTGTATTAAATAAGGAAGCACTCCATAAAGCCATCTTAGCGGGATTGGCATTACAAGCCAAAATCAATCTATTCTCTCAATTTGACAGAAAAAACTATTTCTATCCCGATCTACCAAAAGGATACCAAATTACTCAAAATACCTATCCTATCGTAACTGGGGGACATGTTGCAATTCATTTAGAAGACAATACACAAAAAGAAATTAGAATCCACCATCTTCATTTAGAAGAAGATGCCGGAAAACTTACCCATAACGAACACGAAGATTTTAGTCGTGTCGATCTTAATAGAGCAGGCACTCCTCTTTTAGAAATTGTTTCCGAACCGGATATTCGAAGTTCGGAAGAAGCTTATTTTTATCTCCGAGAATTACGAACAATCATGAAATATATTGATGTCAGTAACGTAAATTTAGAAGAAGGATCTCTTCGATGTGATGCCAATGTTTCGGTACGAAAAACTGGGGAATCCCAATTAGGCACGAAAGTAGAAATTAAAAATTTAAATTCTTTTAATGGGATTCGTAAGGCTATTGACTACGAAATCGAGCGTCAGATTGGCGTATTGGAATCCGGTGGGCAAATCGAACAAGAAACCCGCCTCTACGACGCTAATAAAAATATTACCCATGGGATGAGATCTAAAAACGTTGCAGCGGAGTATCGTTATTTTCCCGATCCGGATCTTCCTCCTATTCATATTACCCAAACACTCGTTGAAGAACTAGCTACACAGCTTCCAGAACACCCTTTCGCCAAAAGAATGCGTTATCATCAAGAGTTAAATCTCCCACTAAAAGATTGTATTGTACTAACCGACGATCAGGAAACGGCCGATTATTTTGAACAAACACTTACGGCAACGAGTCAAGATCCAAAGAAAACGGCAAATTGGATTCTTACCGAAATGATGAGCCGAATGAACGAACACAAACTTACGGCAAGAGAATTTAGCAAAAAAATATCGCCTGAGGCAACTGCAGAACTACTTACCCTTGTTAAAGAAACTATTATTAGTGGAAAAATAGCAAAAGATCTCTTTGATGATATGCTCCAAACAGGTAAAATGCCTTCTCTCCTCGTTGAAGAAAAAGGATTAAAGCAAGTCAGTAACTCTGATGAATTAGAAAAAATTATTGATAAGATTTTATTGGAAAACCCTAATCAAGTAGAACAATTTAAATCAGGTAAAGATAAATTATTCGGTTTTTTTGTCGGTCAATTAATGAAAGCAACCAACGGACAAGCAAATCCGGAGCTTGCCAATAAAATTCTTAGAGATAAGCTTAAATAAATGATCTGTGCTATAGATGTTGGAAATACAAAAACAAAAGCTTTTCTACTCGATGAAAAATTAACTATTATCCAACAAAAAAACTGGAATACTCCGGATTTGTTTGATCCGGAACGATGGAGATATTTTTTTGATGTCTTATATCAAACAGATTCATTGTTTTTTATTGCCGATATTCGTATATCTTGTGTTAGTTGGAAAGCTTTTTTAGCTTTAAAGGTCTATCTGCAATATGATCTACCAGAAGATTTCAACACAAACAGAGAATTTAATATGGATTTAATGATTCTTCCTTTAAAAACTCCGATCGTTACTGAAAACCACATTCCTCTAAAAAGAAATTTCACCCAAGGTCTCATTGGTACTGATCGTCTGTTATCCGCTTATGCCGTCTACCATATTTTTAAAACTTCTACTATAATTGTGAGTTTAGGTACGGCAACTACCATTGATTTGGTAACGAATACTGGAGTTTTTTTAAGTGGTGTGATTATTCCCGGAATAGACACCGCCTATCAAGGATTAACAACAAGAGCCGTATCACTACCTCAAATTTCGGATTTAGAGGAAGTGAATCAAGTGATTACTCATAATATATCGGAATCTTTATATGCTGGCTCTTTTATTGCACAAGCAATACTGATCGAAGAATTTACTGAACGCTTAATTGCCGAATCAGGAATTAAGAATCAGGTAAATTTGATGATTACGGGAGGCAGAGTACATAGTGTCAGCAAACATTTGAAAAAAAGGCATCAAATCGTTGATGGGTTAGTTGCTTATGGATTGGCATTGATTCCTGATTGGAGAGATCCTGAAATAAAAAAAACCATCCATAAAAAGCATATCACTCATCTAGCAAACAAACTAGGCAAGCAACATCTATAAAAAGTAGGATTAATATTTATGAAAAAAATCATACTCTTGATAATGCTGATTCCTTGTATTATTTATTCGCAAACGAAAGAACGGTTTATTAACCCATCTACTCTTTCTAATAATACAAAACAGCAAAATATCATCACTAATATTGTAATTGAAACAAATATTGTTACCAATCAAGATTCGGTAGTATCTCAAGAAATCATCCAATTTATCCAAGAGCGAGAGCAAAGAAACGAACAAAAACGGCAAGAGAACGCTATATCTAATAAACCCGAAAAGGACGAAGAGGATATATTCATGATTCCGGAGCAAAATTATAAATTTGCAGCAATTGATGCAATCGTCCTAGATGCAGGTCATGGAGGAAAAGATCCCGGAGGTGTCAGTAACGGTATCGAAGAAAAACGTCTAGTTCTTACTTTAGTTAAAAAAATTCATGCTCTCTTTCGCAAACAAAATCGGAATATTAAAGTATACGTTACAAGAAAAAACGATACTTTTATTCCACTCGAAGAAAGGGTGTCTAAAACAGCTCGTTGGTCTGTCCGAAAAAACATTTTATTTGTCAGCATTCATGGAAATATTGCTTATAATCCTAAAATATCGGGCTTCGAAATTTATACCTTATCCGATAAAGCCAGTGATTCAGACGCCTTAGCAACAGAAAGAATCGAAAATGCCGGCTTTAGTCCTGAAGATATCCAGCAGACTGATTCTGTTTATTCGATCTTAGCAGATCTGATCCGAGACAGTACTAGAAAACAATCGGAATGGTTGGCTCAGTACGTATACGACGATTCCTTACAATCTACTCAAGGTTACGGACGTGGCTTAAAAAGAGCAAACTTTTTTGTTTTAAAATATAATACCGTTCCTTCAATTCTTGTAGAAGTAGGTTATATGTCCAACAAATACGAAGCTTCAAAACTACAAGACGAGGAATATCAAAATCTTCTAGCCATAGGAATATTCAAAGGTATTTCACGATATATTGATGCATACAACCAAAGTGAAGGATTTGTTAAATGACGATGATGAGAAATTTATGGAATAAAATTTATCCTGTTGCCCATAAAAAAAGTATTTTATTAGTAATAACAGGTATTATTGTTATTATTAGCTTATTAATAACTTGGTATCTTTTCTCTACAAAAAGTGTCTACTATATTAATAAAGATAATCATACCTTAATTTACGATAGGATTGTTTCAAAACCTCTAAAAACCGAAAGTCCTATTCAAGCATTTTTAAGAACCTACCTTTCGGGAGCTTCCGATTACAAAGCAAAGATCCCATTTACTTACGAAACTCGTCTCTTAACTATTAGTCATGATCAGCAAGAAAACGTATTAATCTTAAATTGGAATGCCTATTTTTATAAAGCATTAGAGCAAGACACCGCAGAACAAGAAATTACTCTTTTATTATGCTCCTTAAAGAAAAATTTCCCTCTTCGTACTGTTTTCTTTTTGGTAGAAGGATCTCCTCTCATTTGGAGTTGGAAAAATGACGATTTAGGAAGTGGAATAGAGATGAATAAAGTAATTTTAGAAAAAAAATAAAAAATAAAGGGAAAAAGATTAAACTTTTCTATCGGTCGTTTCCGAAAAAATATTAGTGAAAAATTAATTTTTACTTGACAATCATAAAAAAAAATAGCACAATTATATTGTAATATTATTTTAATATAGATAAAAAACAAAGTAAAAAGTTTAATTTCCTAAGGAGAGGACCTATGAAACAAGGAAGATTTATCATATCTTTTATGTTATTTTTAGGTGTACTGGCACCTGTTCATGCAGTTGAACGTTCCTTGATCGATTTCACAACCTACAATG
>JBOFNI010000079.1:0-1087 GCA_051658845.1 Brevinema sp. | reverse complement strand
CAACTCTTGAGGTGGGAAGAAATCTTGGTAGTTTTCTCCAAATCCAAAAGTTCCGGAAGCTGCAATAATAGGATTTTTTAGGGTATGGTTCAAAAAATTAATGGAGAGCATCAAAGACCTCCTCTGCCGGAAATACAGGCCCTTCGGTACATACTTTTAAAGCTTGATGATCACGACCTTCAACCGTACAACCCATACAAGCACCAACACCACAAGCCATATGACTTTCCATAGAGACATATACTGTTGTGTTCCATTGGTTTGTTTGGTGGTAGATTGCTTTCATCATAGGGTTCGGCCCGCAACAAAAGATATAATCAGGGATTTCTATTTCTTGTAATAAATCAGTAATCAAGCCTCGAGAGCGTTGCTCAATATGGTCTTGAGCGGTGTACAAAATCGACAGGTTGGGATCAAAATAATCAAGAATTTTTGCTTCTTTTTGATAACGAAATCCTGCTAAAATAGAAAGTTGATTGTGCTGTTTGAGTTGTTCACTGGCAAGAAGCATAGGGGCAATTCCTTCGCCTCCTCCCATAAGGACAATTTTTTTTTGCGATAAATCCTTTGGGAATCCTTTTCCCAAAATACCGAATAGTTCGATAGAATCGCCTTGTTTTAATTGGGATAATAAAATTGTGCCTTGACCTCTCTTACGGATTAGTAAGGAAAGGGTGTTGCCGTCATAATTAAAAACACTGATAGGACGGGGAAGGATTTTTGAGGGATCGGGAATATTAACCATTACAAATTGCCCTGCTTGTACAGGTTCGGAAAAGGGGAGTTCTAATACAAACAAATCCTGACTAATAGCAATATTCTTTAATATTGGTAATTTATCAATCTTCATCAAAGACTCCTAATAAAAATTCTAATAGGGCGATACGGATATAGAGACCGTTCTTAGCTTGTGTAAAGTAAAGCTGATAAGGGCTAGGGTCAAGATCAGTATCGATTTCGTTGACACGAGGGAGAGGGTGGAGAATTTTTGTTGTTGGTTTGGCGTATTGTTGACAGAGATTGTTGTTGAGAATCCAATCGTCTGCGTAAAAAGCATCTTGTGGGTTTGGAAAACGTTCTTTTTGAA
>JBOFNI010000078.1:0-1482 GCA_051658845.1 Brevinema sp. | reverse complement strand
ACTGCTGTTTTTGTTGGTCTTGAAAGTATTGTTCATTTTCTTTCCATAAAGACAATAGGGATTGCGTTTTTAAAGAACCGATTACTTTTTTACTTTGGCGACACAAAAGAACATCCCCATTATTGAGAATCGTCATCTCTCGTCTTAGAGCATAACACGCATGCCGTTTTATGGGAGCAAGATCAACCGTTTTATGATCCTGTGTTCCAAAAGAATCTGCCTTCGTAATCAGGACACGATAGTCTTTCCATTCTTTCAAAAAATATTTAATACTTTGCTCAGTTTCTTTCACTCGGGTTAGTCTTATACGAATATCTCTCGATTGAGATTGCAGAAATGCTTTAGTTTGCTCCAATGTATAGGGAGTATGCTTATGCTGTTTGAATGCCTGTTCCGTAGTAAAACTAACATCAAAAATCAATTCCGTATTAGGGCGAGAAAGTACCAAACGAGTATACTCTTCACTAAGAAAAATCGAACGACACTCTACTAAAACAGGATTGGAAATCGTTTTGAGCATTTCCATAATTTCAGGAAATTGTGGATGCATAAAAGGATCTCCCCATATTCCTAAAGAAATTAAGGCTTCCGGAGCTAATTCGTCTATCTCGGTAATAATCTTCCGAAACATCTCACTCGTCATTGTTTCTGATTCTCTATTACAAGTATAAAAATGATCTGATTCTGCAGTAATCTCGATTGCAATATACTGAGGGTAATGTCTTAATAGCTGGGTTATTGTAGGGATCGTTTCTAAAGAAAGATCCTGATGAGAAAGATGATAAAGATACTCTACAGCTCCTTTATTGACAGGTAGGAAATCGATCCGTTCCATAATCAATAAGGAAGGAGAAAGATAAACACCAACATCCACTCCTTTATATTCCCAATTAATAATATTTTTAAAAGCGGAAACAATTTTTTGATTTTCTTCAATATATCCACTAAGCTCATCAATAAATTCATGAGAAATTGCCATCGGCACCAAGCCTTCCGGTAGATTTTCCGTCAAACAGACATCGTATTGGTGTTCCCTCATATAAAGAAGTACCGACTCCGTATCCTTTAGAGAAAGCATCCCCGCATAAGCATCACAAATAACAATATCCCTTCCCTTAGTATTTTTTGCAATATATTGATAAAGTTGTTTTAAATCAGCAAAGGAAGCACTACTGATTTTAGAATCCAAATTACCCAGCACTAATACATCAACATGTTCTAATTTTTTTAACAAGGCTTGATGAATATTATTTAATTTATCCTGATAACGAGAGTAAAAAAATGGATCTAATCCATCAATTAACACAAATAAGACATTTTTCACAGAGTAACTCCTTACTTACTTATTGTAACTTAATTAACGAATCTCTGCAATATTTTGATATTTCCTATAAGCAATGTTATAATATAATCATGAAAAAGATAGTGTTTATTATTTTTATATTTCCGATTATACTCTCTGCACAAGGGCGTACCATTGTA
>JBOFNI010000077.1:0-11201 GCA_051658845.1 Brevinema sp. | reverse complement strand
ATTTTTTCATTATTCCTCCTATTATATGGTTTATCAGTTTATAGATCAACCCTATAATAGAAGTTTAAACAAAAAAAAAGCTCATAGGGTCGCATGTTGTTCACCCTTCAGAGCTATGATTATACACCATATATCCCTTGTCGGACATACAAAACCGCTATGAGCGTATATTGTAATCTAATCCTTTTTGGGATATATGGGTATGTTTTTGAAACATAAAGTGCATAAATCAGTCTGAAGGTGAACAGTAATATTATATATACACTTTATTGTTTTGTCAATACTATTTGAATATATTTTTATGAGGTTTTATTAATTACTTATTTTTTACTAAAAGATCGTCCTTACTGATCTATTTAAGATCGCCCAAAAATCTTTCAATAGGTACAATCATCAACCTGTCTTGGTCTTTTAAAATACTCTTAGGATACTAATATAGATCCGCTCCTTGCCTCAGTCCTATTTTTAGGTTGAATATCACAAAAAATGGCAAAAAAATTTTTTTATTTAACAAAAAGCTTGAAAAATTATAAAAAATACCCTATAATCTACGCAAATATTACTGCTAATTTATGAAAAATAACGAGAATAATTAATATAAGGCAAAGTAATACCCTACAATCTATGTAAATATTATGAGTCATTTAATGACAAATTTTATATTAGATAGTTAAATTAAGAAATAATATAGGTTTTGTTAAAGATTAACTTTAAATCTTTAACAAATTATATAAAAGGAGGAACCTTATGAGGTTTCTATCATTAACTATTATGTTAATTCTATTTGGTGGATGTTCCAATGGTCAGTTTTCAACCAGTAGCGGAACAACAGAACTTGTTAAAGCAAAAAATGCAATTATTTTGATTGCAGATGGTCAAAGTGTAGGTGTTACGACACTTCTTCGTTGGTATAAAGATGGGGAGCCCCTTGCTATGGATTCAATGGCTAGTGGACTGGTCAAAACTCATAATGCCGATACTCCTATTGCCGATTCCGCTCCAGCCGGTACTGCTTTAGCGACAGGGCATAAAAGCCGTACAGGGTTTATTGGAGTGTTACCGGATGAAAGTCTTCTTCCTGGTTCTACTAAAAACGGAGAAGCTCGGAGACCGGTTGCTTCCATTCTAAAAGCCGCTCGTCTTGATGGGAAAAGCACGGGAATTATTGCCACTTCGGAAGTGATGCACGCAACTCCAGCAGCTTATACTTCACACTCACCTTCTCGCCGAAACTATGATGATCTCAGTGAGCAACAAGTCTATCAAAATCTAGATATCATCATGGGTGGAGGATATTATTACTTTACTCCGGAAGGACGGAACGATGGTAAAGATTTAGTTCAAACTTTCCTCGAAAAAGGTTATACCTTGGTTAGAACTAAAGAAGAAATGGATAATGCGAATACTTCCAAAATTTGGGGAGCTTTTGCAGACACCGCTATGGATTATCATTTTGACCGCCCTTCTACTCAGCCATCCCTAGCAGAAATGACAGATAAAGCGATCAAAGTGCTTTCTAAAAACTCCAAAGGATTTTTTCTGATGGTCGAAGGGTCTAAAGTCGATTGGGCTGCTCATGCTAATGATCCGATCGGAATGCTTTCTGATGCTTATGCTTTTGATGAAGCTGTAAAAGTAGCCTTAGAATTCGCTAAAAAAGATAAAAATACTATTGTGATTGCGTTAACTGACCATGGTAATAGTGGTATTACGATGGGAGATCGATCGACTTCCGTAGGGTATGACCTTCTTCCTATAGAAACTTTTATCACCCCATTAAAAAATGCCACACTCACGGCAGAAGGAATTATTAAACTGATTTCGCAAGGAGTAGCCACCAATGTAGCGATTAAAACGGGATATGGAATTGATCCGACCCCTGCAGAACTGGCTTCTCTTCAAGGGAGTACTTATCTGGAGAGTTCCATTGCCCAAATTATTTCTACAAAAGCAAAGATCGGTTTTACAACCGGTGGTCATACTGGAGAAGAAGTACCTTTATATAGCTATCTTCCTGGAGACAAACGTATTACTGGAGTTTTAGATAATACCGATATCCCTAAATATGTTGCAGCAGCAATGAATCTAGATTTGGATAAAACTTCAGCACGCCTCTTTATTTCGGCTGATGAGCTTAGGAGGGAAGGAATTACTGTTGAGGAAAAGGAGAATCAACTTATTTTAACAAAAAATAAATCTCTTACTCTTGAGAAAAATAAAAATATTGCTCTCCAAGACAATAAAATCATCGAACTGGAAGGAGTCGCTGTTTATAATGGTATTACTTGGTATGTTCCTACTCAAGTAAAGAATTTTTTATAAGTTTTACAATAATATTTTCATAATAAAAGAGGGAATATCTTAGGACATTCCCTCTTTTATATCTTACTATATAATTCTCAAACTCATATTTTAGCATTTGCTTTATCATTAAAAGTTTTAAATGCCTAGCGTTAATAGGTATTTAAAACTTTTTGCATTAATCAAGCTTTATCTCTTCAAAATTAAATAGCTCATCATATAGAATAGATATAGATTTTTGCTGGAAGATATTAATGAAGCTCCTTTAAGGAGCTTCATTAATCGATGGATTGGTAAATACTAGGATATAAGGAATTATAATCAGAACGATATAAGAAAATACCATTCTGCATTAAGCGGGACGTAGGACAAGCAATCGGTAAGGCAATATCACTTTCTCCTGCTCCTTGCCGAATAAGCTCCAAACGAAGATCGAAGAGGATATTTTTTTGTTGATCTACTTCAATATAGGTAAAGGGTACTTTTGTACCAAAAATACCGGTATAACTGTTAAAAGGAGTTTGATCCATATCGGAGACGATTTGGGAGTAGACTAAGGTATTATTGGTATCTCGATGGCGATATTCCCACTCTATGGAGGCTGTGTTTTCATCGATAGAAAACACTAACAGACGTGATCCTTCTTCGGGAAAACGACCGTCATTACCGGAATTATCAAAAACCATAAAAGTATTATTGGATAAAAAAGTCACGGCATGAGGATGATCTGGTCCTTGAGCCCCTTTGAGAATATAAGGTTTTAAAGCAGGAATATTATAGACATAATCAATTTCATCGGGAAAATTGTAAAAAATTAAATTTTCGGTTGGGAGAATATAATCATCTCTAATAAAAATCCATTTTAATAGCTGAGTATTGTAGTCAAAAGCAAAAATCCCATGTTGACGAAATGAGAGATAAATTATTTCTTTTTCTTCATCAAAACTGAGAGCGTTAATATGAGCCCAATCGATAGCATTTTGTTTTGGAGGCATACCGGGGTAACGAATTCCCGATCTATATTCATCAAACGGATTGTTTTCAGAATCAAAAATAAAATTTTCTAGCCCTGTATTATCTTTAGGATCATTATTAACGGTTTTCCTAATCCAATCTCCAATACGGATTTCTTGAACGATGTTTCCCTTAGGATCTAATTCCAAAATAATATCTTCAACGCCGTATTGCGACTTGTCTAATACGATTATATTCCCATTAGATCTTTTAAACATATCATGATGAAAGCGTTTATCCGCTTCTGGGACATTATAAGTATGGGTTTTTGGACCTTTGATGGTGTTGATTTTTTTGCCTACCATATTGAATGTTAAAATTTCCGGATTGACAGTATTTAAGATAGAGAATAATACTTCTCCATTGTTTGTCGTAAATTTCATTCCGTGTAGTTCTTCTTTGGAGCTGAAATACCAACGAATTTTTCCGTAATTGTCGGTTGCAAAGAGATCGGTTAATGCACCAACTGGATTAAAGAAATCCAAAAAATTGTTTCGTTCTGAAGAATCAGGTCTGTTATTTGTAAGAACATGAATGGATTTGATAGTTTCCGGTGCTTTATTGGTAATAATAACATGGATTTGTTTTTCTAAAGAGGGAGTACTAATGAGAATGGTATTAGTATAGTCAAAGTACATCCCTAGAATAGGAAATACCGTATTGATCGGATTTACCCACGTATACGAAATATCAGCGTTGTCTTGTCCTTTAACGGTAATTGTCAAAGGATCTTCCGATACCGTAAGATGAAGTTCGGCAGAGAGAGGAGCATTACCGTAAGGGTTGATTTTTAGAAATTTTGTTGATTTATTGATCGTTAAATTGTCAGGAATTTGATCTAAAGTAGGATTTTGGGAAGCACAAGAAGTAAACAATATTCCTAAAATAAGAATTCGACGCATGATGGAGTCCTTGCATAAATATTTTTAAGATGCAGTTATTCATAACTGCATCTTAAAATAGACAATCTTATTAGTCTTCTGAATTTCCGAGAAGTTCTGCAAAAAGTTCTTCAATATCATTGAGAGCTTGTTGCTTGTCAAGAACGGATACTTTTTGTAACAGTTTTTTAGCGATATAAGCTTCGTCAGAGTGTTCTTGAAGGATATGTAGAACAAAAGACATAAGAGCTTCTTTTTTTTCGCTTACTACTTGATCTTTGATTGCTAATACTCGATCTACAGCACCTTGTTCAAGATCTAAATATTTTTTGGTGATTTCGGTTACGGTCATATCGCCTTGGATTTCGTCGTATTTATCGAGTGTTTTAGCATAGAGAAAGGCATGTTCACAGTCTTCCCGTGCTTGTGCTAAAAAATATTCCGCTGCTTTTGTATAGCCTGCTTTTTGAGCATGGATTGCTAAATCTACAAAACACTTTACCGCTTCCATTTCTTTTAATATTTCATCTTTCATTAATTGTAACGCCATAAGATACTCCTTAATTATAAGATCTGTTTTTATTATATAGGATTATCTCTTTTAATTCAAGCGTTATGTTAATAATAATTTAATTTTCTTCACCATCTTCAAAAAGATCTTCGATATCGGATAGAGAATCAGCTGAAAATAAGACCTCAATTTTTTGGAGAAGTTTTTTTGCTCTATAGCAGTCTTCGCTATGTCGAGACATCATATCAGTTAAGAAAGGGTACACACGACGAATATTTTTGTCTTTAGCTTCTTTGTATATTTCGCTAATACGATCAATAGCCCCATATTCCAACTCATAGTACGCTTTGGTAATATCAATAATCGTACGGTCTTTTGGTGAAGGACTATAATCTTTGTCAATTTCTCTAGCATAAAGAAAAGCGTGTCTGCAATCTTCTTGAGCTTCAGAAAGAAAAAATTGAGCAGCTTTTGTATAACCTGCTTTTTGTGCTTCAATCGCATATTCGATGAAACATCGTACCGCCTCCATCTCTTTTAAAACCTCATTTTTCATTGATTCTAATGCCATATACGGCCTCCAAAAATAAAAATTTTCTATTGTAGTCTTCCGGATCGTGTTATGATCTATAATAAAAATAATAATTTTTTTTAAGAAAAACAAATAAATGGTAAAAAAGAAGAAAAAGAGTTGACAAAAATGCAAAAACAGGGTATTTATATAAGTAGATATAATAATAAAATAGAGGCCATTATGTTAATCAACAATCTGTGGAAAAAAATTAAAAGAGATTCTTTTGGGGTTTTTGGACTTCAGGAGGAACAAGGACGGTATACCGTTAAAATTTTAAATCATCAAGTTGATCAACTAATCCTCTGTGATAAAAACTCATCCAAGGAATATCCTTTATCACGAGATAAAGATGGTTTTTTTAATTGGGAAGGGAAGCAGTCGTTAGATTATCTGATTAAAAATTGTAAAGACGATCGGGAATGGGTCGAACAGGATCCTTATTTGTTTCTACCGGTTATTAGTGAGTTTGATTTATATTTATTTTCTGAAGGAACACACCGAAGAGTTTGGGAAGTTTTAGGATCTCATATTGTTGAACATCAAGGGGTTTCTGGAACAGTATTTGCCGTATGGGCTCCTCATGCGGTTAGTGTTCGTTTAATTGGAGAATTTAATAATTGGGATCAAAATCGATTTTATATGCGTCTTCGTGGAGCTACGGGGATTTGGGAGTTTTTCATTCCAGATCTTACGGATTCTGCAATGTATAAATTTGCCGTAGAAAGTTTTGACGGTTCGATTGTAGAAAAAAGCGATCCTTATGCAGTTTATGCCGAATTACGCCCTCATACAGCTTCTATTTCTTATAGCCTAGGTGATTACGATTGGCAAGATAAAGAGTGGATGAAAGACCGTAGTCGTTGTATTGAACACCCACTTAGTATTTATGAATGTCATTTGGATTCTTGGATTAGAGATGATGAGAATAAAGCTTTTTCTTATAGGGATCTTGCCGCACCATTGGCGGAATATATTTTGGATCATGGATTTACCCATATCGAATTAATGCCTATTACCGAATACCCTTACGATGGTTCTTGGGGCTATCAAGTTACTGGATACTATGCGGTTACTTCTCGTTATGGGACGCCTCACGATTTCATGTATTTTGTAGATTATATGCACCAACAAGGGATAGGAATCATCCTAGACTGGGTACCAGCACATTTTCCCAGTGATTCTCATGGACTGGCTAATTTTGATGGTACTAGTCTTTATGAACATGAGGATGAGCGTTTGGGATGGCATCACGATTGGGGAACATATATTTTTAATTATGGCAGAAATGAAGTAAGGCAGTTTTTAGTTGGTAGTGCTTTATTTTGGATGGATATGTACCATATTGACGGACTTCGAGTAGATGCAGTTGCGTCGATGTTGTATTTGGACTATTCTCGAAAAGAAGGGGAATGGATTCCCAATCGCTACGGAGGTCGGGAAAATTTAGAGGCAATCGAATTTTTACAATCCCTTCATGCCGAAATTGATCGCTATTACCCTCAAGTAATGACAATTGCCGAGGAATCCACTTCTTATCTAGGGGTAACTGCTCCAACGATTATGGGAGGACTAGGCTTTACTTATAAATGGAATATGGGTTGGATGAATGATACTCTGCGGTATTTCTCGGTCGATCCTTTATTTCGTCCTTGGCATCATAGCGAAATCACTTTTTCGTTGATTTACGCATTTAGTGAACGTTTTATTCTTCCCTTTTCTCATGATGAAGTAGTCCATGGAAAAGGCTCGCTCTTGGATCGGATGCCGGGTTCCACATGGGAAAAATTTGCCAATCTGCGTTTGATGTATGCGTATATGTGGGGGCATCCGGGGAAAAAATTACTTTTTGCAGGGCAAGAATGGGCACCATGGCAGGAATGGAGTGAATCCCGCTCTATTGATTGGCATTTGAATCAATACCATCTGCATGCAGGGATGCGACAGGTAATCAAAGACTTGAATCACGTTTATCAAGAAGAAACAGCACTGTATCAATTAGATACGAATCCTTATACTTTTACTTGGTTGGATTGTGATAATAAAGACTCTGGTCTTTTAATGTGGATACGTCAGGATTCTCAAAACAATCAAGTCTTAATAGTCCTTAATCTCAATACGGTGGTAAAAATTAATTACCGAATTGGTGTGCCAAGTCAGGGTGCTTATCGTGAAATTCTTAATACCGATCGTTCTATTTATGGAGGAGCTAATATTCTCAATGAAGAGTATATCCATACGGATTATATGGCTTGGCAAGGTCAAGAACATTCTTTAGTTGTCAATGTAGGACCTCTTGCTGCAGTTATTTTTAAAATCTATCCTCATTAAATATAGAGTAAAAATTGATTACTAAGTAAAGAGGCAACATGATTGGGATTGATTTAGTCGAAGTACAACGGATGCAACAATTTGTGGAGACAAAATCTGCTGAGAGATTGTTTCGTATTTTTACCGAAGAAGAAATCAAATATGCTCAGTCTTCTCGTAATATCTACCAACGTTATGCGGTACGTTTTGCAGTCAAAGAAGCGTTTTTTAAAGTGTTTCAATATGGTGTTTTTCGTGAAATAGAGCTTGGAAAGAATCCTTCTCAAATAAATTTATATGGTACTACCTTACAAAGATGGCGAGAATCCGGTTCTCCTCAAATATCTGTAAGTGTTTCTCATACGGAACATTACGCTATTGCTGTTCTATCCCTAAAGGAATGATAGTAAATCTAAGGGATCATCAATAAAAATCTCTGCTCCAGCTTTTTTTAATTCTTCAACACTTCTAAAACCCCAAGTAACGGCAATCGGTTGAATTCCTGTGGCTAATGCCGTTTTAATATCTGTTTCACCATCGCCCAAAAACGTGGTCTTGGAAGGGTCAAGATGAAATTTGTTAATGATTTGTAATGTTGATTGGGGATTAGGCTTTAGAGGTACAGTAGTTTTGCCTCCTGCAATAGCAATAAAATCCCATTTATGCATTAAAAAATCTACCATTTCTTGTAGAAACAATTCAGGCTTGTTGGATACAATTGCCATTGGGATTTTTTTTATCATTAGTTGATCTAAGAGTTGGGGAATATTAGGATATAGCACAGTGTTGTTTTTCCATGCCGTGCTGTAGTGTTGAGCCATTAATTCTAAAGAATGGGCAATAATTTTTTTATTCGTCCGATATTTTTCCGGTAAAGAAGAAATAACAAGATTATCAATTCCATGACCTATCCGTTGGCGTACCGCTTTTAAATCCAATAATTCAAAATTTTGTTTTGCCAAAGCGAAATTAACAGAATCTGACAAATCTTGGATGGAATTCACTAAGGTGCCGTCTAAATCAAAAATTACTGCGTTAATCATCAAAATTTCCTTAATACTGTCGATGAATTTGACGTAACGCCGGATGATTAGGGGCTATTTGTTTGCTTTCTGTAATTAATTGAACGGCTTCTTTTTGTTTGTTATTTCTTAAGAAATTATTAATTTCTTGTTCATAAAGAATACCAATATTATTAATAACGTTTTTGTCTTTTTTAAATGATAAGGCTTGTTTGTAGAATTCTATTGCTTTCATAAAATTTTTTGTATCAATAAAATGTTGTGCAGAATTTACAGAGTACGCAAATCCATTTTGAAGAACTAAGTAATGATTTCCTAATTTTTCTTTAGCTTTTATCATGGTGTCAACGGAATTTTCAAATTGTTTGTTTTCGTAATTATTTTTTGCCAATCCAGAGTAATAACAAGCTAAGGATTCATCGGTAAGATTTTTAGGGAAAGTATTTAACATTGCCAGTATTTCAGGATTTTCTTTTACTCTTTTAGGATTTTTCAAGTCATCAAGAACAAGTCCGTGAGTATATTCTTGGATAAGGCTTTGAGCATCTTTATCTTTGGTGTTATATTCCCAAAATCCTTTGATAAAATATTTCGCTTCTTCAAAATTTTGATTCGTTCTCATATGGTGTAAAGACATCCGAACAAAATAACTTTTTTGTAGTTTTTGGAAACCATTAGTAGTAAGATAAGGTTCGGATACCTGTACCAAATGTGCTAAATCTTCTCTAGAAGCTTTCGATAGAATCATTT
The DNA here is from genome assembly GCA_051658845.1 of Brevinema sp. Classification (GTDB taxonomy): domain Bacteria; phylum Spirochaetota; class Brevinematia; order Brevinematales; family Brevinemataceae; genus Brevinema_A. The sequence goes on along the minus strand of JBOFNI010000077.1, from coordinate 1,841 downwards.
TTTCGAGGACACGATCAACCCCTTTTAGATAGTTGTCTTTAAGAGTATCGTAATGGGGAAAGCGTTGGATTCCTTCTTCTAAAACAGATAGGGTTTTTAAACATTCTTGTAAGGATGCTTTGTTTTGGGTATAAACGTAGTAGGAGTAATTGAGGTATCCAGCAATAAGATTTTGATGTTCACTAGATGCATTGGCTAAAAAGACTTGTGCTTTCATCATATTTTGAAAAGCTTGGTCGTACTGTTTTTTTTGAGCATCAAAATAAGAACGGTTGGAATAGAGGAGACCAAGTGTTTCATCCCAATTAATTAACACTTTTTTTTGATTTTTCTTATAGTTGAATCCTGTTAATCGGTTGAACTGATCTTGTACTGCTTGATCTAAAGAAATTGCTAAACCATCACGCATCGTATTTTCGATTTCGATTTTTTTACCTTCTAAGGTGGCTGATGTATAAACATGAGTAGGCAGGATAATGGATTCTGTTTGGATTCCAAAAGCTCTTAATAGGATCATCATTAGAATCGTTGCCGATAAGCAGTTAAAATGACCTGTTTCGAAAACTTCTTTTAAGGTAGTTGCTGATAGTTTGTAGCTACTATATACATTATCATGAAGGTAGTAGCCAATTTGTCGGGCTATTTGTGTTTCTGTAGCATTTCTAGGGAGAGATTCTTCAATTTCTTTTTTCCAACGTTCGATTTCGGATTGGTAAAAAGAATAATTTTGTGTTTCGATACCGCTTGCAATTAATGCAGATAAAATATCGTCTGTATTTGCAAAATGTTTTAGAAAATTTTCTTCATATTGATGTTCTGGGATGATAAATTGGGAATAAAAACTGTAGACAGGGGTAAAAAGATTACTCAGTAAGGTGTATAAAAGCCCTATAGATATGATTTTGATGGAATTAATTTTGCTCTTCTGGATATAGGGGAATGACATGGTCTTGCTCCTGTTGTTCATGGCTTTCTAAGGGAATGATACAATTCTGCTGTTCTTCGCTAAGAGGCTGAGATAACTCAATATATGTTTTTTCTTTTTTCTTCATCATCTCAATACTTATAACGAATGCTAATAAGAACATATTAATCAGTGCCCCTTCGGGAATAATAATACTCATTATTGATAATAATATTCCTATAAAAATAATCCCATAAAGTTTTTTAATTGTTATATAAAGAATAAGGTACTGATATAAAATAAATAAATGTAAAATAAACTGATAACTTATCGGTTTTTGACTGATGATAGTTAAGGTTGAGAAACTCCAAAATAAGAAATCCCAAGTAAGAAAGTTGTTTTGATCAGAATATAAACTACTTAAAAAAAATAAAGTCATCCCTAAAAAAGAATAGGGGAAATATAGATAACTGTTATAAATAGTGATAGGAGAAATCATTAATAGTACGGCAATAATTTTATAAAGTGACACGATAGGACTCCTATAAGATCGTTCTGTCTCTTATATAATATAGCATATTTCTCAATGATAATCTATATATTAATCAAATATTTTATTCTTCTTCTGTAGAAATATTGCAGAGATTTGAGGAATAATAAGAGGATTTTTTTCGATATTTTTATAAAAAAGTAGTATAATTGAGATAGAAAAATATATAATAAAGGAGTTTCCAGTGAATGTTGAGTTGATCTATATTTCCCCTGATCCTGAGGGAACGTGCGAGTACGGAGCGAGGGTTTGTTATGATTCTCATATAAAGATGACAGAAACTAGTAGAGAGTCATTTTTGCCAACGCTTTTAAAATCCGGTCATAGTTCTGTATTTGAGCATAGTTCTGCGAGTTTTAAAATAGATGGGATTAGTCGTACCGCTTC
>JBOFNI010000076.1:0-4542 GCA_051658845.1 Brevinema sp. | reverse complement strand
GTGTGTGTGTGCCCTGCGATGGGTTGGCACTCCGTCCAGGGTGTATCCTGCCTTGATGCCCGATGACGTCTGAGATAGGCACAGGCTCCCCGTGACCCGAGGTAGTTCGGATAAGCGGTAGACAATGAATGAATGAATGTTCCTGATGTTGCTGAAGGTGGGGTTGGTGAATCCCCACAAAATCTGCAGTTCAGTCGTCTTGGCCAAACACAGTTTAAACTGCTTAATAAAGCTGGTAAATTAAAAATAGTCTTTAACAACGAAGCGTTCCATCTAGACAAAACTAACACCAAAACGAAAGTGTGCATCAAACATAAACCAATAAACAAAACATAGTTTTTTTAAATTTTATTTTTATTATTATAATTTTTTTTAAATACGTCTTTTTATTAAAATCTGCTGTAAAACATAAAATGTGATATAGTCTTAGTCACTGTGCTGAAGAACCTTATCAATAACTGTCTGTCTGACATGCAGTACATATTTACTGTATTTTTATTTATTTATTTATCTCTTATTCCCTATTACACAAAAATCAACATGCACAAATGCACTGTATCCTTTTAAACCAGGTGCCTACTGTGTTATTTTTAATTATTCCTAATTTTTCAAATAAGGATTTAGACGAGAGCTTGTCAAACATTATTTAAACAAAACGATTAGGACACCTGACCATCACATCCATATCTAATCCCCCCCGCCCCCCCCCGCCTCCTATAATAAACTCAGAGTTCAGACAAAACAGTAAGTTTATATTAAAGGTTACGTTCATTGATTGTTTAGCTTGTCATCACTCGCTTACACTGAAAAACCCTTGATTAGGAAGAGTTGTGTGCTACAACATGTACATATGACAATAAATTATAAAATTGATAAATAATTAATTAACTTGCACATAAGACAGAGAACAAGGCAGAATTCAGGCAGAATAATAATAATAATATATTGATGGTCTCACAAATATATATTTACAGTAGACTTAATAAAATAATTAAATACAGTAACTTACCATTGATCAATGTGATAAAACATTGACGCTTTCCAGTACAATAGAACAGGTCGCGTGGTGCAGGTTTTAATTGTATTCCTTATAAACGGCCGGCACAGTTTCTTATTTGTGAGTGACCGCACGCGAACCGGCCGGGAGGGTCAAAGGCCCGGATGTTGCCCGCGAGCGGTAAAATACCTCAGAAAGTCTGAGAGAGATAACGGTGTTGCATCGGACAGCGGTTATGGAGCTTTTCGATTTCTGTCGGAGCGGAGAGTTGGAGCGGGTCAAGAATCTGCTCACCCGCGATAATATAAACAGCAGAGACACCGCGAGGCGAAACTGCACACCGCTTCACCTCGCCGCGAGTCAGTATACAAACATTAGCATTATTACAGGATGTATAAATGTGTTAGCATATATATATAGCGCACATCTACACAAGGAAAACCAGACATTTAACAACTATGGAAATACCGGTCTGTCTGTCTGTCTAATAATGATGTTAAAACTTACATGATTTGTCAAAGGGTTTTTATCTACTTATACTTTTTGATATTTTTACTACAGCAACACTTAAACCGACCACAGGCCAAATTTCGGATGTTTCTTAATGTGTCCTTCAGCAATCTCATGCCCTTGTGTATTTTTTCTACATTATCATCATTAGCATTTACTTTTATAGTTCAATTTTAATTCTTTAAGCGTAACATTAAAATATCTTGTCCCCTGCTGATTTTCTACGCTTGTCCACTGACGAAGAAATAATCTGTCTATAATTTTAATGGTTTATTAGTTTATTGTTATGGTTTAAATGGTTTATTTCAACAGTTGGAGACTGTTAGAAAATAACAACAAAAGATCATTGTAGAAAAGTGATTTGTATTTTAATGAGTAAAATAAATATTTGACCCTTTCGCAAAACAAGACTTGGTGGTAAAACCCTTTCACAGAGATCAGGTGTTTCTCTCTCTCACACACACACACACACACACACACACACACACACACACACACACACACACACACACACACACACACACACACACACACACACACACACACACATCAGGGCATCATCACAGCCTCTCGGGAATAAAAGTGAGACCCTAACATTGACTATTGTGAAAAAAGCCCAGCAGAGGTTGTACTTCCTGCGTCTACTACAAGCACATATGAAGCAGTTCTACACGGCTGTTATCGGATCGGAACTTTCTTGTTTGGGTCCGTCAACAAATCCGACATAAAAAGACTACAGCGGACTGTGAGGACCGCTGAAAAAATAACTGGTGTACACCTGCCCAACCTCCAGGACCTGTTCACCTCCAGAGTGAAGAAACGAGCAAGTAACATCATCACAGACCCCTCTCATCGTGGACACAATCTGTTTGCACAGAATTCTGATTTCCACCCCATGCTGTCCAAATAGCGCTATACCAGTGCCGTTTGTTTGTGCTCGATTCGTGCTTGCTTGATCCACAAAAATAACTGTAGGACTATAGGAATAGCAATAAAATACAGGACAGTGCAGTCATTCTATACCCTTTGTCGTCCAAATCGCCTCATGCCGGGGGCCATTTGTTTGTGCTGTTTTGTGGTTTAGAAAGAAACACAATCATTTATTTACTTCTTGTAAACAAGAAAAATTAAGACAATGGTTTTCTAACTTTTTATGCCAGGTAACACCTCAAAAATATTTGGCTTATCCAGGTACCACTATAACGACCAACATTTAAATACAGTAGCGTTTCTCTGTGTACCACTAGAGCGAGAGAGAGGGGGAACAGCTTGTGTGATGTTACTTCTACTCCGGAGATTTTATAATTTCTTAGTGAATAAGTTAGGAAGTAAAGTAAGTTATTGTGTTTCTTTCTCAGCACAAAACAGCACAGACTGCGAACAAACAAATGGCTTGATGTGATTTGGACGACAGTGTAGAGACTGCACTGCCCCATATTGTACCGTATTTTCCGCACCATACGGCGCACCTGATTATATCAATTAATGGGTATATTTTCATATAATTTCATACATAAGGCCACCGGATTATAAGGCGCACCCGTTTATAAGGCGCACCGTTTACAAGGCGCATTGTAGAGGGGAGTGCGCGTCCAGGTAGAAACATCGATCGAGATACCAGACTGATGCCCGCATACGGACTGAACCAGGACTGATTCATAATCATGTCTCTTAACAGGTGCCATTTCGGGGTCTTTACTAGAGGTCGACCGATGTTTCGGTTTTGCCGGTTAATCAGCATTGATAGTTGATTCCCGGAACTATCGGTTATCGGCAAAAATCCATGCCAATAGGTTTTCTGTGTTGCGTCAAAGCTGAAGCGGCTGAGAATGGTCCGTTGTCCTTATACAGTGCGAGAGCCAACATATCTATGGCAAGAGTGGCCTTGTTCTTTTGTTTTGACACGTGATACTGTTCGTTGCACGGAGAGCGCAAGCTGCCTGGAGAGAGCGTGGTGCATGGACAACGCTGACACTTCAGATGCACGTTTAAAACACAGAAAGCAAAAAGTTATGTATACAGTACACTACAGTACATGTTAGATTCTGCATTGGAGAAAGAACAGCAGTATTTTTGCCGGCAAGGCTGAGAGGACGCGAACATTAGCAGTACATCAAGCGGTTAAAATAATGTGGCATAAATACACGCAAGTCCGACCCAAATGTTTAATGTCATGATTGTTACCATAAATTTGCATTAATTCATACCCAGCTGGTCGCATTTGTTAGCCAGCAAAGTTACATATTTAAAGCCTGTGACTAGAGAGAGCAAATTGCATGCCACTCATGCAGCCGACAGAAACACGAAATTCTGGTCAAATTATTCGTTATACAGTCTTGTTATGAATCAAATGATTCGCCATATGCGCTTTGAAGTCCCGTTCTGAATCAAATGATTCACGATCCGACTGGAGCGATTCGAAACGGTGAATCTTTTTGCGACGCAGTGGTTTACTGATTCGGAGTTTCAAAAAGATCTGTTGATACTTTGCTCACCTTCTCATTTGTACATAATATACATTTGTGTAATTATGTAACATTCATTTAATGCTCTGACCTTTGTGGAGACATTTATAGATGACCACTTTAGGCATGACTTTGGATTTATGTCAATGGTTAATGTTTTACAGTGACATTACATTTAACTGAGGTTAATAAATGCTTTAGATGTATTGTTTATTGTTTGTTAATTAGCATGTCTTTAATTTACCTCAATATTTATTAATTTATTCATATTTATTTCATATAGCACATTTTCATGATTCAGTACTGTTTTTTTTTGTTTGTTTTTTTTGTAATAAAGTTCAGTACTATTTTACATGGAGTGTTGTGTTTTTATTTAGGTTTTTTAACCCAGTATCCATTATAAAAACTATCGGTTAATTAATCGGTTATCGGCAAGTACAGTCCAACTTAGCTATCGGTATCGGTAAAATTCAATATCGGTCGACCACTAGTCTTTATACACACATTACTCCTCGCGTTGTAATATGTGCTGTGTTACTCCGCGAGACTCCTGACTTCGGTAGCCACAAT
>JBOFNI010000075.1:0-1002 GCA_051658845.1 Brevinema sp. | reverse complement strand
GGGATTACAATCACAGCTTCTTCGGTTTTATCTCCGCTAATGGTAAGTTTAAGCTCCGATAGTCCGATTTCTCCTTCCGTATATATTTCTGCAATCACATCTACCGTACATAAAGGATCACCGGCAACGGTAATATTAATATTACCGTGGGTTTCGATAGGGGTAATGGATCCTTTAATATCCCCTGCGGTACGAACGGCTAAGATGGAAACATCGGCCATTGTTTTCTGCATCGATAGTATTCTGTTGGGAAGTTCTCCGTATCCGTATGCTTCGTGGATATCGGATTTTTTCCCTAAGGTGCTTATCGATCCTTTTGACGATGTACCCATGACAACGGCAATAGGACCGATGTTAGGTGCCAGACCGCTTGTGCCGTCTGTAATTTGTTCTTGAACAGAACTCCATGACATAGTTACCTCTCTTTAAGCGTTTCCGCTTGATTTATTTGGTTAATAGAAATATCTGAAATAAGTGAATGGTGGATATGGTGGTATATTCCGTAATCTGCATGAAGAAGTAGGATTGCTTTATGAGTACCCAAAGCTCCTTCAGCAAACAGATAGGATATTTCTACCGGTAGTAATGATATTTGCTGATAATCTTTAGGAAGATTAATCAGTAATTGATTGAGATCACTTGATAAGATTTTTTTATCTGCATAGTGGTACTCCAACATGATCGGCTGATTGATATTATATTTCCGTTGAATTTTATAGGGGTTTGGTTGTTCCCAATGCCAAGCAGGAGTGAATACTCCTTTTTGGGGTAGTATAGAAATATAAGGTTTTGCCGTATTTGTTGGAGGAGGAGATAAAAAAATTTGTTCTCTTGATAGAGTCGTATAAGTAGTGATAAAATCTTTGAGAAATGATTGTATTTCCAGAATCATGGTAAAATCTCCTTAAATCATCATCAAGGTTTGGGCAGAGGCGAGGTCGGAAAGTAATGAGCATAAGTTGCTGCTTGAGGAGAAGATTTGACAATTCCAATATCCAGTCT
>JBOFNI010000074.1:0-2495 GCA_051658845.1 Brevinema sp. | reverse complement strand
GACCTTGTTTTAAAGCAATTTCAATATTTCTAATAGTGGCGGCAATTTTATAAATTTTTTGTTTGGTACCTAGTAAGGCAAATTTTCTGGGATTAATCATTTTTAACCCTAATATCCTAGTAATTTTCTATTAATAATTCCTATAAGATAATTATTAGGAAAAGCTTATTTTTTCTGTTCTAAATCTTTTATCAATTCTTGGAATGCCGGAGGATCAGGTAATGTAAAAGAAAGATCTTCTCCTGTACTCGGATGTTTAAAAGACAGGTGACAGGCAATCAGTGCCATCCCAGGAAGGTGTACTCGCTGTCGGGAGTACAACTCATCGTTTAAAATAGGATACCCTGCATGAGAAAAATGGACTCGGATTTGATGAGTTCGTCCAGTAAATAATTTACAGGCAAGTAAGCTATGTTCTTTAAAATATTGAAGGACTTTGAAATCGGTACGTGCTTCCCTTCCACCTTCTTTGACAACAGCCATTTTTTTTCTATCTTTAGGGGAGCGACCGATTGCTCCTTCAAAGGTACCATGCTCCGGAGTAAGTCCCTTTACCAGTGCTTTATAAACTTTAGTAATTTCACGATTCTTAAATGCTTCGCTTAATGCCCGTGCTGTTTTATCATTGAGAGCAATAATCATCAAGCCTCTTGTATCTTTATCCAATCGGTGAACAATACCAATACGTCCTTCTTCTCCAAATTCTTCATCAATATTTTGATCCTTTAGATAATAAAGGATTCCATTAGCCAAAGTACCAGATTCATGACCTTTTGCCGGATGAACAACTAATCCCCAAGGCTTATCGATAATCATTAAATCATCATCTTGATAAATAATAGGGAAGTCTATTTTTTCAGGAGAAAAATCGATCTCTGTTTGAAAAGACCAGTAACATTCAAGCTGATCTCCTAATTTTAATTTATAGGAGAATTTTTTTTCTTGTTGATTAACGAGAATTACATGATCTAAATTTTTTAAAGCACTACGGGATAGAGAGGGTTCTTGACCTGCTAAGGCAGTGTCTAAACGAACTCCGATAAGATTTTCTTCGGTGATAAAGTGAAGCTGATGAAAATCTTTATATTTCTCGAGAAATTCCGATAGTGATAACATGAAATTATTCCTAATATTATTTATTTCCTTACTAATACATAGCAACGTTTTTTATTCTCAAGTATCTCAATTTATGCTCTTGCCTGTTCCTAAAAGATTGAATACTAAAGAAGATTTAATCAAAATCGATTCAAGAACCTTGAATCAAAACGAACGACAAGATGCTATTGCTCGTAATATTTATTTTCTAGAGCTTGCCTTAGTGATGCCTTTTGATCATCCTATTAAAGCGTTGGTAAGAGTTACCAACGATTCCCAGTATCAAAAATATCAATTTGCTGTCAATGCACATCTCAATCAGCGACTTGCCGATGAGTATGTACAATACGGACGCCTGTTTTATAAAGAAAATATTTATTTTTATAACGATGATTTTTATAAAGAGTATCTCGATGGTTACGATATTGCAGAATTTTATTTTGAATCTGCCTTAGTCTATCGAAGAAAAGCGGCAGAAGAGGCACAAAAAGCCCGTGATATTCTCGGAGAATTAAACCCCAATCGTGACCAAACCCTAATCGATTTTGATCAAAAAATTTATCTGCTTACAAACGATCCTTACGATTTTGAAGAAATCTATCAAAAAATGCTCAATGAGTTACAACAAAATAGAGAAAAAATATTGGCATTAAAACAAGCACTTGGATCTTAAACTTTTTTTTTACTCTATCTTATCAAAATTTTTATTAATAAAACAGTTCTTCTGCTTATCGTTCTAGGTATTAACAAAAGTATTACTTAGTGTAAGCTTTCTAAAAGAAGGAGTTCTTGACTGTGTGCTAAATTATGAAGTAGTTCTTCTAAATCGCCTGTTAAGATAGTATCCAGCTTGTGCAAGGTTAATTTGATCCGGTGATCGGTAACACGATTCTCTTGAAAATTATAGGTTCGTATTTTTTCAGATCGGTCTCCGGACCCGATTTGAGCCTTTCGTTTTTCGGATTCTTCGTTTTGTCTTTTTTGCATTTCCATATCGTATAGACGAGACTGTAAGACCATCATTGCCGAAGCTCTATTTTGAATTTGTGAACGTCCATCCTGACAAGTAACCACCAATCCACTCGGTAAGTGGGTAATCCGTACGGCGGATTCGGTCTTGTTTACATGCTGTCCTCCCGCACCACTGGCACGGTAGACATCAATTTTAAGATCTTTTTCGTCAATTGTCATCTCTGTTTCATCTGTTTGAGGAAGGACGGCTACCGATGCAGTAGAAGTATGAACACGTCCTCCGGATTCAGTAACAGGGACACGTTGTACTCGGTGGACGCCACTTTCCAGTTTTAAAGTCCCATATACGTCTTTTCCGCTTACGGTAAAAATAATTTCTTTATATCCACCTACCCCTGCTTCATTAGAAGAGAGGACTTCTATTTTCC
>JBOFNI010000073.1:0-1219 GCA_051658845.1 Brevinema sp. | reverse complement strand
AAAGTTTTAGTGCTAGTATGATGAAAATAGTCACTCCACATGTGAATTTTCACATTTTTCACTGGATATCATAAAAATATCAGATTTTTCGATTTTTTAAGAAAAATCATAATTTTCATTTTTTTTCATGAAACCACTGTAAAAAAAATTATTTTTCATGTTTTTCATAAAAAATACATGTGTCCCATCATCGTGTGTAAAAAGAATGTGAAAACCATGTTTGGAACACTTTCCAGCACTGTTTAAGTATACGCGTGCATGAAAAACCGCTTTCCCAACGTCCTAGAGAGCTGAGAGTTGAGGAAACGCGTTTTCAGCTCATGAGAAACACTTTTCTGCACGCACATACAAAACACAGGAAAACACAAAGTTTTAGTGCTAGTATGATGAAAATAGTAACTCCACATATGAATTTTCACATTTTTCACTTGATATCATAAAAATATAAAATTTTTATGATTTTTTAGGAAAAATCATAATTTTCATTTTTTTTCATAAAACCACTGTAAAAATTTTATTTTCATGTTTTTCATAAAAAATGCATGTGTCCCATCATCGTGTCACACTCACCTCTGCTCTGCTCCCCCGGCTCACACACGCGCACGCCGAACACGAGCCACGTCATGTCACGCCCCTTTAATGTCCTTCACTGATTCTGTTCACCTGTCACTCGTTTTCCTCCTCATCACAGTCCCACTATAAATCACGTCACGTTCCCTTCCTCCACATCGGACCTCGTCAATGGTAACCCCAACGACACGCCGATTCCTGTCTGTTCCGTCCGTCCCCCTGAATGCTCCGCCCGCCTTCCGGTTTGGTCCGTCCGTCCCCCTGAATGCTCCGTCCGCCTTCCTGTTTGGTCCGTCCGCCATCCTGTTTGCTCTGTCCGTCCTCCTGTGAGTGTCTTCTGTATTTATGTCAATAAACATACCCGTTTCCGGGTTTCCGTTCAGTCCTCTGTCTGCCGCCTGGTGTTTCCGTGACACATCGTGTGTAAAAACCATGTGAAAACCATGTTTGAAGCACTTTCCAGCACTGTTTGAATATACGCGTGCATAAAAAACCGCTTTCCCAACGTCTTAGAGAGCTGAGACTTGCGGAAACGCGTTTTCAGCTCATGAGAAACACTTTTCTGCACGCACATACAAAACACAGGAAAACACAAAGTTTTAGTGCTAGTATGACGAAAATAGTCACTCCACATGTGAATTTTCACATT
>JBOFNI010000072.1:0-1469 GCA_051658845.1 Brevinema sp. | reverse complement strand
ATAAATATCAGAAAATAATAAAACACTGTATAAAATGATCAAAGTATTTTCATTCAAATCAGTCAAATCAAAATATACATACAGCATAAATTGAATCAGATGTAACAGCTGGTTGGAAAGATGTTAACGGCAAACAATACATGCTTTCCACTCTAAACCTAAAATAAGAAATAAATCTTGTTTCGCTTGTATTGTATAGTAGGCTGTTTTTGTTGTTTTTCATTTTAGAATGCTTTTGTGAATGTCTGTAAAAATGTGTGAAAGTCACAAACCATTATAAGCAGTTAAAACAAGAAACAAATAAAGAAAGGAAAAAAGAAAAGATAAGACAACCATATTTACAGTAACAAGTGATAAACTAAAAAGAGAGAAAGAATTAACACTTAAGACTTAAAGTTTTACTAAGGTAAATAAGAAAGAAAACTTTTAAGAACCGAGCATGAATAGAACCCCCGCAAACCCTGAGAACGACGGCCGAGTATGTAGTACATTTGGTCACATATAAAATAATTTTTTTTAAATATTCTGAACACAGACTGCGGTGCTATAGTGATTATGAAATAATGAATAAAAATAACTTCTGTAAATAATTACAACACAACCTTGGATATGGCAATACATGAAGAAGGACATCCTAAATTTTCACATCCTCTTGTGTAAGAGTCTTTGGATAAAAGTTCCTAGAATGCAACTCAGTCCTGGTTGATGTGGGGCAAAGCATGGGTGCAGTCATTTGGTTTGCCTGGTGGACCTGGGGAAACAAATGGAAAATATAGCTGGAAGCAGCGATGGCGGGCCCTCGCACTACTGTGGTACCGCTTCATGGTGGTTCTCAGAAAACAATTTACGGTTAACACGTGCATTTACGTGCTCGGGTCCAATCTAAACCGTGCAATGTTTGCTGTAGATATAAGTCAAAGTCAGCTTTATTGTCAAAAAATATAAGCCACTTCCACAGGGCTTTAGATCAACACTTGAAAGAGGTGACACCAGTGTTATTAAGGCATACGCTTGGTGGCAACTACAAACATGTTTAATGCCTTAATACATTGTTTATGATTAATTTTAATGATCGATATCAATGAGTTTTTAGGTCCATCCTGTGTTTGATGAACACAATAAACACAGATCTTTATAAAGCTGCTGGCGCTTTAAGACCGAGTATACAGATATATAGATCTATTAAAGTGCCCACAGGACAGTGATAAACATATTTAGGGGACTATTGTTTTCCTAGAGATTTATTGATAGGGCCCGAGCACGGAGGTGCAAGGCTGGCCTTGCACTGTAGTGCGAAAGCCCTATTGTTTTCCTGTAAAATTTATTATTTTTAGGGCCCGAGCACGGAGGTGCAAGGCTGGCCTTGCACTGTAGTGCGAAAGCCCTATTGTTTTCCTAGAAATGTATTATTAGGGCCCGAGCACGAAGGTGCAAGGCTGGCCTTGCACTGTAGTGCGAAAGCCCTATTG
>JBOFNI010000071.1:0-14564 GCA_051658845.1 Brevinema sp. | reverse complement strand
TCTTTTTGGTAAATACGGATAGCCATATTCAGCATTTTGATATTTCTCATGGATACAATCTTTTTTTAGTTAATTATGCCAATAAATTTTATGCTAATAAAGGCATAGAAATTATCGGAAGAGTGGGATTTGGACTGACCATTGCTCATGCGGAAGCGATGATAGACGGTGTTTATAGCGGTACAATGGGTCAAACATTTACACTAGCAGGTGTAGGTGAGGTTTCCTATTGCAGATTATATTTTAGAAGTATTAGAATTAAAATATACGGCAGGTTATGCGATAATTCCTTATTCCGGTAAAATTGATCCTACTGGTAGTATGGACAAATCGAATCTCTATACGGGAGAATTTCATGTTCCTCAGCATTCGATTCATTTGACATGGGGATTTGGATTGGATTTTTATCATGCTTTTCACTCTAAAACGGATTATCGTCAAACAGCCAATAGAGCTTGGGGCTTATCGATTAGAGAATTGCAAGAAATACGTAATCGATCAAGAGAAGAGTAAAAGAATAGAGATTGTATTCCTTTTTGCTCATTAATTTTGTTTTTTTTCTATTAAAAGAATCAGAAAATTGTGTTAAAAAGTACGTAATAATTCTTACATTTATTGTCATGATCTATGTTATAAAGTTTTTATTTAAAATATCATTTTAGTATTGACTAATATTAATTTTAGTATATAATATAAGTACAAAAAGATAAGAAAATTTTATTGCTCTTATTTATAATTATTTAACAGATTATTTCAATAAATTTAAAATAGTATTCGTACCAATATCCTTTCCTTCCTATTCTAAATAATCTGTATCTATTGATTAACATTAATAAAGATAGGTAAGCTCCTATAAAAGCTCCAACCCCTGAGTTACCTTATTCATAGCCTTATCCTTACCTATCTTATTTATTACGATTAATAAATAACAATAAAAGATAAAACCTATAGTTTCCCCATATTTATTAAGAATTCTTACCGAAAGAATTCTGCTCCATAGAGCGAATATCTCTTTGGTATTCGCTCTATATTTTTATGAACCCCTACTTAGAGTATATGATGTTATTGCCCTCCCTTTTGAAATAAAAACATTATATACTCTAATTTTTTTATTTTGTATGTTTTCAAAAAATCATTTCTTCACGTTCTATTTTAACGACTTTCATATTTGCAAGTAATAAAATCGAAAGTGTTAATATTTTTGGATTCTTTAATTGCTATATAAGGATACTAATAGTTCTTGATAAAAATTTTCTAGTGTGCTATACTAATAAATGGGACTTCCAAATTACAAAATCTATTGATTTATAGATAGAATTTCTGAATAATTGTTTAGGAACGATGTATGGAAATTTTTGTTATTCTTATCTTGATTGTTATCGTCTTGCTCAAATCATCGCAAAAAAGTTTTCATGAATCACCATAAAAAATAGGAGAAAGAGCGGAAAATCATTTGCTCTATCTCTTACAAAATTATGGAATCAATCCAGCTGATATCTTTCATAATCTATATATAGAAAAACCGAATAAGCAATTTTCACAAATTGATGTTGTAGTATTAACGGATGTGGGTATTATCGTTTTTGAAGTGAAAAATTATAGTGGCTGGATTTTCGGTAATGGGAATAATACTGATTGGACGAAAACATTAGCGTATGGAAAGAAGAAATATCGTTTTTATAATCCACTCAAACAAAATATTTCTCATATTCAATCGTTAAGAAACAAACTTTGGCAGTTTAAGGTGTTGCCTTTCTATTCGGTGATCGTCTTTGATGGGGATTGTGTATTAAAAAAAATTAAGTGTGTTCCTCAAACAGCTTATGTATTAAAAATATCAGAGGTACAGAATGTCTTAAATACTATTATTAAGAGCAATCCATCGATCAATTACAATAGAGAAGCAGTAAGAGAGAGCCTTATGCCAAGTACCGATGCTGATAGTACAATACGAGAGCGACATATACAAAATATTAACGATATCTTAAAGAAATAAAATAAGCGATTCTATTCTTGAAAGGGTAGAAATATACAGATTTTCTATCAATATATATTGACAAGATTGGAAATAAGAGATATAATTTTTAGTAATATCATTGTAATAGGGAGATTTTGAGATGAATATAGTTGTGATTCCTTTGGATAAGAGACCGTATAACTATTCATTTTTGGAAGCGTTTAGTACTTTGAAAGAAGATATTCATCTAATTCTTCCTGATTCCAAAGATTTAGGCTATCGCAAAGAATCTGCCAATTTGAGTAATCTGGATCAATTTTTATTCGATCAAAAAGATGTGGATGCGTTTATTATTTCTGCTGAAATGCTTATTTATGGAGGTTTATTTCCTTCTAGGATTCATACGCTATCAACACAACAATTACAGCAACGCTTAGCAATATTTACCCAGTTAAAAGAGAGGTTTCCTCAGGCTAAGATTTATGTTTCAAATCTTATTATGCGTAATCCGAGTTATTCGTCTTCCGAGGAAGAGCCAGATTATTACGGAATCCACGGTGCAGATATTTTTCGTTGGGGATTTTTAAAAGATCAATCTGATCAGCAATCAACTAATACACAAGTATTACAAGAGTGGGAGGTTTTAGATGCCTCTATCGATAGACCATCATTAGAAGATTATCTTCAACGACGGAGAGCTAATTTAGAAATAACCTGTTCTATTATTGAATTAACAAAAAAAAATATAATCGACATTCTTTTTATTCCCAGAGATGATACGGCAGAATTTGGTTTAGGAAGTATGGATCGTAAAGCAATCCAAACCTATATCCAAGATATTAGTTCTATTTATTCTCATCCGGGGACTGATGAAGCAATGTGTACGCTAATGACTCGTGCATATACCGATTTTTACCAAACAACTCCTCAAATTTATCCTATTTTCTCAAATACTAAAGACTTTATTCCTAAATATGAAGATATTCCTTTTTCTAGCAGTTTGGAATCTCAGATTGCTCTCATTGGAGGAGTACTTACTGATAAGAGAGAGCACGCCGATATTATCCTTGCACTCCACACTCCCTATGATTTAATGCAAGAGGCGCAAACTCAAGAATTATCATTAGCTCACAAAGAGTCTTTACTTCCCTTTTTACAACAATTAAAATCATGCTCTTTTGTTCTTGCCGATATTGCTTATGCCAATGGTGGGGATTCGGAACTAATACAATTATTAGATGAGCATTTATTATTGGAACAATGCCGTGCCTATGCGGCTTGGAATACGACAGGGAATACCTTAGGGACTGTTCTTTGTCAGGCTGTATTTACGATGGATTCTTATAATCGGCAAAAAGCCATGACCAATCTTATAGAACGTCTCTTATCTGACTGGATTTATCAAGCAATTGTTCGTTGGGAGATACAAAAAAATGTTCTACCGGTTTTAGGGGCGGAATATTCTCAATTTAATGGAAAAGATCAGGAGATCTTACAAATAGTAAAAACAAAGACTATAGCGGAATGGAAACAGAGAATCAAATTTAGTTTTACTGATTACTCACTAGAGAACTTAGAGATTTCTGCTCCGTTCAATCGAATGTCTGGATTGGATTTTCAATTACCAAAATTATATAAATAAACAGGAGATTTATGATGAATTTAGGAGACAAGTTACTAGCATTTTCAGAAAAACTGTCTATGCAACCACATCTTTCGGCAATCCGTAGCGGATTTTTCCAAATGATGCCTTTGATTTTAGCAGGATCGTTCTATGTATTACTAAATAATGTGATTTTAAACCTGCCGATTTTTCAAGGAAATGCTGCTATTAGCGAATTGAAAAATGTAGGAGATGCTGTTTTTCGAGGTAGTTTAGGGATCTTATCGTTACTTGCTGCTTTTTTAACTGCCTACCATTTAGCAGTCCATTATCAGCAAGATGGGATTATTTATGGAATAGTATCCTTAGGGGCTTTGATTGCGATTCTACCGGGAATTCAGCAAATTAACGGAGTAGATACTTGGGGTGTCTTGATGTTTAGTGATACATCAGCCTCTGGACTATTTGTTGCAATGCTTATTGCTATTATATCAGTAGAAATTTTACGTTTTACAAGTAGCTTTAAGCCTTTAATTATTGCGATGCCTGATTCCGTTCCTCCTGCCATTGCAAAATCATTTAATATTCTTATTCCAACTTGTCTGACTCTAACAATTTTTGGTTTAATATCATTATTTTTTAAAGTGGTAATGGGTACATCATTAAATATGGTAATTGCAGAAGTAATTCAAAAACCAATGGTTCAAATGATCCAAACCCCTTGGGGAATAGGATTTATTTTATTCTTTCAAAACTTATTATGGGCTTTTGGTCTACACGGAGCATTTATTTTAGGTCCTATTACAGAGCCTACCTATATGGCAGCGATCCAACAAAATATCGATCTTATTCAACAGGGTGGGAAAGCTATTAATATTATCACCAAACCTTTCCTTGATTCGTTTGCATTTATGGGAGGAGGAGGAAATACCATTGGCTTGGTAATTGCGTTATTATTCTTCTCTAAGCGCGAAAATGAAAAAACGGTCGGTAATCTTGGTTTACTTCCTGGATTATTTAATATTAATGAACCACTTGTTTTCGGATTACCTATTGTTTTGAACCCTATTTATGGGATTCCTTTAATTCTTGTGCCTCTTATTAATACAGCTGTTGCTTATTTTGTAACATATGTAGGCTGGATTAGTAAAACAATTGTTCTTATTCCTTGGACCACCCCACCTGTGGTGAGTGCTTATCTTGCTACAGGAGGAGATTGGAGAGCTGCTCTATTAGCCTTACTTTTACTTATTTTTTCCGTTGCCATTTATACTCCTTTCGTGCTTCTTTCCAATAAAGTACAAACAAAATAATTATCCGATTATAGAAGTAGGTTATAAACTTATTATTGCTTATAAGACTATCAATACTTATTACCAAATAATGGTCTATCAACAAGAGTTTTTATAGACAAATATTATACAATATCTTTTACTAATACTCTAAAAGATTAGTACTTAGAAAATTATAATATACCTCTAGAAGATAAGCGGCTATTAGAAATGTACTCTTAAAAATTAATTATTATAAAGATAAAAAGTAAGTATTAGAGTCATAAATTTGATTATTTTTTACTGTATTAATAGTTTAGTTATATATATAGAGAATGAATATTATAAAACCAAACAAGGAAATATATAAGATGCTAAAATTACTAATAGTATTTTTATTAATAACTGGATGTAGTGTGAATCCAGATAATCCAGATAATCCAGATAATTTAGACAATAATGAAGGAACACCAAATCCGGAATGGGCTATAGATCAAATCCTATTGGGGTTAAAAGATGGGGCGCGATTCCATACAGAGTTTTTAGAGTGTACAGCATGGAAGTCACATAAAATCACTATGATTGAGCCTAAAGATTTTTACTATGAATTTACAATAGAATACGGATTAGCGAGTACTATAGATATAGAGCCGGAATTAGACGGTAGTGTCAACATCCAAGAGTGGAGGACTCCTGCGGAAGAATCTAATCTTTATGAAAATAAAAATCCAACAACGAAAAACGATTATCAATTCGTTATCTTTTATAAGAAAAAAGATTTATTTACAAAAAAAGATGCTTTACGTGTTATCGCCTTTAAAGATATAGAGCAATATAACAAGATGAAAGATACCATATCTAATATTGAGATTTAATTTTTTAATATCTTAGATACAAGCAAACTGACCTATATAAATATTTATATAGGTCAGTTTTAGTATAGTAATTTCTGAAAACACTTTATATATAAACAACCCGATTACAACCCCATCAAAATATTATGCAACATTTGGATTGACATATATTTTAGATTTTGTTTGTCAGAAAAATCGATGTATCCTATTAATAATACCACATACAAAAACAACTCATATCTTTCAAAAAGTATAATACAGTAAAATGTATAAATAAAATTAGATACAATAAAAAATAAATTGACAAATTTTAAAATTAAGATATAATATAAATACATTTAACATTTTTTTACCGTAGCTATAATTATTATCTTTACGGACTCATCATTGCTTAGTAATAACAAATGATTATACATATACTTTACCGTATTTATTTAAAAAGGAGGATTTTCATGCTATTCAAAACAAAAGAAGTCCATGAGACCGTAAGAGCTAAAGTACGAAAATTTGCAGAACAGGAAGTAAAACCTATTGCTTTTGAGCTTGACCAGGATAATAAATTTCCTGATGAGGTTGTCAAAAAGATGGGTGAATTAGGGTTTATGGGGATTCCCTATCCAAAACAATATGGAGGATCAGAATTAGATGTTCTTAGCTATGCAATCGCCGTAGAAGAACTCTCTCGTATTGATGGAGGTACAGGAGTTATTTTATCCGCCCATACATCCTTAGGTGCTTACCCCATTGCCGCTTTCGGTACAGAAGAACAAAAGAAAAAATACCTTGTTCCTCTTGCCAAAGGTGAAAAAATCGGAGCGTTTGGACTAACAGAAGTCAATGCTGGGAGTGATGCCGGTGGTACCGAAACAACAGCCATATTACAAGGTAATCACTATATCCTTAACGGAAACAAAATTTTTATTACCAACGCTCCTAAAGCAGATACTTATATTGTTTTTGCTGTTACCACACCAGATATTGGGGTAAAAGGGATTAGTGCTTTTATTGTAGAAAAAGGTTGGAAAGGATTTGAGTTTGGCGATAAATATGATAAATTAGGGATTCGTTCTTCCTCTACTGCAGAATTAATTTTTAATGACGTGAAAGTCCCTGTAGAAAACCTCTTAGGAGGAAAAGAAGGACAAGGATTCAAAGTCGCAATGTCCACATTAGATGGAGGACGAATTGGAATTGCCGCCCAAGCCTTGGGAATTGCTCAAGGCGCTTATGAGCAAGCCTTAGAATACGCAAAAGAAAGAGAGCAATTTGGTAAAGCCATTGCCCATCAACAAGCTATTTCTTTTAAGCTTGCCGATATGGCAACTAAATTACGTTGTGCTCGTTTCCTGATTTATAGTGCTGCAGAATTAAAAGAAAACCACGAACCTTACGGAACAGAAGCAGCAATGGCAAAAATGTACGCATCTGATGTCTGCTTAGAAATTGTCAATGATGCCCTTCAAATCTTTGGAGGAAGTGGATATCTCAAAGGAATGGATGTTGAACGTGCATATCGGGATGCCAAAATCTGTACCATCTACGAAGGAACAAATGAAATCCAACGGCTCGTTATTGCTGCTAGCCTCATTGGAAAAGCTCCTAAAGAAAGTGCCGTTCAAAAGAAAAAAGGACCGGCAACAGGTGTTCGTAAAAATGTTATTTTCAGTGAAGGATCTGCTCAAGATAAAGTAGAAGCTTTAGTAACAGCCTTAAAAGCTGACGGATATGATTTTTCTCTTGGAATTGATATTAATACTCCAATTACCGAAGCAGAGCGTGTTGTTAGTGTTGGGAAGGGTGTCGGTAAAAAAGACAATCTACCTCTTATCGAAAAATTAGCCAAAGCTGCCGGAGCTGCTTTAGGATCTTCCAGACCTGTAGCGGAAACCATGCGTCTTCTCCCTCTGAACCGATATGTGGGATTATCTGGTCAAAAATTCAACGGGAATCTCTATATCGCTTGTGGTATTTCCGGAGCAGCACAGCATCTTCAAGGAATTAAAAATGCTTCTACGATCGTTGCAATCAATACCAATGCTCGTGCCCATATTTTTAAAAATGCCGATTACGGAATTGTCGGAACAATTGAAGAAATTGCTCCTCTACTCACCGCAGCGTTAGATACCGGAGAGAAAAAACCGGCTCCTCCTATGGTAAAAATAAAAAGAGCTTTCGTACGAAAACCACCACTAGATACATTCTACACTTGTAACGGATGTGGAAATGAATACAATTATTCTATTGGCGATCCTTCTGCAGATATTGCTCCTGGAACCCGTTTCGAATCATTACCAGAAGACTGGGTATGTCCTTACTGTGGCGAAGAAAAAACATCTTATTTCGCCGTAGAATCCAAGTAATAGAGGAGTTAATTTATGAAGAACTATTGTAGACAAATTACAGAAGATTTATATTATGTGGGTGCTGATGATCACCGTATTGATCTTTTTGAAAATATCCACCCTCTTTCCGAAAAAGGGGTATCTTATAATTCTTATTTGTTATTAGATGAAAAAACCGTCCTAATGGATACCGTAGATTGGGCTGTTATTCGCCCTTGGCTCAATAACATTGAACAGGTACTAAACGGAAGACCTTTAGATTATTTAATTGTTAATCATATGGAGCCAGATCATTGTGCCGGCGTTGAAGAAATAGTCCTTCGTTATCCCGAGGTTAAGATCATCAGTACCGAAAAATCCTTCCTCATTATGAATCAATTAAACTATCGTGGTATAGAAGATAAGTGTATTACTGTTCAAGAAGGGGATACGAAAAATTTTGGTAAGCATACCTTAGCATTCGTAGCTGCTCCTATGGTTCATTGGCCGGAAACAATGGTAACTTTTGATGTTACTAATGGTGTTCTATTTTCCGCCGATGCCTTTGGTTCCTTTAACGCCTTAGATGGGCGACTATTTGCCGATGAAGTTAATTTTGAACGAGATTGGATGGATGAATTTCGCCGTTATTATACCAATATTGTTGGAAAATACGGAGCTCATGTCCAAGAACTGCTAAAAAAAGCTTCGACCTTAGATATTAAAATAATTTGTCCTCTTCA
Organism: Brevinema sp.; assembly: GCA_051658845.1. Classification (GTDB taxonomy): domain Bacteria; phylum Spirochaetota; class Brevinematia; order Brevinematales; family Brevinemataceae; genus Brevinema_A. The sequence goes on along the minus strand of JBOFNI010000071.1, from coordinate 5,815 downwards.
TGGATTAGTATGGCGTAAAGATTTTGGCTATATCATTGATAAATATATCAAATGGAGTACTTACGAACCGGAAGAAAAGGGAGTATTAATTGCCTATGCTTCTATGTATGGTAATACAGAAGAAGCAGCACAACTACTTGCAAGCCTTCTTGTTCGTCAAGGAATGACCAATGTTGTCCTTCATGACGTATCCCGTTCCGATGTATCTTGGCTTATCGCTGATACGTTCCGATTAAGCCATATTGTTTTAGCTAGTGTGACTTATAATCTTGAAATCTATCCAAATATGATGCACTATTTAAAAGATATGAAAAACTTAAATGTCCAAAAACGAACAGTTGCTCTTATCGAAAACGGTTCTTGGGCACCGACTTCAGGATCTCAGATGAGAGAGTTTGTCAACGAAATGAAGAGAATGGATATTCTTAACGAAGATTTAACGATTATTTCTGCTCTCAGCGAATCAAGATTCTCTGAATTAGAAGCAATTGCTACTGGTATTCTAGATTCTATGAAATAATCAATCAAAAAGACCTCGTTTTATAAACGAGGTCTTTTTCTTATTAATATTAAGCCTATCAAAGAATACATTTAGTAATAATTTCTTAAATAATCAAATCTTGGACTCGATGAGTTGATTCCCATAAAAGATCCGGCTTACCAAAATGTCCATAATTGGTAGTTTGAGAAAAAATTGGTTTTGTCAGATCAAGATAATTAATAATCGCTTCTGGAGACAAATCAAAATTTTTACGAATTAAGGTAACGATATCTTTATCAGAAATCACACCTGTGCCAAAAGAATCAACAAATACCGACAAAGGTTGATCGTATCCAATTGCATAGGATAACTGAATTTCAACTTTTTTTGCGATTTGAGCGGCAACAATATTCTTTGCAATATGACGTGCCATATAGGCTGCAGAACGATCAACTTTGGTGGCATCTTTACCACTAAAAGCTCCTCCTCCATGACGTGCCATCCCCCCATAAGTATCAACAATAATTTTTCTACCCGTTAATCCAGTATCTCCATGAGGTCCCCCAACAACAAAACGTCCGGTACCGTTAATAAAGTATTTGGTCTTCTCATCTAATAAATTTGAACTCTCTAAAGATGGGATAATAATATCTTTCTTCAATACCTCACGAAGATCCTCGGTAGTAATTTGACAATCATGTTGGTGAGATAAGACAACCGAATCAATTCGTTTTGGAATCCCATTTTCGTATTCGATCGTAATCTGCGATTTAGAATCGGGTCTTAGCCAAGAAATTGCTTGGGACTTTCTCAGATCAGAAGCCCGTTTTAAAATATGATGAGCCAATTGAATAGGAGCTGGCATGAATTCCGGTGTTTCATCCACCGCATACCCAAACATAATCCCCTGATCTCCCGCACCTAAACTATCTTTTTTATCAACCCCTTGAGCAATATCTGGAGATTGTTCGTCAATAACATTCATCACACAGATAGAATCAGCATTAAAATGACAATCCGATGTTGTATATCCAATATCTGCAATAGTTTGCCGTGCCAATTTTTGAATATCAATATACTTTGATGTTGTGATTTCCCCACCTACTAAAAGCATTCCTGTTGTCGCATAGCACTCACAAGCAACACGACTCTTAGGATCTTTACTAAGACAAGCATCCAGGACCGTATCGGATACCAAATCACAAACTTTATCCGGATGACCTTCAGAAACGGATTCTGAAGTAAAAAAATAATTTGCCATAAATTCTCCATGAACAATTTCGATTTTTTAAAGTATAATATATTATTTTATTTTATGTCAATAAGATTATATAAAAAGACCTCTAAATTTAGAGGTCTTTTTATATAAAATTTATCATTGTTTTAAGACAGTTCTCAATATCCGTAATTCTCATCATAAGCATAATCATCATAATCATAAGCGTAATCATCATATGTGTCATCCATCGTAGCCATTTCTACTGTGTCATCCTGCATAGGAGCTACAGGAGTTGGAACTTCTTCCAATTGGATACTATAATCATTTGTAACTGCCGGTGGTCGTGTCAATATGTCTACAGGAATTACATTGGTATCAATACTAATATAATCTGTATTATTTGTATTTGTAAGATTATAGTGTTGAGGGTTTGCCATCCCTTGTCTAATAAATTCTTCTGCGAGATTTTCAATCGCCGCATCTGTAGCCCTCTGTGCCGCTAAGGCTGCCACTTGTGCTTCATAAGCACGAATTTGAGCTGTAGTATTGGCACTTTGTTCTCTTAAAAGACGCTCTGCTGCTGTGCGAGCTAAACGCTCTGCTTTAAAATTTTCTTCTGCTGCAGATTTCTCTTGAATAATCTGCTCATAACGTTCTTTTGCTAATTGGTCAATCTGAATTTGTTGGTCTTTGAGAAGATTTGCCTCTCTCGTCCATTTTTCAGCCTCAACTCTCCAATATTCTGCTTCTGTTGTCCAATCAGCAGCTTGCTGACGAAGACGTTCCGCTTCTGCTCTCGCTTTTGCCGCTTGTACCAAGTCTGTATTAATCCGTTCTTTTTCTGCTTGCGCTCTTAACTGATCTACACGCATTGATCTCATTTTTACAAAGAGAAAATCAACGATTTTCTGCTCTCCAGCTTGTGCCGCCAGTGTCATTGGTGTGACATTTTTTTTATTTACAAGATACACATCAGCCCCACGACCCACCAAAAATTCAACACCTTGGAATGATCCCGCTGCCGCCGCATAATGCAGAGGAGTAAAGCCGTTAGCATCTTGGGCATTAATATCATAACCTTTATCCGCTAATACTTTCATCATTTCTACATAACCTTGAGCTGCTGCCCAATGTAGAGGTGAATAGTTTGATAGACTCTCTTCCATTTGGGTATATGCAGGAGCTATTATTGTTATCACCGTAAACCATAATATGATACGTTTCACTGTTTACCTCACATTTTATCAACACTAAATACTGTTCTATTTAAAGACACAATAAAAATATCGGAATTTTATCGAATAAATTAAAGTTTATTTGACCGAATTAACAGATAATTTATATTAATTTTTAAATCATCGATAAAAGAATTTCATATTATTAAAATTCTTACCACATACTCATTATTATTTATACTTTAATAAATAAACATTGATCACTTAACTTGTCGCTCATCCCAATCTTTTTTATTGAATTTTTCCGATAACGTCATCTTTAGGAATCCGAATCATCTTAGGAGGGTATTTATAATACGGTACATAAGCGCCAATCGATACCAAATAATCCATCACCGTTTTATGTCCATAAGATGCAGCATATTCGATAGGGTAGATCCCCGATTGATTAGGGATATTTGGATCCACTTGCTGTACTATTAAAAATTCAACAAAATCCTTTCGACCGCTTAATGCAGCGTAATGCAATAAAGTGTTTCCGGAATAATCTATTTCTATTAGAGAAGCTCCATAAAACGCCAATAACACCACCATTTCAAAATTACCATGTTGTGCTGCAAGCAACATCGGAGTATAACCTTGACGACTTTGCTGAGTTACTTGAGCATGATTTTGTATTAAAAATCGTGCGACTTTATAGTGATTATTGTATAATGCCCACATAAGCGGTGTAAATCCATTTTGATCGGTAACATTAATATCCGCTCCCTTTTGAAGAAGCTGTTGGATATATTCCAAATTACCAGTGTATGCTCCACCTAATAATTTTTGAGATTCATCAGCATATATTATGGTCGTATAAAAAGCAATAGTAATGAATAAGATTCTCATCATAATATCATTGAAGCCCTTATAATATATTAAAAATACTTGCTTAGTATTTTTAATATATTATAAAAGGAAAACCATCATTATCGCAAATTTTTGTCTCATAATATTTATAATCAAAATATTTTAACAACTAATTATTATAAATATTTTTAAAATAACTTCCAAAATAGGAGAAAATATGTTATAATAATTCTTATATTGTAAGTGACAAACACTTATTCCATTGTATAGACAGAATATTTTCTGTTTCGTATAGAAATTCACAAGATAAAATCCAGATCAGTTCCTTTGTTTAAAGATTTAGTTGCTATCTTAAAGTTTCTCAACAATGCCTCAATAAGTGTAAGCACTAATAAAAATTAAGGAGTATTCTTTTGAGTACAACATTCGATTTGGACAAAAAATTTGCAGATCTTAATCTCCCTGGAGATATTCTACAGGCCTTAGACGATCTTGGTTATGAGCATCCCACCGTAATCCAGTCCCAAAGTATGCCGGTTATTGTAGACGGACATGATATTATCGGTCAAGCCCATACCGGTTCTGGTAAAACTATCGCTTTTGGGATTCCTGCACTGATGAACCTCGATACCAGTCAACCCTATACGCAGATTCTTATCATGTGTCCAACTCGGGAACTTGCAAATCAAGTTGCCGAAGAAATTACAAAAGTAGGGAAACATACACCCAAGCTAAAGATTGTTCCTGTATACGGTGGTATGTCTATTGAACGACAAATTAAATCCCTCAAAAGAGGAGCTCATATTGTCGTTGGCACACCTGGACGAATCTTGGATCATATTGATCGGGGGACGATTTCTTTAGATAGTGTCCGTATGGTTATTTTAGACGAAGCGGATCGTATGCTTGATATGGGATTTATTGACGACATGAAAACAATTTTATCCAACGCTCCAAGTGAGCGTCAGACTCTTATGTTTTCGGCGACGATGCCTAAACCAATCATAGAAATCGCCAAAAAATTCCAAAAAAATCCAGTTAATATTAGAATCGATCAACAACGTCTTGCTGCACCTAAAGTGGATCAATTTACTTTAGAGATTAACGAAAGCCAAAAAATAGAAGCTTGTCTCCGCATCTTCAAAATTGAAAATCCTCGCTTAGGCATTGTTTTTTGCAATACTAAACGAAAAACCGACGAAGTCGTTGCCACACTCCAAGCAAACGGTATTTTTGCCGACGGTCTCCATGGCGATATGAAACAGGCACAAAGAGATTCTGTACTTCATAAATTTCGACAGGGTACTATTGAGGTTTTGGTAGCAACAGATGTTGCTGCTAGAGGACTAGATGTAGACGATATTGATTTGGTGATTAATTACGATTTTCCCCAAGATCCTGAGCAGTATATCCACCGTATCGGACGCACCGGTCGTGCAGGAAGAGAAGGCAAAAGTTACGCTTTTGTCGGGAGAAGAGATCGCTTTATTCTCAAATCCGTACAGCGGATGATTAAATCCGAACCTCTCCAAATGAAAATGCCTTCCCCAAGAGATGTAGAAAAAATTCAAAACCAACGTATGATCGAACAGCTTATTACTTTATCTGCTAGTGAAGATATTGATACGTATATCCAAAAAATAAGCGATTGGAGCGATATTGCCAACCTAGACAGTATCACTTTAGCTGCTATTCTCTTAAAAATAAGAACGGAAGATCGTACCGGAAACAACAAGACTAAAACTGTTAAAAACAATTTTGGAGAAACTGGAGCCGAATACGGTATGGTTCGTTTCTTTATGAATGTAGGACGCAACAACAACACCTCTCCAAGAGAAATTGTCCAAGCTCTCGTTAGAGAATGCAGTGTTCAAGGGGCAGATATCGGTAAGATTAATATTTTTGATAAATTTACTTTTTTTGAAGTAAGCGATTCCAAAGCGGAAGACGTTTATACAAATATTCAAAAAGCACGCATTAGTGGAATATCCGTATCCGTAGAACCGGCAAACAAAAAATAAATCTAAAGAAGTTTATCATATTAAAAGAGTTAGGACAAATCCTAACTCTTTTTTTAAGTAATTTATT
>JBOFNI010000070.1:0-1043 GCA_051658845.1 Brevinema sp. | reverse complement strand
TGGCGCTAAGAGGCCATCTATCTGTCAGAATGTGTATTGCACCACAATAACAGAACATTAGAAATACAAAAGATATAGGGGCTATCTGTTTTCAAGATAAAAAACTTTAAATATACCGTTTTCTCCCACCCTACTACATATGCCATTAAATCTTCAAAGAACACATTATTAGTTTTATTATTTACCTTTTTGCTTCGCGTCTTTCCTCATACTTTTAAGACCGAGTATACAGATATATAGATCTATTAATGTGCCCCAAAGGCAGTGATAAGCATATTAATAATTGTATTGTTTGTGTCCTCAACTATACATAAATGCCAGTAAATCTTCAAAGAACCCAGTATTAGTTTTATTATTTACCTTTTTGCTTTGATTTGATTTGCTCATGATTTCTCATGTCTGAAAAACTGCACAGTACTGTATGTATGAGTTGCTGTTGGGCAGAGCTAGTGGGTGTAAATGTGAAATTTGTTCGGTTTGATGAGGGCAATATATATACCAAGTTTGGTAACTGTAAGAAAAACTAAAAGCACAATTGTAGTCCAATATGCCATGAAAATACATCTAAATAGAGCATTAAAGTTTGACGTGTCGCTACGGCGACACAGTTTAAGATATCAAAAATCCATTCGTAATTTATTATCTCTAATGTCTTGACATCATGTTTAATAAATGGGGTGATAATCAGATAAATCCCTTAGAAGGAGTATTTAAAAGTTCACCACGTGTAATTGTAATAAAAATCCACTTTTATTACAAAATTGCAGACTTCCTGTTGGGCAGAGTTAATAGGTGTGAATGGGAAAGTTGTTCGGTTTGATAAATTTTAGTATTTAAAAATATACCACATGCAACAGTAAAAAAAAACCCACCTTTGATAGTGATACACATTTCCTGTTGCCAGTTGGTGGCACTATAACCAGACGACACCATACCCACGTCACTGTGATCAGATATCATGACTTAACATACAGATTATGTTTCGTCGAAATCATTTGATGTATGCATTAGATATGAGGCACTTCCTGTTTGTGCGAATTCGC
>JBOFNI010000069.1:0-3285 GCA_051658845.1 Brevinema sp. | reverse complement strand
TTTTTGAAATCCGTCAAAAATTAAGCGAGAACCGGAACTGGTAAAAATACAATGTTCCACCGATAAATTGAGTGTACTGACTTCCCGTTCGGCAACATTCATCTGAGAAGCAATAAAACGTCTCCAAATAAGATTGTATAATTTATATTGATCGGAACTAAGTTGAGCTTTAATTTCATCGGGATGTAAGGCAACTAATGCAGGACGAATCGCTTCATGGGCATCTTGAGAATTTTTTTTATTGGAAAATACATTAGGAGTTTTTGGCAAATAGCGATCTCCAAAGTTGTCTTGAATATATTTCTTTGATTCTTGGAGTGCAATGGGAGAAATTCTCGTCGAATCCGTACGCATATAAGTAATCAGACCCGTTCTCATTTTCCCTAAATCAATCCCTTCATAAAGATCTTGTGCCGTACGCATTGTTTTTGCCACTGCCCAGCCCAGTAGATTATTTGCTACCTGCTGTAAAGTGCTGGTAATAAAAGGAGCTGATGCTTTTGTGATCGTCGGGGTCGTTTTTAGTTCTTGGATAAGAAAATCTTTCCCTTTAATTTTTGCTATTAACGCAACCATTTCTTTTTGAGAAGAGATCACACACTGCTTTGTTGGATTTTCTACTTCATTGACAAGACGTTTATTATCCACACGGCTCAACTGTGCTTGAAATTTTTTCTTTTGAATAGAAAGTTCTGCGGTTAAGGTCCAATATTCCTTTGGGATGAACGCTTCGATCTCTTTTTCTCGTTCTGTGATAAGGCGTAATGCCGTAGATTGCACCCGACCTGCCGATAATTTGCCTTTTACTTTTTTCCAAAGTAAAGGACTAAGCCCATAACCGAATAAACGATCAATCACCCTCCGCCCCTGTTGGGCATTCACCAAAGATTCGGTAATTTCCGAAGGTTCTGATACTGCCTTAAGAACGGCATCTTTAGTAATCTCACTAAAACGAATCCGTTTAATGGGGATTTCACGATTTAATTTGGATAGAGCTTTTTCTTCAAAATAATTTTTCAAATGGCTGGCAATCGCTTCGCCTTCCCGATCCGGATCGGAGGCAAGTAAAATTTCGCTGGCATTTTTTACCGCTTCCAGTAATTCTTTCATCACCTTACTACGATCTCTCATCACAATATAACGAGGTTCAAATGTTTCGGTATCGATCCCTAATGTTGATTTGGGGAGATCAATCACATGTCCTGCAGATGCCTTAATCGTATAGGCAGGACCAAGATATTTTTTAAGAGTCGTCGCCTTAGACGGGGATTCAACGATTACCAATTTTGTCAGTTTTTTTGTATTTTTTTTTGTCGGTTTTTTTGCCGATGATTTTTTTGATGCCATGAATACTCCCAGCGTATCTAAAATTAATTATCTAATCATTATAGAGACGAAGTATCAAAATAGTCAAGAAATAATATTTTACTCTCTAAATTTTTTTAATTATTATTTTGATTATATTCTTAAAAATTATACTCTATTTCTCTTTTGTAAAAGATGTTCCATAAAGAGCCAATCTTCTTCTTCGTCAATTTCCACATAGGTATCCGAAGCCATCTCAAATAATCCAATACTTCCGGATAAAGTAAAACGATCTTTCATAATATTTTCTCTTGTATTAATATAAAAAGCTCCATTTTCTACTAAAATTCCCTGCCAATCCTGTCTTCTTGGTTTGTGAGGAATCGTATAATTAGGAGTATGCGTCTCTTCATCCCAAACAAAACGATGCTGACGAACAACTGACAAGACCGAGTCATACTGCTTCATCAGTTGTAAGCCTCCTTCGATATCACTCGCTTGTAATAAAGGAGAAGTCGCTTGGACTAATACCATTGTTTGATAAGAGAACTGCTCCGAAAATTCTAATACGACATCAATTGTCGGCGATACGTTGGTCGATACTTCATCGGATCTTCCTACAAGCATAATTTTATCGGAAGGATATTCTTTAATAGCTTGTGCGATGATTTCCAAATCCGTTGCCACCACAACCATATCGATCAAATCACACTGCGTTGCCGCATCAAGGACATAATAGGCTAAAGGTCGTCCGTTAAGAAGCTTAATATTTTTTAATGGAATGGAAACACTGCCCCCACGTAAAGGAACAAAAACTATATTTTTCATGTTGTTCCTTATAATTACTTAGTAAATAGTTTTATCATAACTTTTAAACCAATAGTGAGAAATCTAATGCCTTGATAACAGAATTTAATCAACCAATATTCTCTCAAAAAATCCCATTCTACTTGTAAACCTCTAGTAAGAAACCATGTTTTAATTTTTTGACTCAAGCCTGTATGTCCCGGTTTTTTAATGAAAACAATATCCTGGAGATAACCTTCAGGTTTTGTTATAGGATTATAAGGATTATTATTCTGTACAGGAGCTAAAGGGTAATGTTCCGATAAGAGAGAGTTAGGAGAAAGAGAATAGAGCGTAACACCTGCAAAAGTTTTGGTAAATTCTAAAATTTCTTGTTCATATACTAAAGAATGCCACGTAGTACCAAAAGGAGAACTAAAATTCGATACCAAGGTATTGAGGGCTTTTGCCTGCTCTATTGGAAAGGCATAAATTTCTGATTGGGAATAGAAATCGATACCGGTAACATAAATTTCCTGATATCCCAAAGCAATCGCCGTTAAGATCATCAGTAGACCTGTGGTTGGATAGAGTCCAAAGACAAGATAGTTTTCTACTAAAAATTTGTTAATTGTTGGATTGTTACCACAAAAATCAGAAGCAATAAGTGTAGAAGGAGGAGCAAGATGCCTAAATCGTTTTTCTAATTCCGGAATATTTAGTAGTAGTAATTTAAAATATCGATCTTGAAAGAAATATTCTTTTCTTTTTTCTAAGATAATAGAACTGTCAAAGAGTGCGTCATATCCCAAAAAGAACCCTGTAACCTCTTTACCCAAATAGTATTTATCCTCAAAGAAAAACTGAGTACAACGAAACACATCAAACGCTTCAGGAAGCCTCGTATAATCAATCTCTCGTAAGGAAGGTGCATTACCTGCTACAACAATCGGTTTTTTCAAAGTGTCCTCACAACAAATTATAAAGTAATTATCTTTAATTATACTTAGATACTTTATAAAAATCAATAAAAATAATTCTATAAAAGTAAATAGTATGTTATAATATAATAATAGGTAATTGGGGAATTATATGACAAGAGTATTTTCAGGGGTATTTTTAGGATTAGAATGCTTAACGATTGAGATAGAAATCGACATCCGATCAAAATTAAAAAGTTTTGAAATTGTAGGA
>JBOFNI010000068.1:0-1111 GCA_051658845.1 Brevinema sp. | reverse complement strand
TTTTAGCGACATCAACGAAAATTTTAAACGGGAACTCAAAAATAAATCGTTTAAAAATATCAGTGCCAGCTTTTTCCTCCCAAACTCCTCTAGTAATCCTCAACGAGGAAAATACTGCCTGAGACACGTCGGAGCTTTGGGTGCTACTAGACCAGCAATTCCTAATTTAGGGGGACTTCAAGATATTTTATCTTTTTCTGAAGAAGAGGAGAATATTGTCTTTTTCTCCGAACATACTCGTTTTTTAGAAAATATTATCCAAAAAATTAAGAAATCTGAGGATCTTCATATCCAGTTACAGCAAGCACAAGAAGAAATTAAGTATTTAAAACACCAAATTAAACAACGGCAACTTGAAGACAGTATCCACCAAGCATTGAATAAAATTATTCTTGAAAAAAATATCGATCACAAAAAAGCACAACAACTCAAAGAAAGTGTCTTAAAAGTTTCTACCAACACACTTGATCCTCAAGAATTAATAAGTGAGTTTGCTGAATTTATCCCATGCAAAGAAGAAATCCATACTCATCGATTCGATGGACAGATTCCCCTAGATAACGATGATGTCGCCGATTTCTCGGAAAATATAGAAAATACCGCTCTATTCGCTGATGAAGTCGAAAAATTATGCCTTAGCGGAATTGCCAGAAACGACGCTTATAAACAAGCAAAAATCAATATAAAGAGCTAATTCAAAGTGATAGAACCCAAATAAAATTATTAGTGAGGTACTTATGTCTTATCAACACAATCCCTTTCCTATTATCTTGGAAAGATTTGCTATGAGCTATCCCCGTCAGGCAAAATTCAGTTATGAATTAATGCCTTTGTACGAAGCGGAAATCGCACGGGAAAGCTACCAAGTTGCTCAAATAGGAGCAGACCATCTTCTCTTAGAAGATTTTAAAAGAGGCTATGGAACTCCAGCCAAAAGAGTACAGAACAGTATCCAAAAATGGATCACAATTCCTGTCCATCGCTATACTATTGAAAGCTCTGTTGATAGAGCCGAATTAGTAGGGGCTTCGGATATTGTCCAAAGTTCTCTCTTAGTACGGGAAGCTCGTATGCGAAATTCTTACGATAAAATGATGAATTCGATCGAAGC
>JBOFNI010000067.1:0-1522 GCA_051658845.1 Brevinema sp. | reverse complement strand
TTGCAACCCAGATTAATCATATATATTTTATAGAGCATTAGTTGTAGTTCCTTAGTGTTTTTTGTGAAATCTCCTCAGGATCAAATCCGAAATCTTTCAGTAGAGATTCTCTTGTGTCTGTATTAGGGAAACGATCTCCGATATTGTACAAGTCCACTTGCTTATTTGGGAGCATCATCGCAAGGTATTCGCCGATACTAGCGATTCCTTCTTCCATTATGACGATATGATCGTAGTTTTGTAGATATTCGATCACGGAATTGTGGATTGGTTTGGCAAATCGGATATGGTATAAAGCAAAGTTTTTACCGGCATTTTGCAGGAGTGCTTGAATCTCGAGTGCCTCTGTTAGGAGAGATCCGAAAATAACAATCACCCCGTCTTGCCCTTCGCTTAGTACAATCCCTTCACCGAGTACAAGAGGAGGGATTGGGTTGTTCCACTCGGGAGCGATATCTTTAGGATAACGAATAGCAACGGGTTGATTCCATATTAGTGCAGTCTCAAGCATGAGATTAAATTCCGATTCGTTGATAGGGCTCATCACAATCATCTTGGGAATCGTGCGAAGGTAGGCAATATCAAAAACCCCTTGATGTGTCTTTCCATCGCCAGGAACAAGACCAGATCGATCCAAACAAAAAATCACAGGGGATTCGGCAATCGCAATATCATGAATAAGTTGGTCATAGGCTCTTTGTAAAAAAGTCGAATAAATGGCGACAATCGGTTTTTTTCCTTTTAAGGCAAGTCCTGCAGCACAGGTAACAGCGTGCTGTTCTGCAATACCTACGTCGATAAAACGATTGGGGTATTGATTGGCGTAAGATACTAAGCCTGTTCCTTCCCGCATGGCGGCGGTGAGGACAATAATATCTTCATTTTGGGATGCTAATCGGCAGACACTGTCTCCAAAAACAGAAGACCACGATTTACCTTTTTTGGGATGCACAGGAATACTATCATCATTTCCGGAAATTCCGTGAAAATTAATGGGATTTTCTTGTGAAGCCTGATGTCCACACCCTTTTTCGGTGAGAATATGGATTAATACCGGTTCTTGGATATTATTGATTCCTTTGAATAAAGAGATCAATTGCTCAGTGTTATGACCGTCAAAAGGACCGAGATATTTGATACCGAGATTTTCAAAAAAATTTGGTTTTTTAAAAATAATTTTTTTTACGATTGATTTGAAGGTAAATAATATCTGAAAGATCGCTTTTCCGATTTTGGAATGAAGGAGTCCTTGAGCAAGTTCTTTTTTTAGAGAAAGATATAGATGATTAGTACGGAGAGTGTTAAAATGCTTAGCGATTCCTCCGACGTTCTCTGAAATAGATAGGGTATTATCGTTTAGAATAATGAGTAAAGGGATTTTTCTCCAAGAGGCATCGTTTAGGGCTTCATAAACCATTCCACCGGTAAAAGAGCCGTCTCCGATAATTGTAATGACCTTACCCTTTTCTTCTGTTAATTTTTTTGCTGTTGCCACACCGACTCCCAACGATAAAGAAGTAGA
>JBOFNI010000066.1:0-1246 GCA_051658845.1 Brevinema sp. | reverse complement strand
GGCACCAGTAAGGCATGCAAATCAGTTAAGCAGGACAATCATTCACACACACACCTTTGATTTAAGGCCCGGCTGGTGTCCCAAACGTATATTGGCACCAGTCGGAACTAAGGCTCATCCTTCTGGAAAGAATACATTTCCCAAATGCAAATGCATTTTTGGGAACATGGGGAAAAAGTGTTGATATCTAGGTTTAGTTACATTATGGTGGTTTCCCTAACATATAGTGGCATCAGCTTGAATCAAGCCACAAATTTTTGTGGTGTCCTCAACATATAGTGGGACCAGTAGGAAACCAGTCTCGTTTGACATGTTTACTCAAAACCAAATGCATTTTTGGGCACACAGGAAAAAGGTGTTAATATCTAGGCTCAATTAAGGAGGACAATCACTGAGGCTGTTACAAGGCCTAGTGGCCCAATGTATAAGGCATCAGCAAGGCATGCAAATCAGTTAAGCAGGACAATCATTGACACACACACACCTTTGATTTAAGGCCCGGGTGGCGTCCCAAACGTATATTGGCACCAGTCGGAACCAAGGCTCATCCTTATGGAAAGAATACATTTTCCCAAAAGAAAATGCATTTTTGGGAACATGGGGAAAAAGGGTTGATATCTAGGTTTAGTTAAGGGAGACAATAATTGAAGCTGAAACAAGCCCCAGTAGATTAATGGATAAGGCATCAGCAAGACAATCAGTAAAGCTGAAGCAAGGCCCAGTGGCCTAATGGATAAGGCATCCGCCTTCGGAGCTGAGGATTGTGGATTCGAGTCCCATCTGGGTCAACTTATTCCTTGCTTGATCAATTAATTACTAGTTTCAAAGAAATTACTACATTATGGTGGTTTCCCTAACATATAGCGGCATCAGCTTGAATCAAGCCACAAAATTTTGGTGGTGTCCTCAACATATAGTGGTACCAGTAGGAAACTAGTCTCGTTTGACATGTTTACTCAAAACCAAATGCATTTTTGGGCACACAGGAAAAAGGTGTTAATATCTAGGCTCAGTTAAGGAGGACAATCACTGAAGCTGTTACAAGGCCTAGTGGCCCAATGTATAAGGCACCAGTAAGGCATGCAAAGCAGGACAATCATTCACACACACACCTTTGATTTAAGGCCCGGCTGGTGTCCCAAACGTATATTGGCACCAGTTGGACCAAGGCTCATCCTTCTGGAAAGAATACATTTTCCCAAATGCAAATGCATTTTTGGGAACATGGGGAAAAAGTGTTGATATC
>JBOFNI010000065.1:0-6188 GCA_051658845.1 Brevinema sp. | reverse complement strand
AAAAAACTTTCTCCATTGGGAGGAAATAAGTTACTTCCAAAAAATGAGCAAGCCGAAGCTCCAATGTCGGATAAGGATTTTCTCTCTCTAATCTGGAGATTGTTTATGGAATCCCCATATAATAGAATAGGGACTTTTTCTCTGGTGTGTTTGGAATGCCCAATCGTCGGATCATTACCATGATCGGCAGTAAGAATAAGAAGGTCTTCAGGATTCATGATGTTCATAATATCCTTGATTCTCCGATCGACAATCTCTAAGATATTAGCATAACGAGTGGCATCTTGAGAATGTCCCGCTAAGTCCGTTTCTTGAATATTAATACAAAAAAACGCATGGGGATATTTTTTTATCTTTTCGATAGCAATATCAAAGATAGTGTTGGAATCGACCAACTCTCCATAAGATTCCCCTAAGGGATGATTCTCGGCAATATCGGCAACCTTACCGATTAAAATACTGGGAATATTCTGCTCTCCTAAAATATAAGGGACTTGCTCTTGATGATTAATTCCATATCCAAGATGAAGGACACGGTACCCTTCTTTATATACACCTGATCCCGGAGCAGACACCCCTGCATATCTGTGGTCTATTTCTTGATAGGCATCGAGAATTTGTGCAAAAGAAATACCGGGAGCACCGAAAGCAATAACTCTATTACTGGATACGTGTTGTCGCACTAATTTTCCTAATTTACAGGTATCTTCATAAGACATCAAATCAAAAGCAGAAGTAACATTATAATTTTGTCCAAGATCGGTTTCTAGGTTATCTCCAATGACTGCGGCATTATTAACAACAAGAACAGATAAATTGTTGCCATAACGACGAACCGAATATCCGGATTGTTCTAAAACTGATTGGATGTTATCGATTTCTTGAGAAAAGGGCTGGATAACGGGAGCTAGTGGAGTGGTGCCTAAGATTTCTTGATGCCCTAAAAAAGTATCTGCCCCCCAATGTTTTAAAAGACTGGAACCGTAAGAAGCGTTGGGAATATGCTTTAAAAAACGGCAATCCGGATCGGCAATATTACCCAATCCCAGCTGTTCCAAATGGGGAAGTTTCAAATGGGGATTTTTTTCAAATACATGAAGATAGGTATTTGCTCCTTGATCTTCTGCTCTACCGTCTTCCATTGCTCCAATCCCATAAGAATCAATCACTAATACAATATATCTTGCCATATTACACCTCTCTCCCTTGAGAATCACAGATTCCTGAAAGTATTGGAGTATTATTAGATAATCCTTTGACTAACGCAATATGTGATCTTGTGACAAATATCTGGGTACGGAATGAAGAGATAATGGGTTCTCCAATAGGAATTTTTCCTTGAATCCCTATCGTATAATCAATAGCATCAGGGTCTAGTGGCAGGATACGGTAACGATTTTTTTGTGCTGTATAGACAAATTCCCAATGGGAACGACGATAATATCCACCACCATAGATATAACTAATGTCCTTATCTTGATGAGATACCTCAGAAATATAGGCAAGAGCAATTTTTTCTTCTTGTGCATTAGGAAATGCTTTATGATAAGGACAAGTCCCTGTAAGGGCGTGTCCGGGTTCGATTTGGTTTGCTCCCCATTGTGAAGTGAGAGCAATGGAAGAGTAATTGTTATGTGAGGGCATATTTTTGATCCGAAGATTATATCCCTGACTATTTAAAAAATTATAATGTTCTGTAAGTTCTTGAGCGTTATCGGTTGCAACAACCTGATCTTGCTCAAATAAAAAACAAGGGAATGAGGTCATCCCAATCAAATGAATATGGGAAAACTGATGAAGTTTCTCGGCAAAGGCTAGTAATTCCTGTTGAGTATAATGAGGTGTTTGTTGTCCCATGTAAGTACTTTTTATGACTCTAAGCATAATGTTTTGGGTGAAATGGTGAGACTTGGCATATTCATTAATGGCATGAGCTTGTTCTAATGAGTAGATTGTAACTAATTCGGGTCTATGTTGTAGAATCTCAGGAATCATTTTTAAAGGGATCTGTACCAAATGTCCTGTATGTCCGAGAATACCACCTAATCTAATAATTTGCTGTGTTTCCCTAAAATCAACGGCGACAAATTTGGCTCCTAATTCTGATAATCCTTGAATTACTAAGGGATGTCTGCCAAACTGTTTTGTCATAACAAAGGGTGTAATCTGATATTCTTGTGATTTTTTGAGGATCATTTGATAATTTTGGATGATACGATCATAATCCAGTACATAAGTATCTGGTTGGATCTGCCCGTTTTTATGAAGAAACAAGGCATAATCCATTAATTCAGGATTGTTCTGTAATAAAATATCGGAAAACATTATTGCTCCTTATTCGTTACAAGAATATATGCCTGAGATAAAATATGAATAATCGTATTGATACCGGATTTATTGGGATTAATACGGATCATTGTATTCGCTAACTCTGGATTTTTTTGGAGAAAGGTACCAGAAACTTTATAAAATAGGGGTAGGGTATCATAACGTGATTCTGCTCCAACAGGATAAGGAAGAGCCCCTAATTTTTCTGCTTGTATTAGCAACTGAGGGGCAATATTCTCTTTTAATTCAACTAATAAGACTTTAGATTGGGCGTTAGCGACAAAAGCTTGTTTAATAAAAGGAAATTCTCCACTATTAAGGATTTCAGCTAACTGGTCGACAACGGTACTTTGTTGAGCAAGCATTACAGGAGTATAAACTAAAGAACGTAAACACTCCATTGCCTCATGACCTTGGACTTGAGACCCTCCTGAATACTGAACGTCTTGGATTTTTTGGATTAATGTTGCCTTTCCGGCGATACAGGCGATTCCTTCAACCCCTAACAATTTGAATAAGGAGAAACTACAGAGATCGGCACCGAGTTTTGCTGAGATATAAGGAACTTTCATTGCTCCGTAATTATCATCACAAGAGATAGGAATAGTTGGAGCAACCTGACGAATCGCAGTAATTAACGCTTGTATTTGATATGAATCATCTGGTTTTTGTCGTGTTAATTGAATATGTACAGCATCAATAGGATATTGTTGGAGAGTTGCTTGGACTTCGTTGAAATCATTAAAGTTACAACGAATAATGTTGAGATTCATCATCTGGAAACTTGTTTCTGTGGTAGGATAAATGGGTGCATCGTGAATGAGGATTGTTCCTCCACTAGGAATGATGGCAAATAACCCCCAACGGATTGCTCCGGTACCTGCTCCACGAACAAGAATACAGCGTTCAACTTCAAAAAATTCGGCTAAGCACGATTCTACTTTTTGAGTATGGAGGCTTTTGCTAACACCTACAGACCCTGTATTTAAGAATTCTGTTCCAGAAAAATGTTTGGTCATTATATCTACCAATTTAAATTGATATTCCAAAGCTTGTGGAATAGACATGGTGATAAGAGGATACGTTTTTATATTCATAAAACCTACTTATTGAGTATTTTTTTTGGATTATGGATGAGCATGGCATCAATTGCTTTTTGAGAAACACCGTTATTTTTTAATAGAGGCACAAAAGTTTCTAATAAATAAGCATATCCAAGTCCTCCTAAGTATTTTAAATGAGATTTCCTTGTAATATCCAAAGATAAAACGATTTGATCTTGATATCCTTTCCGAATAAGAGAGGTGAGTGTATCGACTCTCCATTCATCAGACATATAATCCCATTTACCGATCGTATCAAAAGCAATATTAACTCCTTGCTCAAGCATATATTCAATATATTCTTCATCACCGGTAAGATCGGTATGACCGATGACAATACGGGATAAATCCTTAGTATATTCTTGAAAGAGTGTAACTTGTTCATGTCCCATTGTCCCTAAAGAACAGTGGGTTGTTAATGTCGCACCCGTATCTAGATGAGCTTTAATAGAAGCTCTAAAAAGTCGATTTTCCGTTTCGGTAATCGTATCTTTTGAAGAGCCTATTTCTCCAATTGCTGTTGCTTTAATATTTGTATCATCTATCCCAATAGTAATTTCTTTTACAAGAATTTGGTATATTTCTTGTTCGGACATTGTTTTAAGGTATGGAGGGTGGAACTTTTCTTGATAAAACCCTGTACAATAGAGGAGATTGATTTTGGATTGTTTTTGTACTTCTTGCATAAAATTAAGATTCCGTCCCATTCCGATATTGGTAACTTCTAAGATATTCGCAACTCCTAGTTGTTTCAGATATTTAAACTCGGTGATTGTCTGATCCAAACAATCTAAGCATGAATCTTCTGTTTTTAAACTGGACAAGTCAATATAAACGTGTTCATGCATATAGGTAATTCCATTGAGTATCATAGACATTCCTTATATTTTAATTGATATGTGGCAAAATCCTAATTATAAATATTTACTCAGTGTTTTAATAATATGTTCACTCGTTTGATGAGTAAAACCAAAAGCGATAACACCGTCTTTGATACTTTCTGCGATCGCTTCATCGGATAAGATATTTCCGGGCATTGCTAATGTTTTACATTTGTTCGCTCCTAGAAGAGCGATTGCCATACCAAGAGAGCCACCGGCACCTGTATCACATGCACCTAAATAAATATCAGCTTGTCCTGATTTAACTGCCATGGCTGCGTCTAAATCTCCTTTGATTTCTACTTCTGCATTAGGCATGTATTGATGAACCAGTGCTTCGATTTCGTTTTTAAACATAGCACCCCCAATAACAATTTTCATAATGTACTCCTTGTATGATTTCCAAAATAATCTAAAAATAATTGTGTTCGTAATTCTTTTGTATGGAGAAATAATTCCCATGCTTTCTGAAAATAAGGCATCCCTTTTTTAGCAATAATCAAATAGCCACTGGCTGCTTCCGTATCGGGAATAGTAAAGACACTGGCTTCTATCATATTAAGGATTTTTCCTATTTTTTTATTCGATTTTTGTTGCTCAACAGCAAAAAAAGAGCTTGTAGTCCCTAACACGGAATCTCCATAAGCGTGAATATCAATATGGTGTTCTTTGATTAATAAAATATCTAAGGTTTGGAATAAACCGTTAATATAGTGAATTAGCTCTTCTCTATGATCCGAATCCGGAAGATTAATTATTTGTCCATGAATACCGAATAAACGCAGACTTTCTTGATCACCTCCAATAGCGAAGTCTCCATGAGGAGATACTTTAGGGATTAATAATTCTAAAGCGGAACAGAGTATTTCTTTGTGAAACGCCATTAATCCCAAACTGGGAGAAAAGGGAATATTATCGGTCGATTTTTTTGTTATATCTGTCTGAAATCCTACTCCTGCAAGCATTACGGAAAAAATATTAACAGCCAAAGCAGGGTAAATTACCGAGCCTCCCCCATCTGTTCCTAATCCCAAATCGTTAATACCCATCAGTACATTAATTGCTGTTCCTGAGGATGAGCCTGTCATCAGTCTTAATGTTAACGGATTAACAAGATCAGAATCAATAGCTCTTCCTTGATAGGCAGCTTTATCAATTGTATGGACAGCAAAGCTTTGTTCCAATGTTTGAATCCATCGTTTTTTTATATAGGGAGTATCTTTGATACCCATACGATACTTATTAGCTGAGAGTTCGTTATTAAGATGAATAATACTGGGATTAATCATACTTGGTATAATCCTAAGAGGTAGAGAATATTAATCAGTAATCCTGTAAAAATCACGGCAATAGGACCTACGGCAATAGGAACAAGTGGTTTTTTTAAATATTTATTAAGAGTTACAAATCCTGCAACAATTAAAAATCCGAAATTAGGTGCCATATCGTGAGCTGCAAGCATTGCACCTGCAGTTAAGGAAAATTCTAATACTTGAGACATAGAACTTCGGATTTGATCCCCACATTTTTTGATTCCGGGAAACTTATCTAAAAAAAGAGCAATTTTTTCTAAGCCTAAAATTTCAAGAATAATAGTGATAAAACCTAATACGAAAGCAATTAAAGGATTGGGGGCAAAGAATCCTACGGGATCGATAAATTTCATTCCGGCAGGGGTATACACACCGGTTGCTATGGCTGTTGTACCAATTAAAGGAATAAATCCGATCGCTCTTGCAAACGATGTAATACCGGCTTCAACAGGCTTATTTTCTGCTAAGAGATTAAGAGAAATAGGATCTCCAGCCAGCATATGAAGAGAGATTGCCGTCGTAATCAATCCTCCGGATAAAGCCAAGATCCACATATTTTTTTT
>JBOFNI010000064.1:0-1662 GCA_051658845.1 Brevinema sp. | reverse complement strand
TTAAACAAGTGTAAACGGCTCCGGTATCTATTAACATAGGAATAACTTTACCGGCTATTGTAATGTTATACATTGGGTCTTCACTTACATTTGCTATTTGGATTGGTAATTGGCACCTCCCTGTAGGATTCTCCGGGCCTCGCTAGTAACCGTGCTTAGGACCCGCCCAGGGATTCATTAAACCTTGGCCACGAGCCTGGGTTGGACGCCCCCTCGGCCCCATTCCTCCCCTATAGGACCGGTCCCATTGATTCATTGGACAGTCTTGCTTTAAATGACCTGGATCACCACATCTCCAGCATCCCCCTGGAGCCCGAGGCCCCCATGTGTTGTAGTACCTTGGGGGAGGTTTCACCCCCCACCTCGGCGAAGTCTGCTCAAAAGCTCTGACTGCTAGAGGAAGTTGCTGTCTTTGATCAGGCATAGCTGGTAGTCCCCCTGGGACTGCTGCAGGATTGGAAGCAGCTGCTGTCACAGACATTTGGTCGGCAGCATCAGTTTTGATCGTCGCTTGTAATTTCTTTCTACGAGTGAGATCATCAAGCTGGAGTTGAGCCAGTTTCCTGTTCACGTCTTGTTCATGTAACTTGAGACGTGCTTCGCTGTTTCTGTGCTGGTCGACTGCATGGATCACATGGTCGCAGAATTCACTGTGGGATTTGGTACACAACCCCACTACGTCCTCAAGCTTAGCCTTAATTGTAGTTGGCATTGCATTGATTATAGCTTGTCTGAAAAGCGTAGCAAGAAGCGGGTCGCTCTCAGGGTTAGTTTCGGTGGTCTCACGCCAACGCTTAAGTTGTCTTTGCACGTAGACTGCGGGGTTTTCTTTCTCCCCCAGCTGGTCACCCTTCAAGGCATTAGGGTCGACCCTTGCTGGGTACTCAGAGCGTAATGCATGCCAGACCGCAGGTCGATACGGGTCAAACAAAGTCCCATCAAGCGCATGTGAATCAACAGCATCTGACAGTTCTGCTGCATACAGGATCTCAGTCATTTTTAAACCTCCAACAACCCTGGCCAAAAGCGCTTTGATGTCTCCCAGGGAGATCATTTTTCCCTGCACTTCGTCTTCAAGCAGCTTGATCCATTTACCAGCTCCCTCAGAGAGGTCAGGAAGCCGAGCAACCAGCCCCCCCAGGTCCATTGAGGTCAAAGGGACATAATTAAACTGAGCACCTTTTACAACTATTGGACAATGGAATTTGGGTGTGGATGTGCTTTTATACCTGCTCTTCTTTCCCTGTTCTTCATCAGACCATTCATCAACTGTCACCATTCTTGCATTGTCTAGCCTCAAACTCTGTCTACCTAGATCTGATTTGTTAGTACTCTGTCCAAATGCTCCACCACAGTACCTCGATTCGTTTTCATCCATCACCTCCAGATCTGGTAATTCAATTCCTTGCTCATTCAAACGTCGCAACTCTGCCTTAACCTCTTTGTAACAATCTAGCCGTATACCTTTATCTAAGCTCTTCTTTTCATCTTTTCCCTGCTGTCTTCTAGCAACATCCGTAATTTCAACATCTCCACATACATCTACTTCACCTCTCACTCCAAGTTTACCTTGCAATAGTGGAAGCTGACCCCCACCCTCATAAGGAGGAGGGCTTTGAACACTATTTTGGCCACCTGATTCTGAACGCTGCGCTTTTATCT
>JBOFNI010000063.1:0-3916 GCA_051658845.1 Brevinema sp. | reverse complement strand
GAGTAGCCTTAGCAGAACAAAAATACGGAAAACAAGATCGACGTCCTGTTTTAATTCATGGACAGTTTACAAGAGAAGACCAAGTAGATCGTATTGTCGAATTAGGAATTTTTCCATCACTATTTCCACTCCATACTTACTATTGGGGAGATTGGCATCGAGAACAAACCATCGGTGAACCGAGAGTCAATAATATTTCTCCTACCAAATGGTTTGAAAACCGTCAAGCTCGTTTTACTTCACATCATGATGCACCTGTTGCACCTCCTAATAATTTCCGTGTATTATGGGCTACGGTTAATCGGCTTTCCCGTACCGGTAAAATTATTGGAGCTGATCAAAGGGTTTCCGTAGAAACAGGGTTAAAAGCATTAACTCTTTGGAGCGCTTATCAGCATTTTGAAGAAAACGAAAAAGGTTCCTTAGAAATAGGCAAACAGGCAGATATGATTATTTTATCAGAAAATCCTCTAACAATCGATCCTATGGATCTTACAGATATTTATGTATTACAAACGATCAAAGAAGGAAAAACAATTTATCAAGCCAACAATTAAATTAATGAGGAATTCATGAAAAAAAACATCCCCTTACTTGTGATTCTAGGATTTTTTTATTTCTTACCTGTAGAATTATTTGCCCAGCAAATAGCAATTCCTACCGTAAACTTCAATATTGCTCAAGCTCAAACTCCTCAAGAAGTTTCGTTAGCGTTACAGATTTTATTCTTATTAACAGTTCTTTCCCTTGCTCCTTCTTTAATTATTTTAATGACTTCTTTTGTTCGGATTTATATTGTGCTTTCTTTCGTCGGGAGAGGTATTGGTACTCAAAATCTTCCTCCAACGCAAACAATCGCAGGATTAGCATTATTCCTGACATTATTCGTGATGTTTCCTACCCTCCAACGTTCTTATACGGAAGGTTTACAGCCTTATTTTGAAGGACAAATAACATTACAAGAAGGGTACGATCGAGGAATTAGTCCCATTCGAGAATTTATGTTCCGTGAAACCTCCGAACGTTATATTTATCGATTTATTCAACTCTCCGGTATTGATCGTCCAAGGAATCAAGACGATGTTCCCACTTATATTTTAATTCCAGCTTTTATTCTCAACGAAATATCACTCTCTTTCTATATGGGGGTTTTAATTATGATTCCTTTTACCATTATTGATATTGTTACTGCTGGGACTTTAATGTCTATGGGGATGATGATGGTACCTCCGATTACCATTTCGTTTCCAATAAAAATTTTATTATTTGTACTAACAGACGGATGGGATCTCCTCATCGATAAGTTAGTGCAAAGCTTTATGAGATAAATTAAGAAGGTCTTATGTCTCAAGGTACAATTTTACAACTGATAAATCTAGCAATGATCGAAGTCTTATTTTTAAGTGTTCCTATCTTAGGGGTTACGATGGTTTTAGGATTGATTATTTCAATATTTCAAGCCACAACATCCCTACAAGAACAAACACTAACTTTTGTTCCTAAGTTTATTATTGTTACCATTTTATTAGCATTTGCCTCTCCCTTTTATATCACTAGAATGGTAAATTTTACTAATCAACTGTTTTCTTTAATCGCTACGGCACAATTATAGGATAAGATATGATTTTTGATTACTTTCAACAGCATTTTCAAGTCTTTCTTAGTATTTTTGCTCGTGTTTTTGGATTATTACTGGTAATGCCTGTTTTTTCTACGGGGATTCCGGCAATCGTTCGTGCCGGTCTGAGCTTTTTTATCGGTTTACTTAGTACCCCTTTAATCGTTGGCATGAATATTTTACCAGTTGTTCCCAATATTGCCGAATACGGCATGAGCCTCTTGAGTAGTTTATTAATTGGCTTATCGATCGGTTTTGTCGTTCAAGTAACGGTTTCTGCTTTACAGTTATCCAGTAGTATTTTTTCTACAACAATGGGGCTTTCCTTCAGTGAAAATGTAAATCCCATCACCCAAGAAAATATTCCGACCCTAGGTAATTTTTTATCTGTGATGATTCTCCTTTTGTTTATCCGTACCGAATCTCATTTTATTTTTATCGAAATTATTGTTCGCTCTTTCCAAGAAATACCAATTATTCAAGCTTCTGCAGTACAAGGAATGTTCCTCTCCATGAAAACCGCTACGTCTATTATTTTTACACTAGCCTTTAGAATTTCCCTACCAATTATTGGACTTACCCTATTACTTGATATTGCCATGGGGATTATTGGAAGAGTTGCCCCTCAATTCAATGTCATGGTGATGGGTTGGAATATTAAAATTTTTATCGGATTTGTCGCCCTATGGATGATTCTTCCGGGAATTTTGGATTTCGGTACGGTGTTATTTAAAGAATTACACGATTCCGTGCTACGCTTTATTCAAATTGCCAAACAAGGAGCG
The DNA here is from genome assembly GCA_051658845.1 of Brevinema sp. Lineage (GTDB taxonomy): Bacteria > Spirochaetota > Brevinematia > Brevinematales > Brevinemataceae > Brevinema_A. Next base: position 1,513 of record JBOFNI010000063.1, on the reverse strand, counting down.
TGATCAATGCATGATGATCTTCAAAAATTTGATTTAACGGCTATTCTTAATGATCCGATCCTACTCAGTATGGATTTACAACGTTTTGCTAATCCAGAAGAGGAAGGACGCACCGAAGAACCTTCCGAAGCTAAAAAACGAAAAGCACGAGAAGAAGGTAATATCCCTCAATCTCCTGAGCTTATAGGGATTATCTCTTTTTTATCCATTTTTTTATGTCTTGTCCTTTTTTGGCGTTTTTTTTATACTAATCTTTACAAAAATTTTTTATTTTTTTTTGACGGGATCGATACAATCCGCCTAACAAAAAACAATATACAAGGGATGAGTGTCTATCTATTAACAGTTGTGATGACAACCCTTGCCCCAATTTTTTTAACTGCTGTTGTATCCACATTGGTAGCATCTTTGGCACAAACAAAATTTCTCTTTACCACCAAAAAACTAGCCCCCGATTTTAAAAAAGTATTTGGCAATATGTTTTCTAATTTAAAAAAAATGTTTTGGTCGAAACAAGCAATCTTCAATCTTGGTAAATCATTAGCGAAAGTAATTATTGTTTTTGGAATAGCATTTTTATTTATGATGAATAAATTGGGGACGATTATTTCTTATATTCATGTAGATAATAACGTTGCGATATCATCGATTGCTCAAATTATTGTTAAATTTGTCTTCATTACCGGAATCATCCTATTATTATTAGCCATTTCAGACTATGTCTTCCAATATCGAGAATATATTGATTCTTTAAAAATGACCAAACAAGAGGTTAAAGAAGAATTTAAAGAACAAGAAGGAAATCCGGAAATCAAACAAAAAATCCGACAGTTAGAACAACAACTCGGACAACGACGAATGATGCAAGCAGTACCCACGGCAGATGTTATTATTACTAACCCAACCCACTATGCTATTGCAATAAAATACGATCGCTCGTATATGAATGCTCCCATCGTCGTTGCTAAAGGTACAGATCGTACCGCTCTTAAAATAAGAGAAATCGCTCAAGATAACCGTGTCCCCATCTACGAAAACAAACCCCTTGCACGAGGCTTGTATTCTTCTGTGAATGTAGGTGATGAGATCCCTTACGAATTTTATAAAACCATTGCCGACATCTTATCACTCGTCTACACACAAAATATCCCTAAATCACGAACTGTTTATTCATAAAGAAAGTTTGTTGTCATTAGCAAATAACATCCATCCTTATTAAAATATATGATAATGTTAGAAATTTTACATATCCTCGATCCTACCGTATAATATAGAGTATAATAAGGTAGGTATTTATGGCAACAAACTCAGGTTTACAGCAAGGCATACGCATCTTAGACAGACTGTCTCAAAACTCCGATTTATTTGTTGCTTTTGCTGCTATCGGTGGTATTTTGATGATGATCATCCCAATACCTCCCCTCTTACTGGATTTCTTTTTATTATTAAATTTATCCTTAGCTTTCCTCGTTATTTTATCAACATTATACGTAAAAAAACCATCTGATTTTTC
>JBOFNI010000062.1:0-1745 GCA_051658845.1 Brevinema sp. | reverse complement strand
GCATGTTGCGTACCTCTTGAGCTTTATGATATACACCATATATCCCTTTTCGGACATACAAACTGCTATGAGCATATTGTAAAATTATCCATTTAATAGGAATATATGTGTTTAGAATACATAAAGTGCAATCATCAAGCAAGAGGTACGTAGGAATATTATACCAGTTTATATTCTACTCATATATAATGTCATAAGTTGGGTAGATAATTATCAATTTAAATAGTATTCTATCATTGATCTAAATTTTGAAATAAAGGTCTTTTATTGTTTCCATAGACAAATAGATTGTCTTTAAGTTGTCAAAACTTGTAAATATTTGTATTGATGTCTTTGCTAAGATTGTCTGTGGATAAGATATGCTTGCAATAGCAGGAAAAATAGTGTATAATAAGGAGCTATACTCAATTAGGAGTGTTTATGCTCTTTCATGTTTTATCCGAACATATCAATTTATTTCGTTACCTCTCTTTTCGGAGTATTGGAGCTACGGTAAGTAGTTTTTTAATCGTTCTTTGGATTGCGCCCAAAATTATTGCTCTTCTACATCGGATGAAATTTGGACAACAAGTCCGTGAAGAAGGTCCTTCTGCTCATTTAATCAAAACAGGGACTCCGACCATGGGTGGGATTTTTATGTGGGGTGCAGTTTTGGTTTCCACCTTACTTTGGGGGGCTTGGAACGGCTTTGTGTTGATTACTTGTTTGACGGTTGTTTTGTTTGCTGGGATTGGTTTTATTGATGATTATGCTAAAATTAAACAAAAAGATACAAAGGGTCTTTCTCCTAGAGGGAAACTGTTTGTACAATCTTTTTGTGCATTTATTGTCTTACTCTTAGTTTATCTCATGCCTCAATACCATCAACAAAGTCGAAGATATACCTTAGAAATTACCAATAAAAATTCAGAAGTCTTAGCATCCACTAATGTTAATATTACCGATAATTGGCAATGGGATGTATCATCTGACTCGGAAGAACTGTTCCTTATGGGGACTCAATATAATCCAGAAACAGGTAAAACGGTAACATCAGAGTTATTTCAAATTCCTTTTTCTCCTGAGTTTGGAACAGATATTTTCACTTCATCGGTGTTAGCCAATAACAATTATGAAATTGTTTCCAGTCTTACGATGATTTCTAAACAAAACCAACAATTGCAAAAAACTATTACCAATATCTATCAGGCACGACTTTTCAATTCCTTGCAAATCCCTTTATATACTGAGGTGGTGTGGTATTGGCCTTTATGGTTGGCTTTTTTGATCTTTATCTTTATTATCGTTGGTGTATCTAATGCCACGAACTTATCGGATGGTTTGGACGGTTTGGCTACTGGTATGGGAATTTCTTTTTATCTACCTTTTGGTGTGTTTGCTTATTTAATGGGAAACGTTGTTTTATCTGGATACCTTTTTTATCCTTATATTGCCGATATTGGAGAATTAACGATTTTTATTTCTGCTACGATTGGAGCTTTTGCGGGTTTTTTATGGTATAACGTACATCCGGCAGAAGTTTTTATGGGAGATACTGGTTCGCTTCCGATGGGTGCGGCGATTGCAGTTATTGCGATTATGCTAAAACAAGAATTATTGTTAGTGGTTGCAGGGTTTATGTTTGTATTGGAAACATTATCGGTAATTATTCAAGTTTTTTGTTTCAAACGATACCAAAAGCGTATTTTTAAAATGGCTCCAATTCATCATCATTTTGAGTTATCCGGTTGGAAAGAAAATCAAGT
>JBOFNI010000061.1:0-1124 GCA_051658845.1 Brevinema sp. | reverse complement strand
TATAGGAAAATTAATCCATGGTAGCCTTGTGCGCCTGCAGCACCATTCCATTGCCTTATGCTACAGATTCTGTATTGTTTCCATATAAGGACATTGAGCTGAACCAGCTTGGGACATATACATTTTCACCTGATGATTTCCAGATGTATAATGGTATATAAGCCTATGCTCACATTCTTGGGCAGGACGGACTCTGATCAGACCTCGTGCTCCGGTCTTCTTCTGTTTGTTATAAAATACAAATATTAAAGACTGTATCACTGCAGCAATTTGTACCCTTCTGTGAAATTATTCTTCTACATAACTTGGTGACCGCGACGTGATAACTGAAAGGGAGACGTGGATTCATCGCTGCAGGGCTTCTCCGCCTTTCATCACAAAATTGTGGCCACGATTAACTGAGGTAAGCGTTTTGCTTATTAGTATTTTGTGCTGTTGGGCTGGCGATGCGCTGTGGTGGTGAGGACAATTTTATTATTAATAATAGTAAACAAATCCCTTTGTTATAAAGAACACAGTGCAAATTGCTGGAATGATAAAAAAGTTGCATGTTAACTCGCTTGTTACTAACAGTACGTTGACTGGCAATAGGGGGGGTTTAAGTTAATGAGATTTGTGATATTTATGTGAAAAGTTTGATTTTTGAGCCGGGAGAAGTACTCCGTGATTTACTATTCGCGTGAATGTGGACGTAGAGTTTTTTCTAGGAAAAGATTCTACGTTGGGATGAAAGTTCAAATTGGGAAGTTTTTATTACGAAGTGAATGAGTATCCAGGATTTTTGATCCTGGGTTGGGGCTGACTGATCCAAATTTGGAGTACTTCCAAGCGAAAGAGTATAGTGTGAATGTGGACTCAGAGTTTTAACCCTGAGTTGGTATGAAAGTTTAAATTGGGTAACTTTTTATTACGAAGTGAATGCGGACTTAGAGTCGTTCGACTCTAAGTTGGGATGAAAGTAAAAGGCTCGGTGTGTTGAGCAGGTACGCTCGGTTTAATTTATTAAGGCGGGATTTTGCCTTTGTTCGGAAGAGAACAGTGCCTGGTTTGGCTTCTGCAGACGGGGAGGGAAACGTGTCTTGTCATTTGTGTTTTGTTTGTGCTGTGTTGCGCGCTGTGTGTGT
>JBOFNI010000060.1:0-1038 GCA_051658845.1 Brevinema sp. | reverse complement strand
TGTTTCATTTTACTGTGTACTGCATCTGCTCTATATGGATAAAATGACAATAAAGCTTCTTGAACTTGAACTTGAACGTAATCATAAGTATAAGGAAAAGACACTAGACATAATAATCACACAACACAATGCTCTTTGGGATCTCAGTCTTAGGGACAAATCTTATCTGGGTGACCTTATCGATGGGGACAGGTCATCAAATACAGGTAGTCTGGGAATCTGCCAACCTCAAGGCTGAGATGAGTCAGCTGAAAATGCTGCCAGTTGCGTTCATGCAGCTGCGGAGCTGGTCTTCTTAGTACGATCTGAAAGAAGAAAGAGAAAAAATAATATAAGGGAAAAACGATATCACTTAAATGTCAAAATATTAATGTAAAAATAAAATAAGGCCATAACTGATCCTGAGAGCACTGATATATTTAGTCATATATGTAGGCACCTGTTGGGAAATTGGGAATTGTCCACCCTTGTCACTAAGGATAGGTTATCTAGAATGCCCTTTCTCCGTGCCCGCTTGGAACCTGCAGATCGATCTGGAACAGTCAAGAACCACTCAGAACAACATCCAGAGTCTTACTCTCGGTCTATTGTGGGTTAACAGAAAATATACATGAAATAACAGAACACAGAAAATCCTTATGATTGAATACAGGAGAATCACCCTATGTGACGTATAGCATAACGACAAGACAAGATTGGCAGAGAAGATTATATTACACAACTAGTGTGTACGTGACAACAGAATGTTCTCGTGCCCTTTAAAAAAGGAAATAAGTTTGTCGTGTGTCACTTGAAACTTCTTCCCCAAAATGGAATGTATGTCCATATGTGATTTTGAGTTTAAAGGCTCTTTGAGTGTTAAAGGTTGCCGACCCCTGAAGTAAACTTTAAATGGTGGCTTTTTTCAGATATGCAAGCAAAAGCAGAAGTACAAAGATGTGACCGTAGACAAATACAGCAACTGGATGAGGTAAGAAATTCACTGCTGAGGTCAGCTGGTGTCTATGAAAAAGATCTTTTTTTTATCAATGTTTGATT
>JBOFNI010000059.1:0-1261 GCA_051658845.1 Brevinema sp. | reverse complement strand
AAGCCTATGTTCACAATCTGTGTTAGGACGGACTCTGATCAGACTCTGTACTCCGGTTTTTCTTGTTTGTTATATATTACAAATATTAAAGACTGAAGCCACTTCAGCAATTTGCGACCCTTCTGAATTTATTCTTCTACAGCAGCTGGCTCTCTGTTTAAGAGATATGATTTGGCCTTTCAACGACAGCAATATTAACTCCCTGTTATTCCATGTTGACTAACTGCCACTCTGCTGAGTACAGCCTAATGGTAAATGAGGAATCATTTAAGTATATCTTTCTTAAAAATCAATTTCTAAAACATTTGGACAAACATTTTTATTAAGAACAAGGCAATTTAAAAAAAAAAGTTTTACGGAATTCTCATTTTTGACTGTAATTTGGTACAATACGGCTACACCTTACCGAGGACAGTATTTTTGCATTAACCGCTGGGTTTTGGCTCATTTTGGTTATTCCGTTATTAACAAAATGTCAAAGTCTAAGGTTGTAATAAGGTGCTGCCATAGTTGTATATATGCTGCAAATCACTAAACCAAGCAGGATTTAATATTTTATAAGAATTGCCACTGTGTGGCAAACAGGAGCTAACGCCCAAACCCTGGACCCTCAGATTAAAAGTCTGATGCTCTACCGACTGAGCTATCCAGGCTCAGTGAGTTCTATACATCTTGTCAATCCATGACAAGTTTACCCTTCTTGTCAATCCATGACAAGACATCTGTTTTCCAAGACAGACTACGCATTCGTACTTAAATCTTGGGCTCGTCCAGGATTTGAACCCGGGACCTCTCTAATGGATAAAGCACTGACCTCAATACCTTGCCTTAAGCTGTAGTCTGTAGAGTGGCACAGCGGAAGCGTACGCGGCCCACAACCCAGAGGTCGATGGATCGAAACCATCCTCTGCTAGTTCGCCTTCTGTGTTGTAATTTGTAGCATATATAAAACTACTGGTCCTTCTCAATAAATTTGCATATTGTGATAAAGTTCTTTAATGTACTGATAAATTTTAGACTTTCATATAATTTAGATTCATTACACACAACTGAAGTAGTTGTAGGCAAGGTGGCTTAGTCGTTAGCACGTTCGCCTCACACCTCCAGGGTTGGGGGTTCGAGTCCCGCCTCCGCCTTGTGTGTGTGGAGTTTGCATGTTCTCCCCGTGCCTCGGGGGTTTCCTCCGGGTACTCCGGTTTCCTCCCCCCGGTCCAAAGACATGCATGGTAGGTTGATTGGCATCTCTGGAAAATTGTCCGTA
>JBOFNI010000058.1:0-1960 GCA_051658845.1 Brevinema sp. | reverse complement strand
CTTATTAATACCGTAATAGCTAAGACAAGTTTCCAACATAGGAACTCCTTTGTTCGTTCATTAGTGGCTAATACTAATTTTTATTATTTTATTTTCCTTGTTTTTTGAGTTTTTGTCAAAATTTTGACTTGTTTTTTTTTGAATTACTTGCCGTTTGAGAAAAATGACCCTATATTTAAATTAGTTGCAAGTGATTTTATACTGCATACTCCTAAAGCAAGATTCCCTCAACAATGTTGAGGGAGTTTTGTATGGGCTTATGATTTCATTTTTTTATTCATCCGTCGGTGTAGCTGGTATTGGGAAAATCGATGGGATTCGTCCCGAATCCTTTGGATTAAATGGAGTACAGCAGAATTTTTTTCTAAAGAAATTCCTTGCTTGTGATTTGGGGTGAAGATTACTTCTTCTTGTTTTGCAATCGAAAGAATATCAATGGTGTTAATCTTTAATTTTTTCAATGATTTAAGTGCCGAAGATAATTGACCTTTTCCACCGTCGATAATAATAAGTTGTGGTAACTGTTGTTTTTCTTCGATGAGTTTTTTATAATGTCGATAGATTGTTTCTTCGATGGCAATATAGTCGTCTTGTTGATTTTCGGCTTTGATATTAAACAAGCGATAGGCTTTTTTATTAGGCTCTCCTCCTTGAAACTGCACCATAACACCAGAAGCCAGTGTTCCATCTAATTTAGCAATATCAAATCCTTCGATAATACTAGGGAAATTTTTGAGATGGAGTTCTTGTTGGAGTTGATGGAGTGTGTGGAGAATATCAGGTTCACTGAGCGTTTGTTCCAAATGAATACGGGCGTTTTTTTCAGCTAAATTTAAGAGAGCATATTCTTGAGATTGATCGTCATGAATACTTTGGATATCCAATCCTTCATCTTCAAACCAATGTTTAAGGCTTGTACAGATTGCATCGTATTCTCGGTTGATAAGGATTTGGTGGGGAATAGAGGGGTTATGAGAATATTTGTTACGGATAAATTCATCGAGTACGTCCAATACGGTAAAGGAAGAATCTTTTTGGTGTTTGACGATAAATCCTTCTTTGCCGGATAATTTCCCTTGTCTTACTAAAGAAACAACGATACTAAAATTCCCCATCCTCTCATCAATACCGATAATATCAATATCTTTTTCGGAAGATAAATAAACCTGTTGTTTTTGATCCAAACTATATAAGGCTTCGAGTTGTTCTTTATAAATTTGTGCTTTTTCAAAGAGCATTTCCTTAGAAGCTTGTTGCATTTTTTCTTGGAGTTCTTGGATGAGTTCTTCTTTCCCTCCAGATAAAAAATTAATTGCTTGTTGAAGGGATTGGATATATTCTTGCTGAGAAATTTTGTGAATACAGGGGGCGGAACAACGATTCATATGGTATTCTAAACATTCTTTTTTTGGGAGTGTTCGACACGTACGCAGTTTGAACATTTTTTGTAGGATTTCTAAGGTTGCCCGCACACTGCCTGCACTAATATAAGGCCCAAAATAGAGGTTATCGTCGTCGTATTTGTTTCTGGTGATAAAAATTCTCGGAAATTGTTCTGCGATGGTAATCTTAATATAGGGATAAAATTTACCGTCTTTAAAATTAATATTGAATTTTGGGAGATATTTTTTGATGAGCGTTGCTTCTAAGAATAATGCCTCGCTTTCGTTATTAACAATAATAATATCGATCGTGTGAATCTGCTGAACCAAGAGATGAGTTTTTAAAAACACAGGATTTTTAATAAAATAAGAAGCAACACGTTTGCGGAGATTTTTTGCCTTACCAATATAAAGAATCTTACCGGCTTGGTCTTTGTAAAGATAAACACCGGGATTTTCAGGAATATCATTTTTTGTTTCCGGAGTAAAGATCCCGTGTATTTCGATGGGGTTTTGTATTTTTTGCATAGAACCTTAATTATAATTTTATTGTTCCGAATATAATTATAGTAAATTTT
>JBOFNI010000057.1:0-1379 GCA_051658845.1 Brevinema sp. | reverse complement strand
AGTTGACATGACAGCATTGCAGGGAGTCTCCGCTACAACAAACACTGCCGTAGGAACAGAAAACACCTAAAGCGGCGCCTGGAAAGTCTGTACAAAGTTCACAGAGCTTCTGCTTGGGGTTTAGATCTAATAAGATCTGATCTAAATCCACATTTCAGTGGGACGACTAATATTTATCCACAGTCATTTGGCTGAGGGTAAAGATTCACCCCTTTGTCCTTGACCTTTTGTCCTGTAATGACTGAACTAATCAGAAGCGTTTATGCTTCACACCTCCAGCAGAGGGAGCTGAGTCTTAGAGATCAGTCTTGTCGACATTCAGAGAGACAGGTTATTGGGCTCCACCTCAGGCTCTAGATGTTGCTCCTCCTCCTTGTATGCTGACTTGTCGTTCTTGCTGATGAGACCCACTACATTGTTTTCAGAGCACCACCTGGACATCCAGCGGTTCAGTGACTGTAACCTGCTGTAAGCTTTATCCTCACATTGCGATGGAGCCGGAGCATATTATGGAATCGGGCATTTCCTTTACTAAATTAAACACCTCCATGCAAATACTGTAACTAGTTCAAGCCGTTATTTAAATCTGTGGGAATGAAATCAAACAGCTGTTCCCTTTCGAGCTTCACTCGACATTGCGGAGCATCCGCTATGGGAAATCCCCCACCTTCACATATCCTCTGAAGAATATTATTGGCTCACTCCAGTACATCGTACTGGCCCAATTGCCGCCCGTATGCAAATGAGTCATAAGCACACGCCCCCGTCCGCGAGTATATAGGGCAGCACGGGCCGGCAATAATTCAGAATCTTCTCCTTCACAAAAGAGCATATTTTCCTCAGGAAAGAGCAAGTTTTCGGAAACCGTCAGACATGACGTTTTGTGCTTCCTGCTCGGGCCCCATAGAGCCACCGGACAGCCACGATCTCTGCGTCCCGTGCCTGGGTGTGGCGCACGCGGAAGCGGCGTTGGACAACGCCGACTGCCCGCACTGCGTAGATCTGCCGGTGCGCGTTTTGAGGGCTCGCCGCAGCCTAGCACGCAGCAGCTTCGGACTGGGAACTGCCGCCGCCGCCGTGCCGCTGGCGGTTCCCGCCCGATCACCGGATGACGGCCAGCGAAAGTCTCCCGTGTCCTATATGGAAGACGGCCACCGACCGCTGCCGGAACTGTCGGACATTCTCTCTTTTGGCCACAATGACGACATAATGTCCTCATGTGTGTCGGAGAGAGATGACTGGCTGAGTTCAGCGCAAGAGCCACCGAACCTCCGCGAAGTGCTCTCGAAGGCCTTGTCCAAGGCAGCTCAGCAGCTAGAGCTCACCTGGAATCCCCCAGCTGAGCCGGCTAGGAGCAAGCTGGACTCTTGGTATCTGTC
>JBOFNI010000056.1:0-7135 GCA_051658845.1 Brevinema sp. | reverse complement strand
CACCGAGCTTATCGAGAAATTTTTAATTTTACCATCATTGATCTTAGTGGAGAATATTTTGATATTTTAAAAGATCGCCTTTATATCCTCAGCCCTAATGATCCTGCTCGGCGTTCTGCACAGACGGTACTCAGTTTGCTCCTAGAAGAGTTGACACTTATGTTAGCTCCGATCCTTGTATTTACTTGTGAAGAGGTGTATAGCCATACAAATACCCAAAACAAAGAACAATCCGTCCATCTTCTAGTAAACAACCCTATACCGACAGAATGGATTGACAATCAACTAGAGCAGGATTTTTTAGTATTGTATGCGATCCGTGAGGAAGCTCTCAAACAAATCCAAATCCTTCGTGATTCTGGAAAAATCGGTTCTTCCTTAGAAGTACATATCGTCATTACTACTAATAAAGAACAATACCAGCTTATTAACCCTTATTTAAAAGATTTAACCGAAATTCTAATTGTGTCCTCTATAGAATTAATAGAATCACAAGAGGAATATAGTATTATAGCAAAAGAAGCCTTACAAAATGGAAAACAAAAATGTCAGCGATGTTGGAAAATTAAAAGCGATGTCCAACAAGATCTCTGCCATTCTTGCTCCCAAATTATAAGTACCCTATAAAACAACTAAAGGACATTTTATGAAGAATATTCGTTTTTCTATTCTCTTAGGAACAATTAGCCTTAGTATTTTTGGCTTGGATATGTATACCAAATGGGCAATTCTCCAGCAATTTGATTACAAACCATATCCTCTGAGCCAACCTATTTCTATGATTGGTGAATTTTTTAAATTAACCTATGTCCAAAATTACGGTATTACCTTTGGTATGCTCAGTAATCTACCTCCTACTCAAACGTTGATTGTTTTAGTGCTGACTTCTTCCGCTGCCTTAGCCGTACTTGTTTATTTTGCTTGGAATATCCATAAATTACTCAAAGAAAAAGCAATTACCACAGGTAAAATCGCTCTTGCAATGATTTTTGGAGGAGCTTTAGGAAATATTATTGACCGAATAATGAGAGGATTTGTGGTTGATTTCTTAGATTTTGGAATTGAACATTATCGTTGGTATACCTTTAATTTTGCCGATGTCTTTATTGTTTCAGGATGTATTCTCCTGTCTATTTTGATGATATTTTTTGAAATCAAACCCTCAAAAGATTAAAACTTTCTATAATCAGATAAAGATCGTTCCTTAATAGATTTTTTTAATTTCCGTACCTTGATAAAAATACCGAAGAATCTGATGATATTTTGCACCTCGACGTGCTAATTCTTGGGCTTCCCATTGCCCCATTCCAACCCCATGCCCATAGCCTGTACCTTTAATGATTAAATCTCCGGAAGACGATACTTGAAGATTGGCACGAGTGCTTTTCATTTTGTTGTTACCGATATGAGTTCGGAATCGATCCCCTCGAATTTTAGTTGTTTTTCCACTTGCATCTTTAATATGTATTTGGGCAATCCGTCCAGAAGAACTTCTCTGAGCTACTTCTATCGCAGTTATTTGACTTGTTTTGTACTGCTGTTGAATCCGTTTTAAGGGTACTCTGATTGCCCATTCTTTATGTGGATTTTGTATAGCCTGATAAGATTTCACCGGTTGTAGATAAGGTTTATGATCTCCTATTTCAGATCCTGCCGCACTAATGCCTCCAATCGAAGAAGAAAAATACGCTTTGATGAATTGTCCTTGATAAGTAAGCACCTGACCTCTTGTCTCAAGTACCGCTTTACTCGTCGCAGAATATTCCGATTGTACACCCCGATATACTTGAGATCGTGTATCATTATAAACATCAAAAAATCCTCCGGAACGCTTTTCGTACAATGCATAAGTACGGGCAGCAACCGCCTGTGCTTTTAATGTTTCTAAATTCCAGTTACGGTAGACTTCTGAAGGGACAACGCTCATCAAATATTCTTCAAGATCAACATTATTCACAACGATTAAGCTTCCTTTCGTACGGTGTACAGTTACAGTACCACGATATACCGTTTTTTCAAGTGCTAGTAACTTTGTCCCTAAAATATCCAAACGATCTGATTTCAGAAGTGTATTATTGACTTTAATTCCTTGCGAATGATATTGAAGTAACAACTTTCCCGATACTTCAACAGTTTTTTGATCGGCTCTTAGTATATACTGTCCTTTTGGGGTAATTGTATGTTGATTTCCTGTTTTTAATAACACTCTCAACTGTGTCGTGTATATGGGAGAGATAATCACCAAAGATAATAATAATGATAGATAAATTTTATTCATAAGCCACCTAAACAGTTATGTATCGGTAGAATTAATGATAAAACTAAAACTGGATAAGCTCGATTTGCCGATAGAGTGTTGGTAGATCACTACTATTATCAAGAACGAAATCCGCAAGATCCGCATTTAAGATAATATCCTGTTGTGATAATAAAACCTGTTGAATCCATAATTCAGAATGACCTCTTTGAAGAAGCCGATCAACAAGCACTGTAGCTTCAACAAAAATATACATCAAATGAGTATGGGAAATCGATTGTCGGACTTTATAAAAAAAAGCCCCTTCGATAATGGTATTTCGTCCGGATTGAAGAAGACTATTAGTTTTTTTGATAATAATAGGATAAGAAAAATTGACTAATTTTTGTAAAAGATCTGCATGTGAAAATACTAATTGACCTAATTTTTTACGATCGACCACTTGATCCGTCAGAATCTCTTCCCCAAATAAAAGAACAAGTTCTTTAGGGTATTCTTCTAATACGTGATGCCCTAGCACATCTTGATTGATATAATCCCAGCCTTGATTTTTGAAATATTGTGAGACCGTACTTTTGCCTGTGCCTGCTTGTCCATATAATCCTAAAACCTTATTCATTGAAAAAAGCTTTCCTGTAAATTAATCGGAGAAGACGAAGGGCGAGGAACATAGTATCCCCCTGTCGTAACCCCACTTACCCCAAAACGTTCTAAATTAAGGTTTATTTCAACCCATAAATCGGGAACATCAGAATAATTATAGGCTTTATATTCGATGAGATATTCTAAAGGGGGAGCATTGTTAATAATAGAATAGAGATTCAAAATTTCACCGGCATGTTGATTCGCTTCAAAATATCTCCCTAATGATTCTTTTGCCAGTTGAGACCAAAGTTCCGAATTTTTGTTCCCAAAATTAATAATATAAATAGGGATATTGTTTTGGCTTGCATAGGTTTTGACCACATCCATATTGTATTCGGAAAATGCTTCTCGCTTGCCTTCTCCTGCTGTGAAAATAATAATTGCTCGATTTCTAAAATTATTTAGCAAGCTTGTAATAGAATCATAAATAGGTACATCCCAAGATTGAGGTACTTCGGCTTTTGATTGATAATTCGTAATAAAATCCCACGCCTTTGAAACACTAGCCGTCTGCATTCCAGAATGATAAGCCATATCATCAACCAATATAGTTTCCATCAAGTCATTACCCGTAGTATTACTGAGGAATGTTTTAAGATAATATTCCAGTTGTGGAGTATAATTACCAGCTGAAATACTTTTATCAATAATAATCGAAAGTTTCATTTTATCACGATGCATTTGAGTCCCACTAACCAACAAATCCCTCACAGGAAGATCAAATTCGGTAACACTAATCTCTTCTTTGATTAATCCCGTAACAGGAGATCCGTCTTTATTTCTTGCACGAACCACTGCATAGACGTAAGGGTATTGATCAGTCAATACTTGAGAAATATTTAGTTCAATATTTCCGTATACCCCTTGAAGGGGAGTATAAATAGCGATTTTTTCGCTATTAAAATCCGTACGCCATAGAATTTTATCTTTATCTTTCATTAAGTCAAAAGGACTCACTAATTTTGAGCCTTCTAAAAAGGTACTTGTTGTTTTATTGGCGATATTATAGAGATAAACATAACCGAAAGTATCGGAAATATAAAGATCATTATCTTCAAGAAATAAACCTCTCGGTTCTTTTAGAAACTGCTCTCCGATATTTGTAATAAAATTACCACTACTGTCAAACAATACAAGTCGTCCATTTTTGTTTTTATCAATATCGGTTACGTAAACGATATCGTCTTTTACGACAATATCTGTTGGACGGTATAAATATCGATCCCCAAAATTGTAGATATGAGTACCATCAGGAAGGAACTTTTGAATCCTGCTATTTCCATTGTCTACAATATAGAGATATTCATCTTGGGAAACCGTGATCCCCATCGGTCCTGAAAGTTGGCTGGGTAGAGAACCTGTCTCTCCAAAACTCGTTGCTAAAGTACCAAAATTATCCCGATTAAAAACAAAGATTTTATTTTTTTTGTAATCGGCGACGTAAAGAAAATTACTATAAATAGCAATCCCCATTGGCATTTCAAGAATATTCGGAAGAAACAAGCGCGCACCGTATTTACTGATAATATTATTAGCATTATCTAAAACAACAACCTGTTTTTTTCCGATAGAAGATACATATTTAAGATCTCGTTCATTGTCATATTCTACGAAAGATGTTCGAAAAATATCATATCCCCCTTGAAGAAATCCGTCATAATACTCCCGAAAAATATAAGGATTTTCATAATCGTATCCTTCATCCAATGCCATTTTGAAATACAAATGATTGAGTTGCTCGATTACTTGGTAATCCGCTACCCCTAAACGCACCAGCTCTTCCCAAATATGAATCGCGTTTTGTGCATAACCGGCATATAAATACGCCAGTCCCAATCGATATTTTGCCGCATGATTAAGAGGTTCATAAGATAAGGAAAGTTCAAAAGCTTGGATTGCAGCCGTATAACGACGTTGATTGAATAAAGTAATCCCATTCTGCATTTCTTGAGTAGACAAACTAATATTGACAACATTCTGACTATAAGCAGGAATAAAAACAATCATTCCTACAATAATTATCATCCAAAAACTATTTTTTCGCATTGCTTCCTCTGAATATGAAGATCCTATAAATTATAACGTCTTTCCAAAAATAATACAATTTTCTCGCTAAACCCTTTCAAAATAAAACCGATAATTATTGTAGTATTTTCTTTTGAGGAACTAAGATAATGAATAAAAAAATCATCGGGCTTATTGCTCTCACAACTTTATTAAGTCCACAAAATACGCAAACCCAAAACAATATGAATGAAATGCAAATTTTCGTTTCTAAAAAAACTCCTAATTTAGGTGCTGATACAGAAAATATCATGGAAGAATTACAGAATACAATTTGGATGACCAGTGATTTACAAAATACTCGAGAGCTCTATGTGTTTTTTTATGATTACAAATACGGTAATATCAGTATCAAAAGAGAAGAAAACGTTCGTTTTCCTCAGCAATCTTATCCGATGAAATTCATTCAAAAAGGTCCTTATCCAAATTCTAGTATTTTTATTATTCCTTCTCAAGAAAAAATCTTGTATTATACTTTTTATTTATTAACTCCCTATTATATGATTATTTCTGCAGGTTACAACAGTATCGATCCTCTATTAACAATGGAAATTCCGGATTATCTCCAAGACGGACATCTACTCCAACTGGTATATTAAATACCACTTTAAACCACCATTTGTATCTCTATTTTGTCTAAAAATACACCATTTAAATAAAGTTGATTATTTTTTAAATAAACCTTGACTTTTTTAATCAACTAAGATATAATACGGCATAGGGTATCATATTAAGGAGTTATGAATGCTAAAAAATATCTTTTTTGTATTTTTAGTATTATTTATCAGTACTGTTACTTATACACAAGAAGCCGGTACGGTAAATAAAAATCTTACATTTTATATCTGTGGAGGCACAGAGAATATTAATCCCCAAGCGGGATCTATTTTAGGTGGATGGTCAGAAATGGGACTGACCTTTTCCCAAAATTTTGCTAATGTACCATGGTTTAGTGTTGCTACCACAGCTGCTATTTGTGGAGAAATCAAACCACTTCTTCAAAATACAGGTGGTGATTATGTAGGATCTCTATCACCAGACTTTAGTATAACTGGGTATGGTAAAGTTAATTTGATGTTTGACCGTTATTTTGCTTTAGGCTTTGCGACTGTCGGACGGATCGATTTGGATCTAAGATACCGTATTGCTCTCTCTGCAAACCAACGGCTTACTTTAAGAACTTATATGGAATTATTCCCTACTGGTAACTCTTGGTATGCTACTTTACGGAAGGATTCTCCTCTTGATGAGGGTGGAAATCCTCTAAAAACACGCCAAGTCTTGGGACATATGGACTATCGGATCACTTACTATGTACAGTTTCATCCGGAGTGGGGCTATGAATCTGATGTAAGATTCCGATTCAACGGTAAAGCTCAAACAGGACAAAGAGCAGATTCGATCCAAGCAGTTCGAGATAGTTTCAGCATCCGATGGAATAACACCTTTTATTATAGCAATCCTAACGGATTTGGAAGTTACTTCCAGTTTCGTTACCAGCCAAATGCAATTGCTTTAAAAACCAAACATAGCATGCAATTGAATGCAGGATTAACTTACTCTTACGATTTATCCGGTCTATAAAAAAAATAAAAACACCCTATACCCCCATAAGCTTGCTTGTGGGGTTTTTTGTCTTGATTCAAATTTAAGAATGTGCTATAATATAATCTATGAATCCTTATAAAATATTAAACAATATTCATAGCCCTTCCGACCTAAAAAAATGCTCACTCTCCGAATTAAAACCTTTAGCTCAAGAAATTCGCCATTTCTTAATTGAGCATGTTACCCAAACAGGTGGACACTTAGCACCTAATCTTGGTATTGTCGAGCTAACAGTCGCCCTTCATTATGTCTTTAATTCTCCGGAAGATTCTTTTATTTGGGATGTCGGACATCAATGCTATGTCCACAAAATCCTAACAGGACGGAAAGAACTATTTCCCACACTCCGTAAAAAAAACGGATTATCGGGATATCCTTCCCCTTCGGAAAGTATTCATGATCTTGTCCATGCAGGACACAGCTCTACTTCTTTATCGTTGGGAGTCGGTGTGGCAACAGCAAAAAAATTAACAGAAGAAAAGGGTAAGGTCATTACAATTATCGGAGACGGCTCTTTTACCGGTGGAATGGTTTATGAAGCCCTAAACGATGCCTCTTGGA